>NZ_JACAQY010000014.1:41503-270448 GCF_013386835.1 Pseudomonas sp. IPO3774
CCACAGCAAGCTCCCTCGCCAGCAAGCTCCCTGGCCACAAGGACAATCAGGTGATCTTAAGGGGCGGAGGCGCTGTTCCCGATATACAGCTGGATGATTTCATCAATCTCCCCGGACATTTTCATCCGCAGCAACGTGCGCAGGATCTGCTGCCCCGGCACCTGCGGGTCGTTGCGCACATAGCAGCCCAGGCGTTGCTCCTCGATCACGGCCACCGTATGCAGGCGCTGTGTGGGCGGTAATTGCTGATTGAAGCGGTCAAGGATCCATTCGTTGATCACTGCATAGTTGAAGCGTCCGGCCACCAGTTTTTGCAGCACTTGCTCTTCACTGCGGCTGTCGTCGCGGCTGAACTGGCCGCTGGCGAAGCGCGCCTCCAGGGTCGGGTAGCTGTAGCCGAGTACCGTGCCGATGTGTTGCGGCGCAAGGCTGTCCAGTGCCACTGACGTTGAGGGCACGCGCCCGGCGGCCAGCACATTGCGCTGGACCAGCAGCGGGATGCTCCAGGTGTAGTCCCCCGACAGGTTGTTCAGCCACGCCGGTGTCACGTAGCAGCGCACGTCCACATCCCCGCGCTCCATGGCGGTGTCGATGCGCGCACGGGGCAGCACATGGAATTTCGCAGGACGGCCGACCTGGGTGGCCAGGCTCAACATCAGGTCATACAAAATCCCTTGGGTGGGCTGGCCCTGGTCAAGTTGCACCATGGGCATGGTCCAGCTGTCGGAAATGGAGAATCGCAGAGGTGCGGGTGCCGCCAGGCTGACCGTGGCAATCATCCACAAGGCGCCCAGGACTGCGCGCATAAATTCTCCGGGTTCAGCCTTTTACAGGCTTGGTCAGACCAGCTTAGTCAGATTAGACGAGCGTGCCGGATGCAATTTCCCCCTTGCTCCGCTAGCATTACCCGCTTCCGCTTCCCAGTTGCGACGGTTTTCGATGAGTTATCAGGTTCTTGCACGTAAATGGCGTCCGCGCTCGTTCCGCGAAATGGTCGGCCAGACCCATGTGCTCAAGGCTCTGATCAATGCCTTGGACAGCCAGCGGCTGCACCACGCCTACCTGTTCACCGGTACCCGCGGGGTGGGCAAGACCACCATTGCCCGCATCATTGCCAAGTGCCTGAACTGTGAAACCGGCATCACCTCGACGCCGTGTGGTACCTGCTCGGTGTGCCGGGAAATCGACGAAGGGCGTTTTGTCGACCTGATCGAGATCGACGCCGCGAGCCGCACCAAGGTCGAAGACACCCGCGAGCTGCTCGACAACGTGCAGTACGCACCGAGCCGTGGCCGCTTCAAGGTCTACCTGATCGACGAAGTGCACATGCTGTCCAGCCACTCCTTCAACGCCTTGTTGAAGACCCTGGAAGAGCCGCCGCCCTACGTCAAATTCATCCTGGCCACCACCGACCCGCAGAAACTTCCTGCAACGATTTTGTCGCGGTGCCTGCAGTTCTCCCTGAAAAACATGACCCCGGAGCGTGTGGTCGAGCATTTGACCCACGTGCTGGGTGTCGAGAACGTACCGTTCGAAGACGACGCCCTGTGGTTGCTGGGTCGTGCCGCCGACGGCTCGATGCGTGATGCCATGAGCCTTACCGACCAGGCCATCGCCTTCGGTGAAGGTAAGGTGCTGGCCGCCGACGTGCGGGCGATGCTCGGCACCCTGGACCACGGCCAGGTGTTCGACGTGCTGCACGCGTTGATCGAAGGCGACGCCAAGGCGTTGCTCGAAGCCGTGCGCCATCTGTCCGAGCAAGGCCCGGACTGGAATGGCGTGCTGTCGGAAATCCTCAATGTGCTGCACCGCGTCGCCATCGCCCAGGCCCTGCCCGAAGGTGTCGACAACGGCCACGGCGACCGCGACCGCGTGTTGGCCCTGGCCCAGGCGCTGCCGGCCGAAGACGTACAGTTCTACTACCAGATGGGCCTGATTGGGCGACGTGACCTGCCGTTGGCACCCGATCCGCGGGGCGGCTTCGAAATGGTCCTGCTGCGGATGCTGGCCTTCAGGCCCGCCGACACGGCGGATGCGCCGAGACAGCCGCTAAAGCCAGTGGGGATCAGCCAGGCCACAGTTGATTCCGCCAAACCAGTGGCTGGCCCGGCTGTTGTCGCGCCAGTGGTTGCGCCGCCTGCGCCGGTTGCACAGGCCGCCGCCCCGGTTGTCGCCGAGCCCGTGGCGCCTGTGGTGGTGCCGGAGCCGGTGGTTGAGCCTGCGCCCGTGCCTGAAGTCGATCTGCCGTGGAACGACCCGGTAGAGGCCGAGGTCGAGGTCGAGCTGCAGCCTGCCGTCGAGCCGGTGCTGGAAACCACCAGCGAGCAGCCTGAACTGACACCCATGCCCGCGCCGACCCCGGACAGCGTGGTGCCGGACGCCCCCGAGTGGGTTTCGGCCCCGGTGCCGGAGCCGACCGTTGCGCAAGTGGACGCCGCCACCCCGGGCACCGACCTCGACGACGAGCCGCCGCTGGACGAAGATTACATCGAGCCGGACATGGATTCGGCCTACAGCTACCTGGACGACCTGGCCAGCGAACACACCGCCGAGCCTGCCCCGGAGCCTGAACCCGAACCTGCCGCGATGCCGGCCACCGGCCTGGCGTTGCAATGGCTGGAGCTGTTCCCGAAACTGCCGATCTCCGGCATGACCGGCAGCATCGCCGCCAACTGCACCCTGATTGCCGTTGATGGCGACCACTGGCTGCTGCACCTGGACCCGGCCCACAGCGCCCTGTTCAACGCGACCCAGCAGCGCCGGCTCAACGATGCCCTGAACCAGTTCCACGGGCGCACGCTGACCATCAGCATCGAGCTGATCAAGCCCGAGCAGGAAACCCCGGCCCAGGCGGCGTCCCGTCGCCGGGTCAACCGCCAGCGCGAGGCTGAAGAGTCAATCCACGGTGATCCGCTCATCCAGCAGATGATGCAGCAGTTTGGCGCGGTGGTGCGGCACGATACTATTGAACCTGTAGAAGCCCCGGTACCCCAAGCGTCATAACCCGGGGCCAATAATTGATCCACGTACTTTTGAGGTGATTCCCATGATGAAAGGTGGCATGGCCGGCCTGATGAAGCAGGCGCAGCAGATGCAGGAAAAGATGGCCAAGATGCAGGAAGAACTGGCCAACGCCGAAGTCACCGGTAAAGCCGGTGGCGATATGGTCAGCGTGGTGATGACCGGTCGTCACGACATCAAGCGCGTGAGCATCGACCCAAGCGTATTGCCGGGCGTCGGCGAAGACGACCTGGAAATGCTCGAGGCGCTGTTTGCCGCGGCCGTCAACGACGCCGTGCGCAAGATCGAAGCTAACAGCCAGGACAAGATGTCCGGCGTGACCGCTGGCATGCAACTGCCACCGGGCATGAAGCTGCCGTTCTGATCTGCAAGCGCAGCACCGAAAATGCCAGGCCCCGCGCCTGGCATTTTTTTGGCCGGCTATTTTCCATACCCGTAGCAGCTGTCGAGCGCCAGCCAGGCTGCGTCGGCAGCGACTCGGTCCCACGTCTGGCATGAAAGCAGCGGTGCGGCTAACGTAGCCTCGCTGGCGCTCGACAACGGCTACTGCGAGAGTTTTGTCGAACCCTGGACCCTGTGTTGGGGTCTGCACCCTATACCGTTGAATTCAATCACCGATAGAAGGAGCCTCGCTGATGTCCGAAGCATTGACCCTCAACCAGCGCATTGTGCTGGTCTCACGCCCCCACGGCGCACCGGTGCCGGAAAACTTTCGCCTGGAGCGCGTCGCGCTGCCGGAACTGGCCGACGGCCAGGTTTTGCTGAAGACCCTTTACCTGTCCCTGGATCCCTACATGCGCGGGCGCATGAGTGATGCGCCGTCCTACGCCGCACCGGTAGAAATCGACGAAGTGATGACCGGTGGCGCTGTCAGCCGCATCGAACAGTCCCGCAATCCGAAGTTCGAGGTGGGTGACCTGGTGGTCGGTTCCACCGGCTGGCAGAGCCACAGCATCTCCGATGGGCGCAACCTGATCCCGGTACCGAAGGGACTGGCCAGCCCGTCCATGGCCCTGGGTGTGCTGGGTATGCCCGGCATGACCGCCTATATGGGCCTCACCGATATCGGC
The DNA here is from genome assembly GCF_013386835.1 of Pseudomonas sp. IPO3774. NCBI lineage: Bacteria > Pseudomonadati > Pseudomonadota > Gammaproteobacteria > Pseudomonadales > Pseudomonadaceae > Pseudomonas > Pseudomonas sp. IPO3774. The sequence continues at coordinate 45,595 of NZ_JACAQY010000014.1, forward strand.
CAGCCCAAGTCCGGGGAAACCCTGGTGGTGGCGGCCGCTTCCGGTGCGGTGGGCTCGGTGGTGGGCCAGGTGGCGAAGATCAAGGGGCTGCGGGTGGTCGGTGTGGCGGGTGGCGCCGACAAGTGCCGCTATGTGGTGGACGAGCTGGGCTTTGATGCCTGTGTCGATCACAAGAGCGACAACTTTGCCGAGGAGCTTGCCCAGGCCTGCCCCAAGGGCATCGATATCTACTTCGAAAACGTCGGCGGCAAGGTATTCGACGCGGTCGTGCCGCTGCTGAATGCCAAGGCGCGCATTCCCTTGTGTGGCCTGATCGCCGGCTATAACGCCCACGAAGCGCCCAGCGGTCCCGACCGGCTGCCGGCGTTGCAACGTACCTTGCTGACCAAGCGTGTGCGGATCCAGGGCTTTATCGTGTTCGACGACTATGGCGACCGCCAACCGGAATTCCTCAGTGCCATGGCGCCGTGGGTGCGGGATGGCAAGATCAAGTTCCGCGAGGACGTGGTGGAAGGCCTGGAGCAGGCACCTGAAGCCTTTATCGGTTTGCTGGAGGGGCGCAACTTCGGCAAGTTGGTGGTGCGGGTCGCACAAGATTGAGCATTTGACGCTAATCCGAGGCGCGGGTATAAACCGCGTCTCGTTGTTTTGTCGGACCTTTCCCCATGAGCTTCAGCCCCCTGATTCGTCAACTGATCGACGCCCTGCGCACTTTGCCAGGTGTGGGTCAGAAAACCGCCCAGCGCATGGCGCTGCAACTGCTGGAGCGTGATCGCAGCGGCGGCTCCCGACTGGCCCAGGCCCTGAGCCAGGCGATGGAAGGGGTTGGCCACTGCCGCCAGTGCCGCACCCTGACCGAGGAAGAGCTGTGCCCGCAATGCGCCGACCCGCGTCGCGACGACACGCTGCTGTGCGTGGTCGAAGGGCCGATGGATGTCTACGCGGTGGAGCAGACCGGTTACCGCGGGCGCTACTTTGTGCTCAAGGGCCACCTGTCGCCGCTGGACGGGCTGGGGCCGGAGGCGATTGGTATTCCGCAACTGGTGACGCGAATCGAGGAGCAGGGCACGTTCGTCGAGGTGATCCTGGCCACCAACCCTACGGTGGAAGGCGAAGCGACGGCCCATTACATCGCCCAGCTGCTGACCAACAAAGGCCTGATTACCTCGCGCATCGCCCACGGCGTGCCGCTGGGTGGCGAGCTGGAACTGGTGGATGGCGGGACCCTGGCGCATTCGTTTGCCGGGCGTAAGCCGATCGCCCTATAACAAACACCGCAGAACAAAATGTGGGAGCGGGCTTGCTCGCGAATGCGGTGGTTCAGTCAATGCATCTGGCGACTGATACACCGCATTCGCGAGCAAGCCCGCTCCCACATTTGTTTTGTGGCGTTCACGAGTCTTTCCTCTTGCTTGATAACCAAGCAAGCGCTTGGTAAGTTCGCTCTACCGTCCCGTGGAGCTTGCCGATGTCGGCCTATCAGGAATACTTCGACCCCAGCCACCAATTGGTCCGCGACAGCGTGCGTCGTTTCGTCGAGCGCGAGATGTTGCCGGGCATCGAGCAGTGGGAGGAAGCAGAAAGCTTCCCCCGGGAGCTGTACCTCAAGGCCGGTGCGGCGGGGATCCTGGGCATCGGTTACCCCGAAGCCCTTGGAGGCAGCCACGAAGGTGACCTGTTCGCCAAGGTCGCGGCCAGCGAAGAACTGATGCGCTGCGGCTCCGGCGGGGTAGTGGCAGGGTTGGGCTCGCTGGATATCGGCTTGCCGCCCATCGTCAAATGGGCACGGCCCGAGGTGCGCGATCGTGTGGCGCCGCAGGTGTTATCCGGCGAGAAGATCGCCGCCCTGGCCGTCACCGAGCCCGGTGGCGGCTCCGATGTCGCCAGCCTGCAGACCCGTGCTGTGCGCGACGGCGACCATTACCGGGTCAGCGGCAGCAAAACTTTTATCACCAGCGGCCAGCGTGCCGACTTCTATACCGTCGCGGTACGTACCGGGGGGCCGGGCTTTGCCGGCATCAGCCTGTTGTTGATCGAAAAGGGCACGCCTGGTTTCACCACCGGTACACCGCTGAAGAAGATGGGCTGGTGGGCGTCGGACACGGCCGAACTGTTCTTCGATGATTGCCGCGTACCCGTAGGCAATCTGATCGGCGCCGAGAACATGGGTTTCGCCTGCATCATGGGCAACTTCCAGAGCGAGCGCCTGGCCCTGGCCCTGATGGCCAATATGACTGCGCAGATGGCCCTGGAGGAAAGCCTGAAGTGGGCGGCCCAGCGCGAGGCCTTCGGCAAACCCATCGGCAAGTTCCAGGTGCTCAAGCATCGCCTGGCGGAAATGGCCACGGCGGTGGAGGTCTCGCGGGAATTCACCTACCGCCAGGCCGCCAAAATGGCCGCGGGCAAGAGTGTGATCAAGGAGATCTCGATGGCCAAGAACCTCGCCACCGACACCGCCGACCGCGTGACCTTTGATGCCGTGCAGATCCTCGGCGGCCAGGGCTACATGCGCGGAAACCTGGTGGAGCGGCTGTATCGCGACAACCGCATCCTGTCCATCGGTGGCGGGACTCGGGAAGTGATGAACGAAATCATCAGCAAGCAGATGGGCTTGTAGAAAGCGCTTTTGTGGCGAGGGAGCTGTGGCGAGGGAGCTTGCTCCCGCTGGGCTGCGTAGCGGCCCCAAGATCTTTGGGAGCGCTGCGCACTCCAGCGGGAGCAAGCTCCCTCGCCACAGCAAGCTCCCTGCCACACAAGCTCACTCGCCACACGAATCCCGGGTTATTGGTCTGTCAGGGCAAACTGCGTCAGGCAGAACGTCGCAATGCCCATGTCTTCCAGGCGCTGGGACCCACCCAGCTCCGGCAGGTCAATGATCGCCGCCGCTTCGAAAATCCGTGCGCCCATGCGCCGCGCCAGGTTGGCCGCTGCGATCAGCGTGCCGCCGGTGGCGATCAGGTCATCGAACATCAGCACCGAATCACCTTCACACAGGCTGTCGGCGTGCACTTCCAGGAAGGCTTCGCCGTATTCGGTCTGGTAACTCTCGGCCAGCACGTCAGCCGGCAATTTGCCTTGCTTGCGGAACAGGATCAGCGGTTTGTTCAACTGATAGGCAATGATCGAACCGATCAAGAAGCCCCGGGCATCCATCGCGCCGATGTGGGTGAAGTCGGCTTCGACGTAGCGGTGTACGAAGGTGTCGGCTACCAGGCGCAAGGCCTTGGGCGACTGGAACAGCGGCGTGATATCGCGAAAGATTACCCCAGGCTTGGGGAAGTCGATGACTGGGCGAATCAGGGATTTGATGTCGAACGAATCGAAGACCATCGTCGAGGAGTCCTGGGGAGGAAAGCGGACTCGAAGTATACCTGCGGCCCAGCCGATTGGCTCGGCCGCAAGCGTCTGGATCAACCGTCGAGCGAACCGCCAGCCAATGCGCAGAGCTGGATCGGGTCGAGGATATGCACTTCCTTGCCTTCGGCCGCAATCAACTCGTTCTGCTGGAAGCGGGTGAATACCCGGGACACGGTTTCCACCGCCAGGCCCAGGTAGTTGCCGATTTCGTTGCGCGACATGCTCAGGCGGAACTGGTTGGCCGAGAAACCCCGCGCGCGGAAACGTGCGGAAAGGTTGACCAGGAAAGTGGCAATACGCTCGTCGGCGGTTTTCTTCGACAACAACAGCATCATCTGTTGGTCGTCGCGGATTTCCCGGCTCATCACGCGCATCAACTGGCGACGCAATTGCGGCAGCTGCAGGGCCAGTTCATCCAGGCGTTCGAACGGGATTTCACACACCGATGTGGTTTCCAGGGCCTGGGCCGACACGGGGTGAATCTCAGTGTCCATGCCCGACAGTCCGACCAGTTCGCTCGGCAGGTGGAAGCCGGTGATCTGTTCTTCGCCGCCATCGCTCAGGCTGAAGGTTTTCAGCGCGCCAGAACGTACTGCATAAACGGAGTCAAACTTGTCGCCCTGGCGAAACAGGAACTCGCCTTTTTTCAGTGGGCGACCGCGTTTAACGATCTCGTCCAGCGCTTCCATGTCTTCCAGATTCAACGAAAGTGGCAGGCACAGGGGGGCCAGGCTGCAATCCTTGCAATGAGCCTGGCTATGAGCGCGCAGTTTAACTGGCTCGGACATTTCTTAAATCCTTGTGGGAAAACACACATAAGACGTAAGGGTAACGCACCGGGGGGCAATCAGGCCAGCGTGTACAGAAAAGCAGCAGCGGTATAAAGAATTTTGTATCGAGGTCGATACAAGATTGTCACTCCTAGAGCTGGAGGCTCAGATCATGCTTTCCATTGGCGCAACCAACCCTGCCATTGTTTCTTCGCTAACCGTGCCTGATGCGAAAAAAGACCCCGCTGCAGACGATAGAGACCAAGCGTCTTCTACCGATCGGGCCACTGACACCAAGCCCCAAGGACTGGTGGTGGATATCTCGGGGGCGGGGCTGAAAGCCTCCAAGGCCAGCACCAACTCCAACAAGGACATTGACGATAGCAACCTGAAAGACAACATCAAGCAGCTGTTGAAAATGATTCGCGAGATGAGAAAACAGCTCGCCGAGAAGATGGCTCAGCTCTCAGCTGCCATGTCCGACGCCTCAAAGACCCCGCAGGCAAGGCAGGCCAGAGTGGCCGCCTTGCAGAGTGATATCGCGACATTGCAGGCCGGCTTGATGACGGCCCAATCGCAGTTGACAAAGGCCTTGAAGGACGAGTCTCCCGAGTCGCAGCTGGAAGCGATGGCCCTGCTGGCGAAGTAGGACAGGTTCAGATTACCCGCGAAAATCGTTGCCGATTCTGGTGCTCCAGATAGGCATCGAACACCATGCACACCGAGCGTACCAGCAGGCGCCCCGCCGGCAATACGCGGATGCCCTGTGGGTCGAGTTCGATCAGTCCGTCCTCGGTCATCGCCTCCAGTTGCGGCCAGAGTTCGTCGAAATAGCCGCGAAAATCGATGTTGAAGGCCTGTTCGATCTTCTCGAAATTCAGGCTGAACGTGCAGATCAGGTGCTGGATCACTTCCCGGCGCAACCGGTCATCCGTGGTGCATAACAACCCACGGCTGGTGGCCAGTTGCGCGCCGGCGAGGGCGTTCTGGTAGTGGTTCAGGTCGCTGCTGTTCTGGCAGTACAGGTCGCCGATCTGGCTGATCGCCGACACCCCAAGCCCGATCAAATCGCAATGCCCGTGGGTCGTGTAGCCCTGGAAGTTGCGTTGCAGCGTGCCTTCTTCCTGGGCGACGGCCAATTCGTCGTCCGGCAGGGCAAAGTGGTCCATGCCGATGTAGCGGTAGCCCGCCCGGGTCAACTGCTCGATGGTGGTTTGCAGCATCAGCAGTTTTTCTGCCGGGGAGGGCAGGTCGTCGGTGTTGATCCGTCGCTGGGGCATGAACCGTTCCGGCAGGTGTGCGTAGTTGAACACCGAGAGGCGGTCGGGTTGCAGGCTGATGACTTCTTCCACGGTGCGTGCGAAATTCAGCGGTGTCTGCTTGGGCAAACCGTAGATCAGGTCGATATTGATCGAACGAAACTGCAGGGTGCGCGCTGCGTCGATCACTGCGCGGGTTTCTTCCAGGCTTTGCAGGCGGTTCACCGCACGCTGCACTTCGGGGTCCAGGTCCTGCAGGCCGATACTGACGCGGTTGAACCCCAGTTCACGCAGCAGGCCCATGGTCGCCCAGTCGGCTTCCCGTGGGTCGATTTCAATCCCGTAGTCGCCGGAGTCATCGTCCAGCAGGTTGAAGTGCTGGCGCAGGCGGCCCATGACCTGACGCAGCTCGTCATGGCTGAGAAAGGTCGGGGTGCCGCCGCCGAAGTGCAGCTGCTCCACCGGCTGTTTGGGGTCGAGGTGGCACGCCACCAACTGGATTTCCTGCTCCAGGCGTTGCAGATAGGCGTGAGCCCGGCCGCGATCCTTGGTGATGACCTTGTTGCAGGCGCAGTAGTAGCAAATGTTGGCGCAAAACGGCACATGCACATACAGCGACAGGGGCCGTACGGCCTTGCGGCTGTCGCGCAGGGCGTGGAGCAGGTCGAAGGTGCCGACCTGGCTGTCGAATTGTACGGCGGTGGGGTACGAGGTATAGCGTGGCCCCGCCAGGTCGTAGCGGTGAATCAGATCAGTGTCCCAACGAATGGCGTCGAGCATGCGGGCGTTCCCCCGGATAGGCTAGTGGGCCGAGTCTAGGGGCTGGGTGGGGAAGCCATCTTGATTTGCATCAACGGGGAGCGGCGCTATGCCACATGGCGATCTAGTGGCCCATCAGCCAGTGCTGGTGCGGCCCGGGCAAGGTCCAGATGCCGAACAGGATGACCAGCAGGCCACCGGCCATTCGCACGCTGCGTTTGCGCAATAACGCGGTGACTCGATCAGCGGCTAAGCCCGTGGCCAGCAGTACCGGCCAGGTGCCAAGGCCGAACGCGAGCATCAGCACCGCACTGTCCAGCGCATTGCCCTGGCTGGCCGCCCACAGCAACGTGCTGTAGACCAACCCGCACGGCAACCAGCCCCAGAGCGCACCCAGCAGCAACGCCCGGGGCAGGCTGGACACCGGCAGCAAACGGTTGGCAACCGGCTGGATATGGCGCCACAGGCCGCGCCCGAGGCTTTCGATACGGGTCAGGCCGCTCCACCAGCCGGCCAGGTACAAGCCCATGCAGATCAGCAACAGCCCGGCGAGGATGCGCATGAACATCGCTGCCGGACTGTTGGCCACGGCCCAGCCGGCCAGGCCGATCAGCAAGCCGGCGGTGGCGTAGCTGAGGATGCGCCCCAGGTTGTAGGCCAGCAGCAGGCGAAAGCGCCGACTGCGTTGCTCCTTGGGAATCGCCAGGGTCAGCGCGCCCATCAGGCCGCCACACATACCCAGGCAATGGCCGCCGCCCAGCAGGCCGAGGATCACCGCCGAGACCAGCAGGGGCGCCAGTTCAAGCATGGGGCGGATCTTTCGGCTTGGGCGGTTGTTCAGGGCCGTTGGCTTCATCGACGGCCGCCAGGTGGTTCGGGTCCTGGTCATCGAACAGCACGCTGTGGGCCGGGCCATCGAGGTCGTCGTACTGGCCGCTGTCCACCGCCCAGAAGAAGATGTAAATGGCGATGGCAACGATCAACAGCGCCGCCGGGATCATCACGTAAAGAGCTGGCATCTGCACTCCATGCCCGCGCGGCTCAAGCCGGCAGCGGGCGGGTTACGGGGGCGGGGCTCACGGCTGGCGTGCTCGGCATGCGAGTCAGGCGCAGGGCATTGAGCACCACGGTCAACGAACTGAGGGACATGCCGATCGCCGCCCAGATGGGAGTGATCCAGCCGAGGGCGGCAAACGGCAACATCAGGCCATTGTACAGCCCGGCCCACAGCAGGTTTTCAATGATTACCCGGCGGGTGCGCCGGGCCAGGGTAAAGGCTTGTACCAGGGCGTTGAGGCGGTTCGACAGCAACACCGCGTCGGCGCTGGTCTTGGCCAGGTCGGTGGCCGAGCCCATGGCCACGCTGATATCGGCGGCGGCCAGCACCGGCACATCGTTGACGCCATCGCCGAGCATCAGCACCTTGCGGCCTTCCTTGTGCAACTGTTGCAGCATTTGCAGCTTGTCATCGGGGCGCAGGCCCCCATGGGCTTCGTCGATGCCCAGCTCGGCGGCGACACTGGCAACCATCGGCGAGCTGTCTCCCGACAGCAGCAACGTGCGCCAGCCGCGTGCCTTGCAGGCGGCGAGCAAGGCGGGCGCGTCGCTGCGCAGGCGGTCATCCAGGACAAACCAGGCCAGGGCGCCGTCGGTGTCGCCCAGCAGCAGCCATTGGCCGGCTTCCTTCGGCGAGGCGGGAAGGGCGCAGCCGCTCAGCTCGCAGACAAAACCCGGCTGGCCAATGCGCAACCGGCGGTTACCGACGCGGCCTTCCAGGCCCAGGCCCGGCGTGCTGAGCACTTCATCCGCCGCCAACGGCGCGCGGCCGAATGCGCGGGCGATCGGATGTTCCGAACGTTGCTCCAGCGCCGCCGCAAGGCTCAGGCACTCGTCGCTGCCCAGCAGGCTCAACGGGCGGATCGCGCGCAACGCCAGGCGACCTTCGGTAAGGGTGCCGGTCTTGTCGAAAATCACCGTGTCGATCTGGTTCAGGCCTTCCAGCACGTGGCCGCGGGTCAGCAGCAGGCCGAGTTTGTGCAGGGTGCCGGTGGCTGCCGTCAGGGCGGTGGGTGTTGCCAGTGAGAGGGCGCAAGGGCAGGTCGCAACCAGCATCGCCAGGACGATCCAGAACGCCCGTGACGAATCCAGCTCCCACCACACCAGGCCGATGACCGCAGCGGCGACCAACGAGCACAACAGGAACCATTGGGCGGCGCGGTCGGCGATCTCCGCCAGCCGGGGTTTCTCCGCCTGGGCCCGCTCCAGCAGGCGCACGATGGCCGACAGGCGCGTGTCGTGGCCCAGGGCGCGGACTTCGACGGTCAGCGCACCTTCGACGTTGAGGGTGCCGGCAGTGACGGCATCGCCGACCTGGCGTGGTTGCGGCAGGTACTCGCCGGTCAGCAGCGATTCGTCGATGCTCGACTGGCCGCCGAGGATGATGCCGTCTGCCGGCAGCACCGCCCCCGGATGCACCAGTACCCGGTCGCCCAGGGCCAGTTCGCTGAGCAGGATCCGTTCACTTTGCCCGTCGGCACTCATGCGCAGGCACGAGGCTGGCAACAGGTTGACCAATTGCGCGGTGGCTGCCGCCGTACGTTCCCGGGCGCGACGCTCCAGGTAACGCCCGGCCAGCAGGAACAGGGCAAACATGCCGACTGCATCGAAATACAGTTCGCCGGTGCCGGTGATGGCGGTCCAGATTCCGGCCAGGTAGGCACCGCCAATGGCCAGGGACACCGAAACATCCATGGTCAGGTGGCGGGTGCGCAGGTCGCGCATCGCCCCCTTGAAAAACGGTGCGCAGCTGTAGAACACGATGGGCGTTGTCAGAAACATCGCGACCCAGCGCAGGATCACGTGCAGCTCCGGGCTCAGGTCGATATTGAATTCCGGCCAGGTGGCCATCGTCGCCATCATCGCCTGGAACCACAGCAGCCCGGCCACCCCCAGTTGACGCAGGGCCAGGCGGTTTTCGCTGGCCAGTTGTTCAGCGGCACGGTCGGCTTGATACGGGTGGGCGGCGTAGCCGATGTAGCGCAACTCGCCGAGCAGTTGGCTCAGTGGCAGTTGCCCATCGGCCCAACGCACGTGCAGGCGGTGGTTGGACAGGTTCAGCCGCGCCTCGGCCACGGCGGGCAGGCTGCGCAGGTGTTTTTCGATCAGCCAGCCACAGGCGGCGCAACTGATGCCTTCCATCAACAGTGTGGCTTCCGACAGGTCACCGTCGTGGCGCACGAAAGGCTTTTGCACATCGGCACGGTCATACAGCGCCAGCTCGTCCACCAGTTGCACCGGCAGCGCCTCGGGGTTGGCCGAGGCTTCGCTGCGGTGCTGGTAATAGCTTTCCAGGCCACCGGCGACAATTGCCTCGGCCACCGCCTGGCAGCCCGGGCAGCACAGCTCGCGGGGCTCGCCGAGGATCACGGCAGTGAACCGGCTGCCGGGCGGCACGGGCAGGGCGCAGTGGTAGCAAGGGGTCGGGGTGGTCATGGCTCAGTTCCGATGATCGTTCCCACGCTCTGCGTGGGAACGCTTCGCTGGACGCTCCGCGTCCGCTCTTGTGACGCGGAGCGTCACGGGATGCATTCCCACGCAGAGCGTGGGAGCGATCAAACAGGTGACGCTCTATTTTTTCAGGTCTTCAGCACCCTGCAGCGGCTCGTCGCCCAGCAGCAAGTCCTTGTCATGGCTGACCTGTTCTTCTTCAAACATACGCCAGGTCCGGTCGCCTTCCACCCCCAGCAGCTCGACGAAGCGGCGGCCTTCGACCTGGTCGGTCACCTGGCCGATGTAGCGGCCGGGCTCGCTGTCGCTGCGGGTCAGGATGATCTTGCGATCCTTCTCCGGCTGGGTCGGCGAAATCAGGTTCAGCTCCAGGGTGCCGGGCCCGCTGTTGCCGGTCAGGTGCAATTCGACTTCGCCGGTCAACTCGTCCAGGTGCACCTTGGCCCGCAGTTGCAGAGTCTGGGCCAGCAGTTCGCGGTCCAGGGAACGGTTGATGCCTTTGCCGGCCTCGTAATAGTTGTCGTTGACCAGGTTGTCGGGGTTGTTCACCGCGATGGTCACCATGGACAAGGTCAACGTCACCGAGCAGGTCAGGATCCCAATGATGATCCAGGGCCAGAGGTGCTTGTACCAGGGGCTTGCGGCAGTAGCTGCGGGCATTGTTCGGCTCTCTATTAACGGACTTGTGGGCCGATGAATCGGCTCTTGGCTTCAATGTGGACGCTGTCGTCATCGGCATCCCTGAGGATGAATTTCACCTCGTTGGTGCTCGACGGCAGTTGTTCCGGTGCGCTCGACAACTCCACCGGCATGCTGAAGATTTCCCCGGCCGCTACCTTGATCTCGCGCCGGCCTTGCAGCTTGAGGTCTGGCAGGCCTGCGGCGTCAAGCACGTAGGTGTGGTCGCGCTGGTCCTTGTTCATGATCTTCAGGCTGTAGACGTTTTCGATCCGGCCCTCGGCGTTTTCGCGGTACAGCACGCGGTCCTTGCTGACGTCGAAACCCACCAGCGAGCGCACGAAGAAGGCGGCCACCAACAGGCTGATCATCGCCAGCAGCACCAGGGCATAACCGATCAGGCGCGGGCGCAGCTTATGGGTTTTCTGCCCGGACAGGTTGTGCTCGGTGGTGTAGCTGATCAGCCCGCGCGGGTATTCCATCTTGTCCATGATGTTGTCGCAGGCGTCGATGCAGGCCGCGCAGCCGATGCATTCAATCTGCAGGCCGTCACGGATGTCGATGCCGGTAGGGCACACCTGTACGCACATCGTGCAATCGATGCAGTCCCCCAAGCCCTGGGCCTTGTAGTCGATACCTTTTTTGCGCGGCCCACGGACTTCGCCACGGCGCGGGTCGTAGGAAACGATCATCGTGTCCTTGTCGAACATCACGCTCTGGAAACGCGCATACGGGCACATGTAGATGCACACCTGCTCGCGCAGCCAGCCGGCGTTGCCGTAGGTGGCGAGGGTGAAGAAGCCGACCCAGAAATACGACCAGCCATCCGCCTGGCCGGTGAAGAAATCGAACACCAGTTCACGGATCGGCGAAAAGTAGCCGACAAAGGTCATGCCGGTGACGAAGCCGATGATCAGCCACAGGCTGTGCTTGCCGAACTTGCGCAGGAACTTGTTGGTGCTCATCGGCGCCTTGTCCAGCTTGATGCGTTGGTTGCGGTCGCCTTCGGTGACCTTTTCGCACCACATGAAGATCCAGGTCCATACGCTTTGCGGGCAGGTGTAGCCGCACCAGACGCGGCCGGCATACACGGTGATGAAGAACAGGCCAAACGCCGCCACGATCAGGATGCCCGACAGCAGGATGAAATCCTGGGGCCAGAAAGTCGCGCCAAAAATGAAGAACTTACGTTCCGGCAGGTTCCACCAGACTGCCTGGTGGCCACCCCAGTTCAGCCACACGGTGCCGAAGTAGAGCAGGAACAAACCGGCCCCCCCGAGCATCCGCAGATTGCGGAACAAGCCGGTGAAGGCACGGGTGTAGATTTTCTCCCGCGATGCGTAGAGATCGACGGTGTTATTCGAATTTTTGGCAGGCGGGGTAACGTCATGTACCGGAATCTGGTTGCTCATCATTGCATCCCACGGCAGTGGAGATTTGCCTCGGCCAGTACGTGCCAGCCGGGGTCAAAATAGGGGTGTTGCAGTGGCCTAATGATACGCCCCTGATACCCTTCGACGGGTGCGACCTTTGGTCGCGTTGGGGGAAATCAATTGATGGTGTACGTGATCTGGGTCAATTGACTTGTGAAGTATGGACGGTTTTTTTAGCCTTACCGGTCATTCGTCCCATGGATTGATCAGCGCGACGCCGCTGGATTGAAAGTCGCCAGTGTTGCGCGTGACCACTGTCAGCCCATGAACCAGCGCGGTTGCAGCGATCAGCGCGTCACTTTCGTTGGCTTGGTCTGGCACATGCAAGCTGGCACAGCGCAGGGCAACTGCTGCATCAATCGGCAGGATTCTGGCATCAAACGCCGGTATGACATGGCGCTTGAGCCATGTGCGCAAAACCTTCCCCTGGGCGGGATCACGCCGCTCCATTCGCAGGACTCCTGTTTCCAGTTCCTTCAAGGTAATGGCTGAAATATACATCCGTGGCGCGATGACACTTTTGGCCCAGGCGACGACCTTGGCATCGGCCTGGGGTTTGCGCAGTTCAGAGATGACGTTGGTGTCGAGTAGATACATCAAGTGAAGTCCACGGGTCGATGAGTGATCACGGCGCGTTCGGTTTCGAACTCGATATCTGCCGCTTCTGGCATCACCAACAGGTCAACGATGTCGGCATTGAGGCCAGTCAGTTTTTGGTAGTCCTCAATGCTTAGCAGTACATGGGCAGGCTTGCCCCGATCAGTGATAAAAACCGGGCCTTGGCGGGCGGCTTTTTTGGCACCGCTTGTGTCTTGATTGAATTCACGGCTGGAAATGGTGGTGATGGTCATGGGGGCTAACCTCCGTATGGAGTACGAATGTAGTCACGTTACTACCTGCGGTTTTCTTGATCAATCTCAAATGTAGATGCGTTGCTGGCGGTGACGACTTTTTCGACTTGAAAACAAAACGGCCCCGCCAATCTCCACTGGCGGGGCCGTTTTTTTTCACCGCTTTTCCTCACACGGCGTCTGGCGGCTTGTTCCCATGGGACAGTCCGAAACATACGCCGCCAGCAAGTGCACCTTGCCGTTTCCCTTGCGACTTCCTGGTGTTGAGTAAGTAAATCAGGAGAGGTCTACGGGCCGGTGTGGTGGCGTTTTTATAACTGCTTTTTGCGCTGTTAAATAACCTACAACGATTGGTTAGGAAGCTGACGCTTCTGCGATATCAGTTCTTAGGCCCAAACGAGCCTTTGTTTACACAGAATGAAACGTTTGTTGTAGGAACGCTGATCGCGTTATTGCCACGCAGGAAATGCCGACGTTGAGATCAAGTCTGGATCAGTGTTCGGCAATGTTTTGTAGCAGCGCGCAGCGTTACCACGATGAAACCTTTGATGAGCAATTGTTGAACGTTATGCCTAGGTCTCTTGCGCAACGATAAATTTATTTTGTTTTGACGTTATTCAAATCGAGGAAACCAATGACCATTCAACGTGCTAATGACACGCATAATGTTGGAGCCGTTCCACCATCGGCTTCGACGCTGCCAGTATCCTCTGGCATCAGCGTAGAGCAATTCAGTAGTTGGAATGATTATCGGGTGGCCGACCGTCTACTCAGAAACTTTGATAAGTATGCCGACCCTGCGCAACCAGACTACATCACCCGCGACTCTCTACGACAGGTTGCGTATGCCTCTGCGCAGAGTGGCTACAGCAGTGACGACATGAATTTTGCCCGTTCTCTGCTGGAAAATCCTGTACTCATGGAGAAACTCGATGGGTACGGAAAGCATAAGCACGATGGCAAAATCGATCGTGAAAGTATCATAACCGTGGGTCAGAATATGGGGTTTCCCCTGGCCACGATGAGTGATAAAGAACTGGCGCAAAAGCTCCTGAATGAATATGACACCTATTACCCGGAGCGCGGTTGGGGTGGGATTGATCGCAGGGAGGGTGTGACTTACGCTTCACTGAAGAACATCGCGGATGGGACGCGTCATGATCGCGGCCCAGATGAAGCGATGGTCGCGCGGGAAATCTTGAGTCGTCCTGAGTTAGTGGCACAGTTAGGACTGACGGATTGGTCTAAATCGGCTGATCGGGGGGCGATCAACGCTGCTATTAAAAGAATGGACCAAGTGCATGAAGAACGGTAACGCCTCGTCCTCGGGGTAAGTTGAGTTCCACCAATGCCCCATTACCAAAGCCCCGCGCAGCATTGGCTGCGCGGGGCTTTTTGGTTTTAATGCTTACTGCTCCTCAGCTGCCTTGTCTCCATGGGACAGGCTGTAAACATAGGCGGCCAGCAAGTGCACCTTGTCATTGCCCTGCAACTGCTCCTGCGCAGGCATCTGGCCTTGACGGCCATAACGGATGGTCTGCTGCAGTTGCGCGAAGCTCGAACCGTAGATGAACGCGCCAGGGTGGGTCAGGTCAGGCGCGCCCATGGCCGGTGTACCTTTACCGGCGGGACCGTGGCACGCCACGCAGTTGGCGGCGAAGAGTTTCTCGCCGTTGGCCACGTCTGCCTTCGCGCCTTCCGGCAATTTGCGGCCATCGAGGTTGGTCACCACGAAGCCGGCCACATCGGCCACGCCTTGCTCGCCAATGACTTCGGCCCACGCCGGCATCACCGCGTGGCGGCCCTTCATGATGGTTTCCTTGATGGTGGCCGGGTCGCCGCCCCAGCGCCAGTCGGCGTCGGTCAGGTTGGGGAAGCCGTAGGCACCCTTGGCGTCGGAACCGTGGCACACCGAGCAGTTGGAGGCGAACAGGCGGCCACCCATCTTCAAGGCTTGCGGGTCCTTGGCCACTTCTTCGATCGGCATGGCGGCGAACTTGGCGAAGATCGGCCCGAACCGGGCGTCCGACTTGGCCATTTCCTTTTCCCATTCGTGCACGCCGGTCCAGCCGGTCTGGCCATTGGCAAATGGGGTTTGCTTGTCGTTGTCGAGGTAGTTGTAGCCCGGCAGCAGGCCTTTCCAGTTGCCCAGGCCAGGGTACAGCGCCAGGTAACCGAGGGCGAAGATGATGGTGCCGACGAACAGCATGAACCACCATTTGGGCAGCGGGTTGTCGTACTCCTCGATGCCGTCGAACGAGTGGCCGACGGTTTCATCGGTTTGCTCGGCGCGCTGGCCCTTGCGGGTCGACAGCAGCAGCCAGGTCAGGGCGAAAATGGTACCCAGACTGAGGACTGTGACGTACAGACTCCAGAACGTAGTCATTCTTTGTTACTCCTAGACGCTTCCACGACGTGCTTGATGGCTTCGGGATCATCCGCGAAGGGCAGCAACGTCGCGTCTTCAAACTCCGACTTGCGCTTGGGGCTGAACACCCACAAGGCCAGGCCGATAAAGGCCACCATCACGACAACGGTGCCCAGGCCTCGAATCATCCCGATATCCATCCAGATCACCGTTTGCTTTTGATGATGGTGCCAAGGCCTTGCAAGTAGGCCACCAGTGCGTCCATTTCGGTCTTGCCCTTCACGGCCGCTGCCGCGCCGGCGATGTCTTCGTCGGTGTAGGGCACGCCCAGGGTGCGCAAGACTTCCATCTTCTTGGCGGTGTCCTTGCCGTCGAGTTTGTTTTCGACCAGGAACGGGTACGCCGGCATTTTCGATTCGGGCACCACGTTGCGCGGGTTGTACAAGTGCGCACGCTGCCAGTCATCGGAGTAACGACCGCCGACCCGGGCCAGGTCCGGGCCGGTACGCTTGGAACCCCACAGGAATGGGTGGTCCCACACGCTTTCACCGGCGACCGAGTAGTGGCCGTAGCGTTCGGTTTCGGCGCGGAACGGGCGGATCATCTGCGAGTGGCAGCCGACACAACCGTTGGCGATGTAGACGTCGCGGCCTTCCAGTTCAAGGGCGGTGCGCGGCTTCATGCCTTCCACCGGCTTGTTGGTCACGTCCTGGAAAAACAGCGGAACGATCTGGGTCAGGCCGCCGATACTCACGGCGATGACCATGAAGAAGGCCAGCAGGCCGATATTCTTCTCGACTACTTCATGCTTCATCAGTGAGCTCCCACAACGGCGATCTTGGTAGCGGCTTCGGCTTCTACAGGGTCGGAGGCACGCACGGTGCGCCACACGTTGTAGGCCATGAACAGCATGCCGCTGGCAAAGATCGCACCGCCCAGGGCGCGCACGATGTAACCCGGATGGCTGGCTTGCAGCCCTTCGACGAAGGAGTAGGTGAGGGTGCCGTCATCGTTGATTGCACGCCACATCAGGCCCTGGGTGATGCCGTTGACCCACATCGAGGCGATGTAGAGCACGGTACCGATGGTGGCCAGCCAGAAGTGCGTGTTGATCAGGCTGACGCTGTGCATCTGCGCACGGCCGAACAGTTTCGGGATCATGTGGTACAGCGCGCCGATGGAAATCATCGCTACCCAACCGAGGGCGCCGGCGTGTACGTGGCCGATGGTCCAGTCGGTGTAGTGGGACAGCGAGTTGACCGTCTTGATGGCCATCATCGGGCCTTCGAAGGTCGACATGCCGTAGAACGCCAGGGAGACCACCAGGAACCGCAGGATCGGGTCGGTGCGCAATTTATGCCAGGCGCCCGACAGGGTCATCATGCCGTTGATCATGCCGCCCCAGCTTGGCGCGAGCAGGATGATCGACATCGCCATGCCCAGGGACTGGGCCCAGTCCGGCAATGCGGTGTAGTGCAGGTGGTGCGGACCGGCCCAGATGTACAGGGTGATCAGGGCCCAGAAGTGCACGATGGACAGGCGATAGGAGTAGATCGGACGCTCGGCCTGTTTCGGCACGAAGTAGTACATCATCCCCAGGAAGCCGGTGGTGAGGAAGAAACCTACGGCGTTGTGGCCGTACCACCACTGAATCATTGCGTCCGTCGCACCGGCGTAGGCCGAGTAGGACTTGAAGAAGCTGACCGGCAAGGACGCATGGTTGACGATATGCAGCATCGCCGTCACCAGGATAAACGCCCCGTAGAACCAGTTGCCGACATAGATGTGCTTGGTCTTGCGCTTGACGATGGTGCCGAAGAACACCACTGCGTAGGTCACCCAGACAATCGCCAGCAAAATGGCGATCGGCCATTCCAGCTCGGCGTATTCCTTGGTGGTGGTGTAGCCCAGCGGCAGGGTGACGATCGCGCCCACGATGACCGCTTGCCAACCCCAGAAGGTAAAGGCCGCCAGTGCATCGGAAATCAGTCGCGTTTGGCAGGTTCGCTGCACGACGTAATAAGAAGTGGCAAACAGTGCACATCCACCGAAGGCGAAAATCACCAGGTTGGTGTGCAACGGGCGCAGGCGTCCAAATGTCGTCCATGGCAGGCCAAAATTCAACTCTGGCCAAACCAGTTGCGAGGCAATGAAAACGCCGAGCCCCATGCCAAGGATCCCCCAGACCACCGTCATGATGGCGAACTGGCGGACTACCTTATAGTTATAAGCAGTCGGACTGATTGCTGTGCTCATTCTAAGGTTCCACGGTTTAGTTTTTTTATAGGGTAAAAATCGGTCGCAAGTATGGAGAAAGCAAGATTCCATTGCAACGCAAGGTGACCTGCGTCAATGCGTTCCAAACCAGATTCTGCGCCCTTTCCATGTTTGGCGTAAGGACAAAATTCAGGGTTAAAAGCTGACGACTTGGACAGGATTTTAAACGGGTCGAAGGTACTTGTAACTGAGTGTGTGTAAACAAGCAGCTCGGGTGACGAATGGCCAGTGGCACGACAGCCGGTAAGTACCAGCCTTTGCGCCTGTCATCGAGCAGAAATGTTTCAACCCATCGAGTGCAAGTCGGCCGTCGACCGGCCAATGCCAGTCCACTGTGCAAACAAGCGTAGACCCGAATGGCAGGAGGGGAAAGTCAGCGATCGGAAGGGTGCGACAATGGGTCGCAAAAAAGCCGCGCCTGAATCAGGCGCGGCTTTTGGGTGGTGCAGGATTACTCGGGTTGGCTGTCAGGCGTTGCGCCATCAGCATTGTGGGACAGGCTGTAAACATAGGCGGCCAGCAGGTGCACCTTGTCATTGCCTTGCAGTACTTCCTGCGCAGGCATCTGGCCCTGGCGGCCGTGGCGAATGGTCTGCTGCAACTGCGCCAGGCTGGTGCCGTAGATAAAGCCACCTGGCTGCGTCAGGTTCGGCGCGCCCATGGCTTCCACGCCATGGCCTTCCGGCCCGTGGCAGGCGACACAGGTGGTGCTGAATGCCACTTGGCCCGCGGCGACATCCGCGGTGCTGTCCGCCGGCAGCGGCAGGCCTGCCAATTCATGGCGCACATAGGCTGCGACGTTCTTCACACCGTCCTCACCCAGCACTTCACCCCAGGCCGGCATCGCGGCATGACGGCCATTCATGATGGTCATCTTGATTGCATCCGCCGAACCGCCCCAGCGCCAGATGTTGTCTGCAAGGTTCGGGAAGCCGTAGGCGCCCTTGGCGTCCGAGCCATGGCACACCGCGCAGTTGGAGGCGAACAGGCGGCCGCCCATTTTCAGCGCCTGCGGGTCCTTGGCAACTTCTTCCACCGGCATGGCCGCGAATTTGGCGAAGATCGGCCCGAATTTGGCGTCGGCCTTGGCCATCTCCTTGTCCCATTCCTTGGTCTGGGTCCAGCCATCTTCATAGCCCGGCAATACGCCTTTCCAGTTGCCCAGGCCCGGGTAGAGGATCAGGTAGCCGACGGCAAACACCAGGGTGCCGGCGAACAGCATGAACCACCATTGTGGCAGCGGGTTGTCGTACTCCTCGATCCCGTCGAAGGCGTGGCCCATGGTCTGGTCCACGCTGCCCTTGGTCTCGCCCTTGCGGGTGCCGATCAACAGCCAGGTCAGGCCGATCAGGCTGCCGAGGGTCAGTACACAGATCCATGTACTCCAGAAGGTAGTCATGGCCGGTTGCTCCTTGTTGCAGGCTCTTCTTGAGCGTCGGGGGTTGGCGGTAGCGGTTCATCGGCAAACGGCAGCAGGCACGCCTCGGCGAACTCTGCGTTGCGCCGGGAGTTGAACACCCACAGCGACAGGCCGATGAAGGCGATGGCCACGACCAGCGTGCCAAGCCCGCGGATGGTTCCAGCGTCGAATTCAAATCCCATGGCTCACCTCTTGCTCTTGATGGCAGTGCCGAGCACTTGCAGGTACGAAACCAGCGCGTCCATCTCGGTCTTGCCCTTGAGGGAGGCCACGGCACCGGCGATGTCGTCGTCGGTGTACGGCACGCCGAGGGTGCGCATCACCTTGAGCTTGGTCTCGGTGTGGCTGCTGTCGACCGGGGCGGTGACCAGCCATGGGTACGCCGGCATCTTCGATTCCGGTACCACGTTGCGCGGGTTGTACAAGTGCGCGCGGTGCCAGTCGTCCGAGTAGCGCGCGCCGACGCGGGCCAGGTCCGGCCCGGTGCGCTTGGAGCCCCACAGGAACGGGTGATCCCACACGCTTTCACCGGCCACCGAGTAGTGGCCATAACGCTCGGTTTCGGCGCGGAACGGGCGGATCATCTGCGAGTGGCACTGAACGCAACCTTCGCGGATATAGATGTCGCGGCCTTCCAGTTGCAGCGCGGTATAGGGCTTCATGCCTTCCACCGGCTTGTTGGTCACATCCTGGAAGAACAGCGGCACAATCTGGGTCAGGCCGCCGATACTCACGGCGAGCACCATCAGCAGCATCAGCAGGCCGACGTTCTTTTCAATGGTTTCGTGTTTCATCATCGACTCCTCAGGCCATCTGCGCCGCAGCGGCGACTTCGGCGGGTTGTGCCGAACGCACGGTGCGCCAAGTGTTGTAAGCCATCAGGAACATGCCGCTGAGGAAGATCGCCCCGCCCACCAGTCGCACGATGAAGCCTGGGTGGCTGGCCACCAGGGTTTCGACGAAGGAGTAGGTCAAGGTGCCGTCTTCGTTGACTGCACGCCACATCAGGCCCTGGGCGATGCCGTTGACCCACATCGAGGCGATGTAGAGCACGGTGCCGATGGTGGCCAGCCAGAAGTGCGCGTTGATCAGGCCGAGGCTGTACATCTGCTCGCGACCGAAGATTTTCGGGATCATGTGATACAGCGCGCCGATGGAGATCATCGCTACCCAACCCAGCGCCCCGGCGTGTACGTGGCCGATGGTCCAGTCGGTGTAGTGGGAGAGGGCGTTGACCGTCTTGATCGCCATCATCGGCCCTTCAAAGGTCGACATGCCGTAGAACGCGAGAGACACGACAAGGAAGCGCAGGATCGGGTCGCTGCGCAACTTATGCCAGGCGCCCGACAGGGTCATCATCCCGTTGATCATCCCGCCCCAGCTCGGTGCCAGCAGTACCAGCGACATCACCATGCCCAGGGACTGTGCCCAGTCCGGCAGCGCGGTGTAGTGCAAGTGGTGCGGGCCGGCCCAGATGTACAGGGTGATCAGTGCCCAGAAGTGCACGATGGACAGGCGATAGGAATACACCGGGCGTTCGGCCTGTTTCGGCACGAAGTAGTACATCATCCCCAGGAAGCCGGCGGTGAGGAAAAAGCCTACCGCGTTATGCCCATACCACCACTGCACCATGGCATCCGTCGCACCGCCGTACAGCGAGTAGGACTTGGTCAGGCTGACCGGGATTTCCAGGTTGTTGACGATATGCAGGATGGCCACGGTGATGATGAACGCACCGAAGAACCAGTTACCGACGTAGATGTGCTTGGTGTTGCGCTTCATCACCGTGCCGAAGAACACGATGGCATAGGCCACCCAGACGATGGTGATCAGGATGTCGATCGGCCATTCCAGCTCGGCGTATTCCTTGGAGCTGGTGTAGCCCAGCGGCAAGGTGATCGCGGCCAGCACAATCACCAGCTGCCAGCCCCAGAAGCAGAACTGCGCGATCTTTGGCGCGAACAATTGGGTCTGGCAGGTGCGTTGCACCGAGTAGAAGGAGCTGGCAAACAGCGCGCAACCGCCAAAGGCAAAGATCACCGCGTTGGTGTGCAGCGGGCGCAAGCGGCCGAAACTGGTCCAGGGCAAATTGAAGTTGAGTTCGGGCCATACCAACTGGGCAGCGAGAAAAACCCCGAGCCCCATGCCGACGATGCCCCACACCACCGTCATAATGGCGAATTGGCGGACCACCTTGTAGTTATAGGCGGTACTTAAAGTAGTGTTCATGGTTCCCCATCCACGGTTCAACCCAAGCAAATGCGGCACTTGGGCTGGAGTTATAGGCAGACTAAAAAGCGAGGCAAGCATGGGCAAAGAGCACAAGGCCAGTATTGACGGGGATCAATGGGCGCAGTGTGTGCGGGAGCGCGGCTGGTTGTGGAAGGCCGCGACAGGGTCTATCGCGCGTACGCCCGCGACGCTGATCCTGGCCCACGGCGCGGGCGCGCCAATGGACTCGGGCTTTATGGAAGACATGGCTGCACGCCTTGCGGGGCATGGCGTGAACGTATTGCGCTTCGAGTTTCCGTACATGGCCCAGCGTCGTGTGGATGGCGGTAAACGTCCGCCGAACCCGGCGCCGAAACTGCTGGAATGCTGGCGTGAGGTGTATGCCGAGGTGCGACGTCATGTCGCTGGGAAACTGGCCGTTGGCGGCAAGTCCATGGGCGGGCGGATGGCCAGTTTGTTGGCGGATGAATTGGGTACGGACGCGCTGGTGTGCCTGGGTTATCCGTTCTATGCGGTGGGCAAGCCGGAGAAGCCACGGACCGAGCACCTGGCCGGGCTGAAGACGCCGACGTTGATCGTGCAGGGCGAGCGGGATGCTCTGGGCAATCGGGCGGCGGTGGAAGGGTATGTGTTGTCGCCGAGCATCGAGGTGATGTGGCTGGTGGCGGGGGATCATGATTTGAAGCCGTTGAAGGCTTCGGGGTTTAGTCATGAGCAGCATCTGGAGGCTGCGGCGGTGAAGGTGGCCGGGTTTCTCGGCGCCTGATAGGGCCCTTTCGCGAGCAAGCCCGCTCCCACATTTGAAATGCATTCCAAATGTGGGGGCGGGCTTGCTCGCGAAAGCGGTTTACCGGTTAAAGCGTTCTACCAGCGAATACTGAGTATTGGCGGTATGCGTCAGCTCTTCACTCAACTGCGCCGAATTCAACGCCTGTTCCGACGTCTGGTCCGCCAGCAGCGCAATGGTGCTGATGTTACGGCTGATCTCTTCCGCCACCGAGCTCTGCTCCTCGGTCGCCGCCGCAATTTGCGCCGTCATGTCGGTGATATGCGCTACCGCTTCACTGATCCCGATCAGCGCCTGATCCGCTTCCATCACCCGTGCCACACCTTCTTCCGCCTGGCGATGCCCGGCGTCCATGGTTTGTACGGCCGCGCTGGCGGTCTGTTGCAGCTTGGCGATCAGCGCATGAATCTGCCCGGTGGACTCGCTGGTGCGCTGGGCCAGTTGCCGCACTTCGTCGGCCACCACCGCAAAGCCGCGACCCATCTCCCCGGCACGGGCCGCTTCGATGGCCGCGTTCAGCGCCAGCAGGTTGGTCTGGTCGGCGATGCCCTTGATCACATCCACCACGCCACCGATTTCGTCACTGTCCTTGGCCAGTTGGGTCACGGTCACGCCGGTCTCGCCCACGGCCACCGACAGGCGCTGAATCGCCTCGCGGGTTTCGCCGGCGATATCACGGCCACGCCCGGTCAGGCGATTGGCTTCCTGGGTGGCATCGGCGGTGCGTTGCACATGGCTGGCGACTTCCTGAGTCGTCGCGGCCATCTGGTTGACCGCGGTGGCCACCTGTTCGGTTTCCACGCGCTGGCGTTCAAGACCGCTGGAGCTGTTATGCGCCAGGGTATTGGACTGCGCCGCCTGGGAGTTGAGGTGTTCAGCCGTGTCCTGCAAACGGGTAAGACACGTCTTCAGGCGCGCCTCCTGGCTGAGGATCGACATTTCCAGGCGCGCCTGGGCGCCGCGGCTGTCGGTGTACATCTGCGCGATCAGCGGGTCTGAGGTGGTCTGTTCGGCCAGGCGCAGCAAGCGCTTGAGCCCGCGTTGTTGCCAGCTCAGGCCCAACAGGCCCAGCGGTACCGACAGCGCCGCTGCCAGGGCAAAGCCCCAGTGGGAATTGAGCCAGACGCCAATCAGGAAGCTCAACTGGCTGACCAGGATAAACGGCAGCCAGTCCTGCAACACCGGCAGCCACTTGTCGCGGCGCGGGATGGCCGGCTTGCCCTGGTTGATGCGCTGGTAAAGCGCTTCGGCACGGCGGATCTGCTCGGCGGTGGGCTTGACCCGCACCGACTCGTAGCCGATCACCTGGTTGCCGTCGAAGACCGGTGTCACATAGGCGTTGACCCAATAGTGATCACCGCTCTTGCAGCGGTTCTTGACGATGCCCATCCATGGCAAGCCTTGTTTGAGTGTGGACCACATGTGTGCGAACACTGCCGCCGGCACATCCGGATGACGAACCAGGTTGTGCGGGGCACGCAGCAGTTCGTCATGGGAAAACCCACTGATCTCGACGAAGGCGTCGTTGCAGTAGGTGATCACGCCTTTGGCATCCGTGGTGGAGATCAACCGTTGCTGAGCGGGGAAGGTACGTTCGCGCTGGGTAACGGGTTGGTTATTACGCATGATTGTTCAATCCGCAAGGCTTTGACAGGTTGTCGACCGTCGCGGGGTTTTATTTAACTTATTTTTTGCAACAATCGGCACAGCCTCAGCCGGCCAGCATCGGATAGGTAAACAACCCGAAATGCAGCAGGTTCAGCCCGAAGTGCGTAACGATCGCCGCGCCCAACCCGCCAAAGCGATACGCCAGGCCGTAGCCCAGGCCTGCGATGGTCGCCAGCAGGGTCCACTGCCAGCCTGCGCCCAGGTGTACCAGGCCGAACAACAGGGCGGCCAACAGCAATGCGAGGTTTTCACCATAGGGCAATTGCTTGAACCGTCGGCTCAGGCCGCCCTGGATATAACCGCGGAACAGCGCTTCCTCCACCAGGGTCACCAGCAGCAGGTTATTCAACACCCACAGCCAGGCCTGCTCCGGCCACTTCGGGGCCCAACTGATGACGCCCAGCAACGCAGCGCCGCCCAGGGCGGCAATCGCCGTCAGTGTCAACGCCAGGGCGGTGGCGTAGATCGACAGGCGCAGGGACCGGCGCGCAACAATCCACGGGCAGGCCAGCAGCAGCCAGAAGCCAATCAGCGGTTTGTCCTGGTTCAGGTACATCGAGAAAGGCACGGCGTCGTCCGTAAAGCGCTGCGGGGCGATCCCGCGACCGTTGTAGAACCCCGGCAGCCAATGCATCGCCAGCCCCAGCGCCAGCACGATAAACAGCCCGTGGCCCAGATAGCGTACCCACGGGTTTCGCTGTTGCCGCACGGCAAACCCGGCCAACAGCAGCATGGCGACGGAAAGCGCCGCCATTAACCCCAATTGCCCGTAGCTCAAGGCAAGTACATAGCCGATGGAAAGAAGCGCCAGGTACAGCCATGGCAATGCAAGCATGGGGAATCCTTGTGACAGTCAAAATCTGAGGGCGGCAGTATACCGAGCGTCACCGACGGTAAAAATGAAAACACCGCCAGGGAAGGCGGTGTTTTGGGTAGCGCGTGTCAGTTACGAGGCAATCAACTGCCGCAACACGTAGTGCAGGATCCCGCCGGCCTTGAAGTACTCGACCTCATTGAGGGTGTCGATGCGGCACAGCACTTCGACCTTCTCGCTGCTGCCATCCTCACGGGTGATCACCAGCGTCAGGTTCATGCGTGGCTCGATCTCGGCGTTGGTCAGCCCGAGGATGTCGATCTTCTCCTTGCCGGTCAGCTTGAGTGCCTTGCGGTTCTGGTCCAGCTTGAACTGCAGGGGCAGCACGCCCATGCCCACCAGGTTGGAACGGTGAATCCGCTCGAAACTCTCGGCGATCACCGCCTTGACCCCCAGCAGGTTGGTGCCCTTGGCCGCCCAGTCACGGCTTGAGCCGGTGCCGTATTCCTGGCCGGCGATCACCACCAGCGGGGTGCCCGAGGCCTGGTATTTCATGGCGGCGTCATAGATCGGCATTTTCTCGCCGGTAGGGATGTAGATCGTGTTGCCGCCTTCCTCACCGCCGAGCATTTCGTTGCGGATGCGGATGTTGGCGAAGGTGCCGCGCATCATCACTTCATGGTTGCCGCGGCGCGAGCCGTAGGAGTTGAAGTCCCGCGGTTCGACGCCTTGCTCGCGCAGGTATTTGCCGGCCGGGCTGTCGGTCTTGATGTTGCCGGCAGGGGAAATGTGGTCGGTGGTCACCGAGTCCCCCAGCAATGCCAGCACGTTGGCGCCCTTGACGTCTTCGATCACCGGCAGCGGGCCGCCGATGTCGTCGAAGAACGGTGGGTGCTGGATGTAGGTGGAGTCCTTCTGCCACACGTAGGTTGCAGCCTGCGGCACTTCAATGGCCTGCCACTGTTCATCACCGGCAAACACCTCGGCGTATTCCTTGTGGAACATCCCGGTGCTGACTTGTGCAACGGCGTCGGCGATTTCCTTGCTGCTGGGCCAGATGTCCCGCAGGTACACCGGTTTTCCGTCAGAGCCGGTGCCCAGTGGTTCGCTGCTGATGTCCATGCGCACGGTGCCCGCGAGGGCGTAGGCCACGACGAGGGGTGGGGAGGCCAGCCAGTTGGTTTTCACCAGCGGGTGCACCCGGCCTTCAAAGTTACGGTTGCCCGAAAGCACCGAGGCTACCGCGAGGTCGGCTTTCTGGATGGCTTTTTCGATCGGCTCGGGCAGCGGCCCGGAGTTGCCGATGCAGGTGGTGCAGCCATAGCCCACCAGGTCGAACCCCAGCTTGTCGAGGTATTGGGTCAGCCCCGCCGCTTTGTAGTAGTCGGTGACCACCTTGGAGCCGGGTGCCAGGGACGTTTTCACCCATGGCTTGCTCTTCAATCCTTTCTCTACCGCCTTTTTCGCCACCAAGCCTGCCGCCATCATCACGCTGGGGTTGGAGGTGTTGGTGCAGGAGGTAATCGCCGCGATCACCACCGCGCCGTTTTTCAGGCGATAGGTCTGGCCTTCGAAGTCGTAGTCGGCTTCACCGATCAGGTCGGCGTTGCCCACCGCAACACCGCCGCCTCCTTCGCTCTCCAGGCGGCCCTCTTCCTTGTTGGTGGGTTTGAATTGCAGGTCGAGGAAATCGCTGAAGGCCTGGCCGACGTTAGGCAGTGAGACACGGTCTTGCGGACGTTTAGGCCCGGCCAGGCTGGCTTCGACGCTGCCCATGTCCAGCGCCAGGCTGTCAGTGAAGATGGGCTCCTGACCGGCGTTGCGCCATAGGCCCTGGGCCTTGGTGTACGCCTCTACCAGCTTGACGGTTTCCGCAGGACGGCCTGACAGGCGCAGGTAGTCCAGAGTCACGTCGTCCACCGGGAAGAAGCCGCAAGTGGCGCCGTATTCCGGGGCCATGTTGGCGATGGTGGCGCGGTCTGCCAGGGGCAGGTCAGCCAGGCCATCACCATAGAATTCGACGAATTTCCCGACCACGCCCTTTTTACGCAGCATCTGGGTGACGGTCAGCACCAGGTCAGTGGCGGTGATGCCTTCTTTCAGCTTGCCAGTGAGTTTGAAGCCGATCACTTCCGGGATCAGCATCGACACCGGCTGCCCGAGCATCGCGGCTTCTGCTTCGATCCCGCCCACACCCCAGCCCAATACGCCGAGGCCGTTGATCATGGTGGTGTGGGAGTCGGTGCCGACCAGGGTGTCGGGGAAGGCATAGGTGCGGCCGTCTTCATCCTTGGTCCACACGGTGCGGCCGAGGTATTCCAGGTTGACCTGGTGACAGATGCCGGTGCCCGGTGGCACTACGCTGAAGTTGTCGAAGGCGCTCTGGCCCCAGCGCAGGAAGGCGTAGCGTTCGCCGTTGCGCTGCATTTCGATGTCGACGTTTTCCTGGAAGGCGCCGGTGGTGGCGAACTTGTCGACCATCACCGAGTGGTCGATCACCAGGTCCACCGGTGACAGCGGGTTGATGCGTTGCGGGTCACCGCCGGCCTTGGCCACGGCGGCGCGCATGGCGGCCAGGTCGACCACGGCGGGCACGCCGGTAAAGTCTTGCATCAGCACCCGGGCGGGGCGGTATTGGATCTCGCGGTCGGAGCGGCGCTCCTTGAGCCAGGCGGCAATGGCCTTGAGGTCGGCGCCGGTGACGGTCTTTTCGTCTTCCCAGCGCAGCAGGTTTTCCAGCAGCACCTTGAGGGACATCGGCAGCTTGTCCAGATCACCCAGGCTCTTGGCGGCTTCGGGCAGGCTGAAGTAGTGATAGGTCTTGTCGTCGATCTGTAAGGTTTTAAGGGTTCTCAGACTATCAAGGGATGACATTACATGACTCCTTATGGTCCGCACGGCTACGGACCTGACGGGACGAACAGAGCTTACAAATTAGCCCTGTTTTAAGTAGCTGGCTAATTACTGGACTCTATCAATAAGTCCAAGGTTCCGAACTCGGCTATCATGCGCGCGTTTTCATGACAGGCATTGCGCTATAGCAAGCCCGTGATCCAGGAGAGTTGATGAACACCCTTTTTATGCACTGCCGCCCGGGTTTTGAAGGCGAAGTCTGTTCCGAGATCGCGGAACACGCCGCACGCCTGAACGTTTCGGGCTATGCCAAGGCCAAGACCGGCAGCGCCTGCGCCGAATTTGTCTGCACCGAAGAAGACGGCGCCCAGCGCCTGATGCGCGGCCAACGCTTTGCCGAGCTGATCTTCCCGCGGCAGTGGGCGCGCGGGGTGTTCATCGACTTGCCGGAAACCGACCGTATCAGCGTGATCCTCGCGCACCTGCGGGATTTCCCGGTGTGCGGCAGCCTGTGGCTGGAAATGGTCGACACCAATGATGGCAAGGAGCTGTCGAACTTCTGCAAGAAATTCGAAGTTCACTTGCGCAAGGCGCTGATGGCCGCCGGCAAACTGGTGGAAGACGCCAGCAAGCCGCGCCTGCTTTTGACCTTCAAGAGCGGCCGCGAAGTGTTCATGGGCCTGGCCGAGTCGAACAACTCGGCCATGTGGCCGATGGGCATCCCGCGCCTCAAATTCCCGCGGGACGCGCCAAGCCGCTCGACCTTGAAGCTGGAAGAGGCCTGGCACCACTTTATCCCCCGAGACCAGTGGGACGAGCGCCTGCACAGCGACATGACCGGCGTCGACCTCGGCGCAGCGCCTGGCGGCTGGACCTGGCAACTGGTCAACCGCGGCATGCTGGTGACCGCCATCGACAACGGCCCGATGGCCGAAAGCCTGATGGACACCGGGCTGGTGCAGCACTTGATGGCCGACGGCTTTATCTACACCCCCAAGCAGCCGGTGGACTGGATGGTCTGCGACATCGTCGAGAAACCGGCGCGCAATGCGGCCCTGTTGGAAACCTGGATCGGCGAGGGACATTGCCGCGAAGCAGTGGTCAACCTGAAGTTGCCGATGAAGCAGCGTTATGCCGAAGTGAAGCGCCTGCTTGAACGCATCGCGGAAGGCTTCAAGGAACGTGGCATCCGGGTGGAGATCGGCTGCAAGCAGCTGTACCACGACCGTGAAGAAGTGACCTGCCATTTGCGCCGGTTGGATGTGAAGAAGCCAAAGGCCCGGTAAACGCTGCTCAATGTAGGAGCGAGCTTGCTCGCGAAAAAACCGAGGGCGCCGCTGGCTACCTGGCGCCCCGCGTTACCGTTAAAATGCCGGCCTGTTTAGGAGTAAACCATGAGCCTGACCCCTGATTTACCCGTCGATGCCGTCCTCGACGCCACCGGCCTCAACTGCCCGGAGCCAGTGATGATGCTGCACCAGCACATCCGCGACCTGGCGCCCGGTGGCTTGCTCAAGGTGATCGCGACCGATCCGTCGACCCGTCGCGACATCCCCAAGTTCTGCGTGTTTCTCGACCATGAACTGGTGGACCAGCAGGAGCAGGCCGGTACCTACCTATACTGGATCCGCAAGAAATCGGCTTAAGCCCGGCGAATCCGCTTGCGTGCGCTGCGCACCAGGCGGATCACCAACATCGCCGCGGCACAGCTCAGGCCCACGATCAGCCCCTGCCACAAGCCGCTCGGGCCGCGGGCGTCGCCCAGCCACTCGGTCAGCCCCAGCGCGTAGCCCACCGGCAAGCCCACGCCCCAATACGCAAACAGCGTCAGCACCATGGTCACCCGAGTATCCTGGTAACCACGTAGTGCGCCGGCGGCCGTGACCTGGATCGCGTCCGAGAACTGAAACAGCGCCGCAAACACAATCAGCATCGCCGCCACTTGGATCACCAGCGGATCCTGGGTGTAGATGGTGGCGATCTGTTCGCGAAACAGCAGCATCAGGCTGCAAGACAGGCAGGCATACACCAGCGCGGTGCCCATTCCGACACCTGCGGCAAAGCGCGCCTCACGGGGTTCTCCTCGGCCCAGGGCCTGGCCCACGCGCACGGTGACCGCCATGCTCAGGGAATAGGGGATCATGAACACCAGCGAACTGAAGTTCAGCGCGATCTGGTGCCCGGCCACCACCGTGGCGCCGAGGCTGCCGATCAGCAGCGCGATCACCGCAAAAATGCTCGACTCGGCGAACACCGCGATCCCGATGGGCAAGCCAATGCTCAACACACGCTTGATCACCGACCATTGCGGCCAGTCAAAGCGCTTGAACAGCTCGCTGCTCTGATACACCGGTGCCCAGCGGGTCCAGGCGGCCAGGCCAAGCATCATCACCCACATCACGATCGCCGTGGCCCAGCCGCAACCGATGCCGCCCATGGCCGGCACGCCGAAGTGGCCGTAGATGAACACATAGTTCAGCGGAATATTCAGCGCCAGCCCGCACAGGCCCATGACCATGCTCGGCCGCGTTCGGCCCAGCCCGTCGCTGAAGCAGCGCAGCACGTAATACAACGCAATGGCCGGCATGCCCGAAGCGATGCCGTGCAGGTAGCCCATGCAGGGCTTGATCAACTCGGGATCGACCTTCATCAGGTGCAGGATCGGTTCGGCGCTGATCAGCAACAGCAGCGCGGTAATTCCCACCACCAGTGCCAGCCACATCGACTGGCGCACCAGCGGGCCGATTTCACCGTGGGTGCCGGCGCCAAAGCGCTGGGCGACTTTCGGCGTGGTGGCCAACAGGGTGCCGGTCATCAGCAGGTACACCGGGATCCAGATGGAGTTGCCCAGGGCGACCGCCGCCAGGTCTCGGGAGCTGACACGCCCGGCCATCACGGCATCGACGAACCCCATGGCGGTGGTCGCCAGTTGCCCGATCATGATCGGCAGCGCCAGGGCCAGCAGGTTGCGCACTTCAAGGCTGACGCGGGCGGGGCGAGAAAGGGCGGTGGTGGTTGTGGCAGTGTTCACGTACAGATGTCCGATAGGGGGAGCGCAGGACGGCGCATTCTACGCCTTGACGTGTTGGTCAGGAAAAAACCTGTGTTGTGGATTTGTAAACACATCCCCGCGCAAATGCAGCGTTTTGTGGCGAGGGCGCTTGCTGTGGTGAGGGAGCTTGCTGTGGCGAGGGAGCTTGCTCCCGCTGGGCTGCGCAGCAGCCCCATAACGGGCAACCGATGTGTACCTGAAAAAACACGGTGCTGCATTTGGGAGCGCTGCGCACTCCAGCGGGAGCAAGCGCCCTCGCCACAAGGAAAACCGCTGTACACTGCTGATCCGCGAAAGGAGCCTGCCATGCTGATTGTTGCCGACGAAAATATCCCGCTGCTCGATGCATTCTTCGAAGGATTTGGCGAGATTCGCCGGGTTCCGGGCCGGTCCATTGACCGCGCGACGATCGAGCAGGCCGATGTGCTGCTGGTGCGTTCAGTGACCAACGTCAACCGGGCCTTGCTCGAAGGCACGCCGGTGCGGTTTGTCGGCACCTGCACCATCGGCACTGATCACCTCGACCTCGATTACTTCCAGCGCGCCGGCATCCAGTGGTCCAGCGCCCCCGGCTGCAATGCCCGTGGCGTGGTCGACTATGTGCTGGGCAGCCTGCTGACCCTGGCCGAGATCGAAGGCGCCGACCTGGCCCAGCGCACCTACGGTGTGGTGGGTGCCGGTGAAGTCGGCGGGCGTCTGGTCAAGGTGCTCAAGGCGTTGGGCTGGAACGTGCTGGTGTGCGACCCGCCCCGGCAGATCGCCGAGGACGGTGATTACGTCAGCCTGGAGCAGATCGTCGAGCAGTGCGATGTGATCAGTCTGCACACGCCGCTGAACAAATCCGGCAACGGCTCCACCTGGCACTTGTTCGACCGCGAGCGCCTCAACCAGCTCAAGCCCGGTGCCTGGCTGATCAACGCCAGCCGCGGCCCGGTGGTGGACAACGCCGCCCTCAAGGAGGTGCTGCTGGCGCGCGAAGACCTGCAGGCCGTGCTGGATGTGTGGGAAGGCGAGCCGCAGGTGGACGTCGACCTGGCCGACCTGTGTGTGCTGGCCACCCCGCATATCGCCGGCTACAGCCTGGACGGCAAGCAGCGCGGCACGGCGCAGATCTATCAGGCGTTTTGCCGGCATCTTGGTCAGGACCCGACGATTCAATTGAGCGACTTGCTGCCGGAGCCGTGGCTGGCCGAAGTCAGCCTCAATGCCAATACCGATCCGGCCTGGGCCTTGGCGACCCTGTGCCGCAGCGTGTACGACCCGCGCCGTGATGACGCGGATTTCCGCCGCAGCCTGGTAGGCACAGTGGATGAGCAGCGCAAGGCCTTCGACCTATTGCGCAAGCACTACCCCGAGCGGCGTGAGATTGACGGCTTGAAAGTGCGGATCAACGGCGAGTCTGCCGCCTTGTCGAGCCTCGTGGCAGCATTGGGCGCACAGGCAATCTGAAGGCATAAAAAACCCGGCCATCAAGGCCGGGTTTAAGAGAGCGTGGGCGAATCAGCCTCGCTTGGCAGGCTTGACCAATTTCTGTTCCAGTTCGGCGCACGCGCTCTGGATCATTTCTTCGGTGATTTGCACTTCGCGGCCCTGAGCGTCGATGTACGAGCAAGGCAATTGCTGCGGTTGGCGGATCACTTGAATTTTGGCGTTGCTGCTGTTTTGCAAGGACATGGCCCGTCTCCTCATCAGGTTGTGTACCTACTTTAAAACCCCCGCGTGACCGCGTTGTTACAACTCCTTGCGCGGCCCGCAGATCGAATGCCCAGTCCAGCAGAAACCGATACAAATTTCCAGCCGGTCCTTAGACCGATAGCCTCTAGGGCCTAGGTTCGGTGAGCATAATTAACCTGACTCATTGTGATTCGCTCAAGTTCCCCCCATGTAGCTATGCAGGTTCCCGTCTCCAACCTTCAGGTGAAACCCTCCATGCTCTCAGCCCGTCAACGCCGCGCGATTCGCCTGGCCAGTCGCTTCGTCGCTCCCTACCGCTGGCAGGCCCTGGGCGCCTTGTTGGCGCTGATCGTCACCGCCGGCATTACCTTGTCCATGGGCCAGGGTATTCGCCTGCTGGTGGACCAGGGGTTCATGACCCAGTCGCCGCACCTGCTCAACCAATCCATCGGTCTGTTCATGATCCTGGTGCTGGGCCTGGCGGTGGGCACCTTTGCGCGGTTTTACCTGGTGTCGTGGATCGGCGAGCGGGTGGTGGCGGACATCCGGCGGCAGGTGTTCAACCACTTGATCTACCTGCATCCGGGCTTCTACGAAAACAACCGCAGCTCGGAAATCCAGTCCCGGCTGACCACCGACACCACCTTGCTGCAATCGGTGATCGGCTCCTCGCTGTCGCTGTTCCTGCGCAACGCCTTGATGGTGATCGGCGGGATCGTGCTGCTGTTTGTCACCAACCCCAAGCTCACCAGCATCGTCGTGATAGCGCTGCCACTGGTGCTGGCGCCGATCCTGATCTTCGGCCGCCGGGTGCGCAGCCTGTCGCGCCAGAGCCAGGATCGCATCGCCGATGTCGGCAGCTATGTGTCCGAGACCCTCGGCCAGATCAAGACCGTGCAGGCCTACAACCACCAGGTCCAGGACGAACAGCGCTTCGCGCTGACGGTGGAAGAGGCGTTCACCACCGCCCGCAAACGCATCGTGCAGCGCGCCTGGCTGATTACCCTGGTGATCATGCTGGTGCTGGGCGCCGTGGGCGTGATGCTCTGGGTCGGCGGCATGGACGTGATCGGCGGGCGCATTTCCGGTGGTGAGCTGGCGGCGTTCGTGTTCTACAGCCTGATCGTCGGCAGTGCCGTCGGTACCTTGAGTGAAGTGTTGGGCGAGTTGCAGCGCGCCGCCGGTGCGGCAGAGCGGATTGGCGAATTGCTGCAGTCGAGCAATGAGATCAAGGCGCCCGAAGCCAACGTGATCAAGTTGCCGGAGCGGGTCAGCGGCCGCCTGGAAATCCAGGATTTGCGCTTCTCCTATCCTTCGCGCCCGGATCGTTTTGCCATCGACGGCTTGAGCCTGAGCATCAATGCCGGCGAAACCCTGGCCCTGGTCGGTCCGTCCGGTGCGGGTAAATCGACGATGTTCGATCTGTTGCTGCGTTTCTACGATCCCCAGCAAGGCCGCATCCTGCTTGAAGGCCACCCGCTGACCGAGCTGGATCCGCTGGACCTGCGCCGCTGTTTCGCCCTGGTGTCCCAGAGCCCGGCGCTGTTCTTTGGCACTGTTGAAGAGAACATCCGCTACGGCAATCCGACGGCCACCTTTGCCCAGGTCGAGGAGGCGGCGCGCATCGCCCACGCTCACGACTTCATTTTGCAAATGCCCGACGGCTACCAGACCCACCTGGGCGACGGCGGCATGGGCCTTTCGGGCGGCCAGCGCCAACGCCTGGCCATCGCCCGGGCCTTGTTGGTGGATGCACCGATCCTGCTGCTGGACGAAGCCACCAGCGCGCTGGACGCCCAGAGCGAACACCTGATCCAGCAGGCGCTGCCGCAGTTGATGGAAGGGCGCACCACCCTGGTCATCGCCCACCGGCTGGCCACGGTGAAGAATGCCGACCGGATTGCCGTGATGGACCAGGGCAAGCTGGTGGCGGTTGGGACGCATCAGCAACTGATCGCCAGCAATCCGCTGTATGCACGGCTGGCGGCGTTGCAGTTCAGTGATGGTGAGTCGACCACCCACTGATTCACCGCCCACAAAAAATGCCCGCATCTCTCAATGCGGGCATTTTTTATGGGACAGCGTTACTTACTGATCATCAAAATACCGCTCATGCCAATCCACCAGCGGCTGCGGTGCATTGAGCTTCTGCCCGTAGATCACCGAATAAGACAGCACGTTCTGCACATACTGGCGGGTTTCGTCGAACGGGATGCTTTCCACCCACACATCGAAACTCAGGTGATCGGCGCCGCGCAGCCATTGGCGTACACGGCCCGGGCCGGCGTTGTAGGCGGCGGTGGCGAGCACGCGGTTGCCGTTGAACTGGGCGTGGACCTGGCTCAGGTAGGCGGCGCCGAGCTGGATGTTCTTGTCCGGGTCGAGCACCTGCTGTTGCGAAGCCAGCGGGATGCTGAACTTGCGCGCAGTCTCCTTGGCGGTGCCGGGCATCAGTTGCATCAGGCCGGTGGCGCCGACGCCGGAGCGCGCGTCGTCCATGAAGGCGCTTTCCTGGCGGGTGATCGCAAATACCCAGCTGGAATGCACGCCGCGGACCTTGGCTTCGCGCACCAGGGTGTCGCGGTGGGCCATCGGGAAGCGGATGTCCAGGTCGTCCCAGTACTGCGCCTGGCTGATGGTGCGGATCGCCGGGAAGTACCACTTCATGTCGTAGGCCAACTTGGCCTGGGCGACCATTTCGTCGCGGTTGAAATGCCGGCTGACGTGGTACCACTCGCGGCGGCCATCAACGATCTGGCCACGGGCGTAGAACTCCAGGGCGCGGCGCACGCCCGGTGTGTTGCGTACCTTGTTCATCAGCGCCTGGCTCATCACCAGTGGCTTGTTGTTCAGTTGGTACGGGGACTGGGAGCGATCCGCCGCCAGGAAACCGTAAAAGTCTCGTTCCTTGGCCAGACCCTTGTACATCACCAGGGCTTGCGGGTTCTTCGGCTCTGCCAGTTCCAGGCTGCGGGCCTGCCAGTAGCGCCAGCGGTTGGTGGTGGCCAAATCCTGGGGCAGCTTGCGGGTCAACTGGTAGGCGTCTTCCCAGCGGGCCAGGCGCAACAGCAGGCGCAGGCGCCATTCGGAAACGGTGTTGTCCCGCAATTCCGGATCGTATTTGGTCATCACGTCGAGGGCGCGCGGGTCGTAGCGACGCGCCAGGGTCAGGCCGATTTCCCGGGCGATCGACACTTTTTCGTCACGAGAGAAGTGCATGCTGCTGGCATAACCGTCGAGCAGGGCCATGGCCTTGTCCGGGTCCTGGCGTGCCAGGCGGCGCAGGCCCAGGCCTACGGCGTCGGACATGGCCTCGTTGGCCGGCAGGAAGCGCGATGGGTCGCCGAGCATGTCGGGCTTCTGCGCCACGTCCACCATCAGGCGGCCCTGGGCGCCGAGGGTCGGCAGGGTCTTCACCAGGCTGTTGGCCAGCGGATAGTTGCGGGCTTCGGCGGCCAGCTTGGCGCGGTCCCAGATTTTCTGTTCGGTCAGTTGGCCGTCGGCGGCCCACTGGCCAAAGGTGGCATCACAGGCAGCAGGCTGGGATTTACCGGTCAGCCACAGCTTCTCGGTGGTTTTATAGCCTTCGGCTTTTTGGTTGTGGGTCAGCTGGAATTGGCCATGGAGGCAGTCCAGTTCGACGAAATTGAGTTTGGCGTCGTAGTACTTTTCAAAGGTTTGCCAGTCGCCACGGTCGGCCAGCCAGCGCAACCAGCGCAGTTTCATCCAGTTGGCCTGGGGCAGGTCGCCGTTCTTGGCGAGGAATTGTTCGATCTCCTCGTTGCTGGCGGTTTTCAGCCGCGCGGTCAGCTCGTCGTAGGCGAGGTACGGCGTCAACGGGTAGTCGGCCAGGGCCTGGCTGTATTGGAAATACGGGCCGCTGTCGCCTTTGGCGAGGGCTCGTTTGGCTTCATCGTAATATTGACGTTGGGTGGTGAGGTCCACGGCCTGGGCAGATTGAACGGCGGTGGCAGAAAGAAGCAGACAAGATAAAAAGCTGAAAAGGCGACTGCGCATGAGACGTCCGTGCAGAGGAATCTGGACTAGTGCCGACGTCGCCGACACTGATTGCCCCTAGCTTAGCCTTTTGCCCGCAACCGGTGAAAGCTTTGCCGGTCGCTTCGTTCAAGTTCATCTGAAATGTCCAACAGAACGTGTCAGCGGCGAAAATGCCGGCCGCCTCGAGCCCTAAGTCAGGTAGAATGCGCGCCCAGTTTTTGGAGAAGCGTATGACCCTGCTCAAATTCAGCGATGTGTCCCTTGCTTTCGGCGCTATGCCGTTGTTGGACAAGGTGTCCTGGCAGATCGCCCGTGGTGAGCGGGTGTGCATCATCGGCCGCAACGGCACCGGCAAGTCCAGCATGATGAAGCTGGTAAAAGGCGACCAGAAGCCCGATGACGGCTCTGTCTGGCGCGCCCCGGGCCTCAAGATTGGCGAATTGCCGCAAGAATTGCCGGTGGCCGACGGACGGACAGTGTTCGACGTGGTTGCCGAAGGCCTCGACGGCGTGGGCGCACTGCTCGCCGAATACCATCACCTGGCGCAGAACTGCGTCACCGAAGCCGACCTGGACAAGCTGATGCACGTCCAGCAAGACCTCGAAGCCCGCGACGGCTGGCGCTTGCAGCAATTGGTCGACAGCACCCTGAGCCGCCTGCAACTGCCCGCCGACAAGACCCTCGCCGAATTGTCCGGCGGCTGGCGTCGCCGCGTCCTGCTGGCCCAGGCCCTGGTTTCCGAACCGGATCTGTTGCTGCTCGACGAACCGACCAACCACCTGGACATCGGCGCAATCGCCTGGCTTGAAGAAGCCCTCAAGGATTTCCAGGGCGCCGTGCTGTTCATCACGCACGACCGTTCCTTCCTGCAGAACCTGGCAACCCGCATCCTCGAACTGGACCGTGGCGGCCTGATCGACTGGAACGGCGACTACGCCAGTTTCCTGGTGCACAAGGAAGCCGCGCTGTCTGCGGAAGAAACCGCCAATGCCCTGTTCGATAAGAAGCTGGCCCAGGAAGAAGTCTGGATCCGCCAGGGCATCAAGGCCCGCCGCACCCGTAACGAAGGCCGCGTACGTGCCCTGAAAGCCCTGCGTGTCGAGCGCAGCGAGCGCCGTGAACGCACCGGCAAGGCCAATATCCAGCTGGACACCGCCGACAAGTCGGGCAAGCAAGTGATGGTGCTGGAAAACGTCAGCTTCCATCACCCGGACGGCCCGTTCCTGATCAAGGACTTCTCCATGGTCCTGCAGCGCGGCGACCGTATCGGCCTGCTCGGCGCCAACGGTACCGGCAAGACCACCTTGCTCAAGCTGATGCTCAACGGCCTGCAACCCACCAGCGGTACCGTGGAAGAGGGCACGCGCATCGACGTGGCCTACTTCGACCAGTTGCGCCACCAGTTGGACCTGGAAAAAACCGTGATCGACAACGTCGCCGAAGGTCGCGACTTTATCGACATCGACGGCCAGAGCCGCCACGTGCTGAGCTACCTGGGCGACTTCCTGTTCAGCCCGCAGCGTGCACGTACGCCGGTCAAGGCCTTGTCCGGTGGTGAGCGTGCGCGCCTGCTGCTGGCCAAGTTGTTCAGCAAGCCAGCCAACCTGCTGGTACTCGACGAACCGACCAACGACCTCGACGTGGAAACCCTGGAACTGCTGGAAGAGGTCCTGCTGACCTTCAACGGCACCGTGCTGATGGTCAGTCACGACCGGGCATTCCTCGATAACGTGGTCACCAGCACCCTGGTCTTCGAAGGCGAAGGCAAGGTGCGTGAATACGTCGGTGGTTACCAGGACTGGCTGCGCCAGGGCGGCTCGCCGCGCCTGCTGGGCGTGACCGAGAGTAAGTCCGGCAAGGCTGACTTGACCTCGGCCGTGGTTGCTCCAGTGGCTGCTGCTCCGGCACCAGCCCAGGAAGCACCTGCTGCGAAGAAGAAGCTCAGCTACAAGCTGCAACGTGAGCTGGAAGCACTGCCGGGTGATATCGACGCCAAGGAACAGCAGATTGCTGCCGTTGAAGCTGAAATGGCTGACGCGGGTTTCTACCTGCGTCCGGCTGCAGAAACCGCCAAGGTGATTGCATCCCTCGAGCAGCTTAACAGCGAGCTTGAAGCCCTGGTTGAACGCTGGGCCGAGCTGGATGCCTGAGTGATTCAAGCGCAATAAAAAACCCGGCGCTCATTTGTATGAGCGCCGGGTTTTTTGTATGAAACGCGGTTCAGATGTGGGAGCGGGCTTGCTCGCGAAAGCGGTGTGTCAGTCCATATATTTGTCGACTGATCCACCGCTTTCGCGAGCAAGCCCGCTCCCACACAAGCCCGCTCCCACATTGGATTGCCGTTGGTCTTACGAGCTCTTGACCAGTTTCACGGCCAGCACATCGCAAGGTGCGCCGTGCAGCACGTCATTGGCGGTGGAGCCCAGCAGCAAGGCCAGGCCGTGACGGCCGTGGCTGCCGACCACGATCAGGTCGCAACCTTGCTCCTTGGCCAGGTGGTGGATTTCCTGGCGCGGCTGGCCGTAGGTCAGGTGGCTCTGGTCTTTTTTCAGGGCAGGGTATTTGTTGATCAGCCGGTCAAGGCGTTCCTTGGCCTGGTCGAACTGCTGCTGTTGCAGTTGGGAAAGGTCCATCGGCACATCGCCGCCAAAGGCCATGGCCATCGGTTCGACGATATGCACCAGGGACAGCTTCACCGAGTCGCCTGCAAGGCCTACGGCCCGCTTGATCACGGGGTCGCATTCTTCGGTCAGGTCCACGGCGACCAGAATATGTTCGTAGGGCATGAGGAGTCCTCCAAGGGAAAGCGATAAGTTCAGTATGGCTGGTTTCAAGCGGATGGGGTTGCGTCAGGTCAAATCCGCTCATCAAGAAATTCGGGAGTACACATATGACGGTCTGGATAGTGGTGTCAATCCTTGCGCTGGTTTTAAGCCCCCTGGCGTGGCTGCGTCCTTCGCGCCATTCGAGCGGGCGCATGGCTTTGCGCATGGAGGCGCGGCGCATTGGCCTGGCCATGCAACTGACGCCCCAGGAATGGCCGCACTGGCTCAAGCACGAGCCGCCAAGCCCGTGTGCCCAGTATCACCGGCCACGGCGTGGCACCACGCGGGTGACCTGGAGTTACTGGCAGTTGGAGCCGGGGGTTTGGGTCAATCAGTGGCAGGAAACCTGCGTCGATGAAAAGTTGTTGCCACATTTTGCGACGCTGCCTGCGAACGTCTACAAAGTCGAAGCCGACAAGCAAATGATCACCCTGTACTGGGGCGAGAAGGGCGAGTTGAGCGTGTTGCAGGACATTGACGCGGTGCTCAAGGCGCTGGCCTGAGATTCCTGCGGGCATTAAAAAGCCCGAAAGCATCATCGGGCTGGAGTTGGCCAGGCAGGCCGGTAATTCGTTTTACGTGCCGCTAGCCTAGCCGCATATTCGGTTCTGTACAGCCCTTTGAATCAAAATTCACATTATTGATTTCGCGAATGATTAAACATCGGCGGGGCGATGCCGGCTGCCCCAGGTTCTGAAATGACTGAAAAGTCGCGTTTTTGCGGCCCTTTCGAGCGATTGACAATTCGTCGGATTTGGCTGAAGGTGACGTACCCAAATCAAACGGGCGTATGAATTGAGCGTTTGTCTTTCAGACCGTTCGTACAGAATCCCGACTATCGCGTTGGCGGGTGTGCCTGGCAAATTGGCGTTAGCATCGACGGTAACGTCAGTGCCTACGCTGAATCCTGCGTCCGACGTGTACTGTTCAGCTTCCATATCGTGGAGATCAGTTGATGATTTACGAAGGTAAAGCCATCACGGTTAAGGCTCTTGAAAGTGGCATCGTCGAATTGAAATTCGACCTCAAGGGTGAGTCCGTCAACAAGTTCAACCGTCTAACCCTGAATGAATTGCGTCAGGCCGTAGACACCATCAAAGCAGATGCTTCGGTCAAGGGCGTGATCGTCTCCAGCGGCAAGGACGTGTTCATCGTCGGCGCTGACATCACCGAATTCGTCGACAACTTCAAGCTGCCCGATGCCGAGCTTGTGGCTGGCAACCTCGAAGCCAACAAGATTTTCAGCGATTTCGAAGACCTCAACGTGCCGACCGTTGCCGCGATCAATGGCATCGCCCTGGGCGGCGGTCTGGAAATGTGCCTGGCCGCCGACTTCCGCGTGATGTCTGCCACCGCGAAAATCGGCCTGCCGGAAGTCAAGCTGGGCATCTACCCGGGCTTCGGCGGTACCGTGCGCCTGCCGCGCATCATCGGTGCCGACAATGCCATCGAGTGGATTGCCGCCGGCAAGGAAAACCGTGCTGAAGACGCGCTGAAAGTCGGCGCCGTGGATGCTGTGGTGACTCCCGACAAGCTGGCAGAAGCCGCGCTGAACCTGATCAAGGGCGCCATCAGCGGCGAATTTGACTACAAGGCCAAGCGTCAGCCAAAGCTGGAAAAACTCAAGCTCAACGCCATCGAACAGATGATGTCGTTCGAAACCGCCAAGGGTTTCGTGGCTGGCCAGGCCGGCCCGAACTACCCGGCGCCGGTTGAAGCGATCAAGACCATCCAGAAGGCCGCGAACTTCGGTCGCGACAAAGCCCTGGAAGTCGAAGCTGCCGGCTTCGTCAAACTGGCCAAGACCTCTGCCGCGCAGAGCTTGATCGGTCTGTTCCTGAACGATCAGGAACTGAAGAAAAAGGCCAAGGCCTACGACGAAATCGCTCGCGACGTGAAACAGGCTGCCGTACTCGGCGCCGGTATCATGGGCGGCGGTATCGCCTATCAGTCGGCGTCCAAAGGCACGCCGATCCTGATGAAAGACATCAACGAGCACGGCATCGAGCAGGGTCTGGCAGAAGCCGCGAAGCTGCTGGTAGGCCGCGTTGATAAAGGCCGCATGACTGCAGCGAAAATGGCTGAAGTGCTTAACGGCATTCGTCCGACCCTGTCCTACGGTGATTTCGGCCACGTCGACCTGGTGGTCGAAGCGGTTGTCGAGAACCCGAAGGTCAAGCAGGCGGTACTGGCTGAAGTTGAAGCCCAGGTGAAAGAAGACACGATCCTGGCGTCCAACACCTCGACCATTTCCATCACCTTGCTGGCCAAGGCCCTCAAGCGTCCGGAAAACTTCGTCGGCATGCACTTCTTCAACCCGGTGCACATGATGCCGCTGGTGGAAGTGATCCGTGGCGAGAAGTCCAGCGAGCTGGCCGTTGCCACCACCGTTGCCTACGCCAAGAAAATGGGCAAGAACCCGATCGTCGTCAATGACTGCCCGGGCTTCCTGGTCAACCGCGTACTGTTCCCGTACTTCGGCGGTTTCGCCAAGCTGGTCAGCGCCGGTGTGGACTTCGTGCGCATCGACAAGGTCATGGAAAAATTCGGCTGGCCAATGGGCCCGGCGTACCTGATGGACGTGGTCGGCATCGACACCGGCCACCACGGTCGCGACGTAATGGCTGAAGGCTTCCCGGACCGCATGCAAGATGACCGCCGCTCGGCGATCGACGCGCTCTACGAAGCCAAGCGCCTGGGCCAGAAGAATGGCAAGGGTTTCTACGCCTACGAGACCGACAAGAAGGGCAAGCAGAAGAAAGTGGCCGACCCATCGGTTCACGAAGTACTCGCGCCGGTCATCTACGAACAGCGTGAAGTGTCCGACGAGGACATCGTCAACTGGATGATGATCGCCCTGTGCCTGGAAACCGTGCGTTGCCTGGAAGACGGCATCGTTGAAACCGCAGCCGAGGCCGACATGGGCCTGGTCTACGGTATTGGTTTCCCTCCATTCCGTGGTGGTGCGCTGCGTTACATCGATTCCATCGGTGTGGCCGAGTTCGTTGCCCTGGCTGATCAATACGCTGATCTGGGCCCGCTGTACCACCCGACTGCGAAGCTGCGCGAGATGGCCAAGAACGGCCAGAGCTTCTTCGGTTAAGTGCCCAGACGACTAGAGCGAGAATATTTATGAGCTTGAATCCAAGAGACGTCGTGATTGTCGACTTCGGTCGTACTCCGATGGGCCGCTCCAAGGGCGGCATGCACCGCAACACCCGTGCCGAAGACATGTCGGCGCACCTGATCAGCAAATTGCTGGAACGCAACGTCAAGGTCGACCCGAACGAAGTCGAAGACGTGATCTGGGGCTGCGTCAACCAGACCCTGGAGCAGGGCTGGAACATCGCCCGCATGGCTTCCTTGATGACGCAGATCCCGCACACCGCTGCCGGCCAGACCGTCAGCCGCCTGTGTGGCTCGTCCATGAGCGCGCTGCACACCGCTGCCCAAGCGATCATGACCGGTAACGGTGATGTGTTCGTGGTTGGCGGCGTGGAGCACATGGGCCACGTCAGCATGATGCACGGTGTGGATCCGAACCCGCACATGTCCCTGTACGCGGCGAAAGCCTCGGGCATGATGGGCCTCACCGCTGAAATGCTCGGCAAAATGCACGGCATTACCCGCGAAGCCCAGGATGCATTCGGCCTGCGTTCCCACCAGTTGGCCCACAAGGCAACCGTGGAAGGCAAGTTCAAGGATGAAATCATCCCGATGAACGGCTACGACGAGAACGGTTTCCTGAAACTGTTCGACTACGACGAAACCATTCGTCCGGACACCACCCTGGAAAGCCTGGCGGCCCTGAAGCCGGCCTTCAATCCAAAGGGCGGCACCGTGACAGCCGGTACTTCGTCGCAGATCACTGACGGTGCTTCGTGCATGATCGTGATGTCGGCCCAGCGTGCCCAGGACCTGGGTATCCAGCCGATGGCCGTGATTCGTTCGATGGCAGTCGCAGGTGTGGACCCGGCAATCATGGGCTATGGTCCAGTACCGGCCACACAAAAAGCATTGAAGCGCGCAGGCCTGACTATCTCCGACATCGACTTCTTCGAGCTCAACGAAGCTTTCGCCGCACAGGCCCTGCCAGTGCTGAAAGATTTGAAAGTGCTCGACAAGATGAACGAGAAGGTTAACCTGCACGGCGGCGCGATTGCCTTGGGCCACCCGTTTGGGTGTTCCGGCGCTCGTATCTCCGGCACGTTGCTTAACGTGATGAAGCAAAATGGCGGCAACCTTGGGGTTGCAACCATGTGCATTGGCCTCGGCCAAGGCATCTCCACCGTCTTCGAACGTATCTAAACGTTTCGTTGACGGAAGCCGGGGCCCAGTGCCCCGGTTTTTGTTTTTTGGAATTTTTTATATTTTTTTTTAACAAATTTTGTAAGAGGGCCAGAGCATGAAAGTCGAACCAGGGCTCTACCGGCATTATAAAGGTCCGCAGTACCGCGTTTTTAATGTGGCGCGGCATTCCGAGACCGAAGAGGAAGTGGTGTTCTACCAAGCACTGTATGGCGATTACGGCTTTTGGGTGCGTCCCTTGAGCATGTTCCTTGAGACCGTCGAAGTTGACGGCGAACAGGTCCCGCGCTTTGCTTTGATGCAGGCCGAACCCAGCCTTTTTTCCGTGCAATAAAGGCAGGCCGCGCAGAATGCTGCGCTTGACCTCACCTTGTTGCCACTATATATAGCGTTGCCGCGTCAGGCGCCAACCGCCTTTCACTTCTCGAATTCAGGAATTTTCCGATCCATGGGCAAATCGCTGGTCATTGTGGAATCCCCGGCTAAGGCCAAGACCATCAACAAGTACTTGGGTAACGAGTACGTGGTGAAGTCGAGTATCGGCCATATCCGAGACCTGCCCACCAGCGGTTCGGCTAGCGCCAGCAAGGAGCCTGCCGCCAAGCGCGGCAAGGCGGCTGCGGGCGAAGGTCCGGTGCTCACGCCTAAAGAGAAAGCGCGCAAGCAGCTGGTCTCGCGCATGGGTGTCGATCCCGATCATGGCTGGAAAGCCAAGTACGAGATCCTCCCGGGCAAGGAAAAGGTCATCGAAGAGCTGCGCCGGCTCGCCAAGGATGCTGACACCATCTATCTCGCAACCGACTTGGACCGCGAAGGGGAGGCTATTGCCTGGCACCTGCGGGAAGCCATCGGGGGTGACGACAGCCGCTACAAGCGCGTGGTGTTCAACGAAATTACCAAGAAGGCGATCCAGGAAGCCTTCTCCAAGCCGGGCGAACTGGACATTGACCGCGTCAATGCCCAACAGGCGCGTCGCTTCCTCGACCGTGTCGTGGGTTACATGGTCTCGCCGCTGCTGT
The DNA here is from genome assembly GCF_013386835.1 of Pseudomonas sp. IPO3774. Taxonomy (NCBI): domain Bacteria; kingdom Pseudomonadati; phylum Pseudomonadota; class Gammaproteobacteria; order Pseudomonadales; family Pseudomonadaceae; genus Pseudomonas; species Pseudomonas sp. IPO3774. Next base: position 89,505 of record NZ_JACAQY010000014.1, read on the forward strand.
GGGCGAAAATCGCCCGTGGCCTGTCCGCCGGCCGTGTGCAATCGGTTGCGGTAAAGCTGGTGGTGGAGCGTGAACGCGAGATTCGTGCGTTCAACCCCGAAGAATACTGGGAAGTGCACGCTGACCTGGGCACCGCCAAGGGCAACAACGTGCGCTTTGAAGTGGCCCGCGAGAAAGGCGAGGCCTTCAAGCCGCTCAACGAAGCCCAGGCCATGGCCGCGCTGGAGAAGCTCAAGGCTTCCAGCTACAGCATCGTCAAGCGTGAAGACAAGCCCACCAGCAGCAAGCCGTCGGCGCCGTTCATCACCTCCACCCTGCAACAGGCCGCGAGCAACCGCCTGGGCTTCGGGGTGAAGAAGACCATGATGATGGCCCAGCGCCTGTATGAAGCGGGCTACATCACGTATATGCGTACCGACTCCACCAACCTGTCGCAAGACGCGGTGGCGATGGCGCGTACTTATATTGAAAGCGAATTCGGCAAGAAGTACCTGCCGGAGAAGCCGAACGTCTATAGCAGCAAGGAAGGCGCACAAGAGGCTCACGAAGCGATTCGTCCCTCCGACGCCAACACCGAGCCAAGCAAGCTGAGCGGCATGGAGCGCGACGCTGAGCGCCTCTACGAGCTGATCTGGCGCCAGTTCCTGGCGTGCCAGATGCTGCCGGCGCAATACCTGTCGACGACTGTCAGCGTGGGTGCTGGTGACTTCGAGCTGCGTGCCAAGGGCCGTATCCTCAAGTTCGACGGTTACACCCGCGTGATGCCGCAAATCGCCAAGCCGGGCGACGACGATGTACTGCCGGACATGGCGCAGGGCGATGTGTTGAAGCTGATCAAGCTCGACCCGTCCCAGCACTTCACCAAGCCGCCGGCGCGTTACTCGGAAGCCAGCCTGGTCAAGGAGATGGAAAAACGCGGTATCGGTCGTCCTTCGACCTATGCGGCGATCATCTCCACCATCCAGGACCGCGGCTACGTGGCCTTGCACAACCGTCGTTTCTACTCGGAAAAGATGGGTGACATCGTCACCGAGCGCCTGTCCGAGAGTTTCTCCAACCTGATGGACTACGGCTTCACCGCCGGCATGGAAGAGAACCTCGATGACGTGGCCCAGGGCGAACGCGACTGGAAAAACGTGCTCGACGAGTTCTACGGCGACTTCAAGAAGAAACTTGAAGTGGCTGAAAGCGCCGAGAACGGCATGCGGGCCAACCAGCCGGTGATGACGGACATTCCGTGCCTCACTTGCGGCCGCCCGATGCAGATTCGTACCGCCTCCACCGGTGTGTTCCTCGGTTGCTCGGGTTACAGCCTGCCGCCGAAAGAGCGCTGCAAGGCCACCGTCAACCTGGTGCCGGGCGATGAAATCGCGGCCGATGACGAGGGTGAATCCGAGTCACTGGTATTGCGTGGCAAGCACCGTTGCCCGATCTGCAGCACGGCAATGGATGCCTACCTGCTGGACGAGAAGCACAAGCTGCACATCTGCGGTAACAACCCGGATTGCAACGGCTACGAGATCGAAGAAGGCACTTACCGCATCAAGGGCTACGAAGGCCCGAGCCTGGAATGCGACAAGTGCGGCAGCGAGATGCAGCTCAAGACCGGCCGTTTCGGCAAGTTCTTCGGTTGCACCAACCCGACGTGCAAGAACACCCGCAAACTGCTGAAAAGCGGTGACGCGGCGCCGCCGAAGATGGACCCGGTGAAGATGCCTGAGCTCAAGTGCGAGAAGGTCAACGACACCTACATCCTGCGTGATGGTGCTTCGGGGCTGTTCCTGGCTGCCAGCCAGTTCCCGAAAAACCGTGAGACCCGTGCACCGCTGGTGATGGAGATCGTGCCCCACAAGGACGAGATCGATCCGAAGTACCACTTCCTCTGCGAAGCGCCGAAGAAGGACCCGGACGGTCGCCCGTCCGTAATCCGCTACAGCCGCAAGACCAAGGAGCAGTACGTGCAGACCGAAGTGGAAGGCAAGCCTACCGGCTGGAAAGCGTTCTACGACGGTGGCAAGTGGAAGGTCGAGGACAAGCGCCAGGGCGCTTGATACGATCAGCTACATGCACAAAGGCCGCCTTGATAGGCGGCCTTTTTTTTGCGCTTGCAGTGGCCTTGGCTGATCCGTGACACTGTTCAGCCAGCATCACGCCTTATTCGTTGTGGAGACTGCCTTCATGGCCAACGAACTCTATACCCGTACCAACCAGAAAATTTACTTCGCGGGTTTGTCCCTGGAAGCCCTTGGCCGTGCCGAGGAAGGAAAGGAGATGAACGCTATCGCGCTGGTACAGGCCGGGCGTGAAGCCGCGCTGTTCCACCTCTATGGCGCCTTGCTTGGCTTATGCCATGAGATCGCCGGGTTCTACCGTCTGCCGCAGGCCGGCTCGCCGCGTGCGGAAATGATCATCCACCGGGATGTGCTGGAGTCCATGGCCATCCCGGAGTTGGCCGAACTGGTGGAGATGGCGCAAAGCCCGGACAGTTGGCTGGCGCGCTTGCTGGTAGCCCACGCGGAGATGTTCCAACCGCCACGGGTGAAGCACACGCCCAAAGGCGATGTGACCCAGCCGCTGATCGTGGCCGTAAGCCTGGACGAAGAAGGACCCGAGCCGTTGAGCCGGGAAGAGCTGGAAAGCTGGCGGCAGGAGCTGAAGAAGTTGGCCATTCGGTTTCGGGATGGATTGAACGAGTGCTGAAGGCTTCTCGCTGACAACTACCGCTCTTGTGGCGAGGGAGCTTGCTCCCGCTGGGTTGCGAAGCAGCCCCAAGGCTTTTCAGGCCTGGCAGTGTCAGCTGTCGGAGGGCCGCGGCTCAGCCCAATGCGGGCAAGCCCGCTCGCCACAAGACTGATATAATGCCGGCCTTTCGTGGAGAACAGACTTTTATGCCTACGTCCTTTCTGGAAATTGTTGAGTTGCCCGACGGCCGAATCGAGCTGCGCCGGGCTGAGGACGAGGGTTCTCTGGTGATCTTGGATTTTTCCGAGGACGCAAAAGCGTTCCTGCAGGGCCAGCACGTGGAAGTGGCAAAAGCCATGTTGAGCGTAGGTGTGCAGATGGCGGGGCGCCTGGCTGAAGGCGAACCGGAAAAGGAAGACGGCCCGCGGATTCTTCACTGAGTCCGTCTGTCGACTTTTTTTTACAGGCTTCAATTGTGCAGATCGGCTTCTCAATTCTGAAGAAGCCTCGCGTCATGGCGGATCCTGACAGCTGTCAGTTACCCGCGTATCGTTTTATCCCAACCGAATGTTCAAGCTTTGCGCATCACCTGTGCGGGCGGCGCTGATCAGTTGCTGCCTGGCCGCTGTGGTCAGCGGGTTCAGCCAGCTGACCACCGTATGGCTACGGCCCAGGCGCAAGGCTTCGCAGGTCAACTGCTGGGCGCTTTGAGCACCACGGGGTTGCAGCAACAGGATGCGTTCGCGGTTCAGGCCGGCATCCCGCAACCAGACCTGGGTCAGGCTGGATGGCGGGGCGATCAGCGTCAGCCAGCGGGCGTCCTGTTCCTCGCTCAGTTCGCGAAGGATCGGCGCCAACAGGCTCAGGCAGTTCCCGGCAGCACCGCGCAACGACAGTTCACTGAACGCCTCGGGTTCGGCGCTCCAGGGCGCTTCGACCACTTCCTTGAGGATGGGCGCAAGGGGCTGGGCCATAAAGGCCTCAAACAGCGACAGTTGAGTGTGTTGTGGGGTCTGTAGGAACTGCATGATGCCTCCGTTAGCGGCGAATAACGCCGACGCTCAAGCCTTCAATCACCAGGTCCTGATCCTTCAGGTTCACTTCAATCGGCGCGAACTCGGGGTTCTCGGCCAGGAGCCAGACCTTGCTGCCTTCGCGCTTGAAGCGTTTGACCGTCACTTCATCGCCGATACGGGCGACGACGATCTGGCCATTGCGGGCTTCACGTGTGGTGTGGACGGCCAGCAGGTCGCCGTCGAAAATGCCCACGTCCTTCATGCTCATGCCATGGACCCGCAACAGGTAGTCGGCACGGGGATGGAAGAAGGTCGGGTTGATGTTGCAGGATTCCTCGACGTGCTGTTGCGCCAGGATCGGCGCACCGGCTGCGACGCGGCCGATGATCGGCAGTGTCGACTCGTCGGCCTTGGCTTCGAAGCCAGGGATGCGAATACCGCGTGAAGCACCCGGGGTCATCTCGATCGCGCCTTTGCGGGCGAGGGCCTTGAGGTGTTCTTCAGCGGCGTTGGGTGACTTGAATCCCAGTTCCAGCGCAATTTCCGCCCGGGTCGGCGGGTAGCCGTTGTCATCGAGGCAGCGCTTGATAAAAGCCAGAATCTCAGCTTGGCGTGGCGTCAGTTTTAGCATGTTGATCGCTCTGTCTTTTTATACAGTGACTGGGATTATATACAGTGGACTGCGCTTGGCAATCACCGTTTTCAGTCACTCCGCTGGACGGTCATTTATCACCTGTCCTACACACTGGAGACAGCGCTGCCTACAGACCTTGGCGAATGTGATTAAATGGCCATGAAATAGCTGACCGGCCAGCCGCAAACCGACCTGCAGGCTTGACAAGACATAGCTTGAAACGTATGTTTCAAACAAGTGTTTGTCAGGCGGAGTAGCCATGGCCCAGTCGGAAACCGTTGAACGCATTCTCGATGCTGCCGAGCAGTTGTTCGCGGAAAAAGGATTTGCTGAAACTTCATTGCGGCTGATTACCAGCAAGGCCGGGGTCAACCTGGCGGCAGTGAACTACCATTTCGGCTCCAAGAAGGCGCTGATCCAGGCCGTGTTCTCTCGGTTCCTGGGGCCTTTCTGCATCAGCCTCGATCGTGAGCTGGAGCGTCGCCAGGCCAAGCCTGAAAACAAGCCAAGCCTGGAAGACCTGCTGGAGATCCTCGTCGAACAAGCCCTGGTGGTTCAGCCACGCAGCGGCAACGACCTGTCGATCTTCATGCGCCTGTTGGGCCTGGCGTTCAGCCAGAGCCAGGGCCACCTGCGCCGCTATCTGGAAGACATGTACGGCAAGGTGTTCCGCCGCTATATGTTGCTGGTCAACGAAGCCGCCCCGCGTATCCCGCCAATCGAACTGTTCTGGCGCGTGCACTTCATGCTCGGTGCCGCGGCATTCAGCATGTCCGGGATCAAGGCACTGCGTGCGATTGCCGAGACCGACTTCGGCGTCAACACCTCCATCGAGCAGGTCATGCGCCTGATGGTGCCGTTTCTCGCCGCCGGCATGCGTGCCGAAACCGGCGTCACCGACCAGGCCATGGCCGCCGCCCAATTGCGCCCGCGCAGCAAGTCAGTACCGGTCCCGGCCAAGGTTTAACCCCTCCCGGGTGTGCGCGGCCGCTTGCATCCGCTAAGCTAGCCGCCCATGCCGATTTCAGCTATTTATCCACAGCCCGTTGCGCTCGCTGAGCGTCCGTCTCCAGGTTCAATCCTGGCGATGCGATCTCGCGGGGGCTTCGGGCTGCGCGCGTTATTTAAGGAAGCTATATGACCCAAGCCCTGCAAGGCTCTTTGATGGTGGACGTTGCCGGCACCTGGCTGACGGCTGAGGATCGCCACTTGTTGCGTCAGCCCGAGGTGGGCGGCCTGATCATTTTTGCACGCAATATCGAGCATCCTCGGCAGGTGCGTGAATTGAGCGCGGCGATTCGCGCCGTGCGCCCGGACCTGTTGCTGGCGGTCGATCAGGAAGGCGGCCGAGTGCAGCGCTTGCGTCAGGGGTTTGTGCGTCTGCCGGCGATGCGTGCCTTGGCCAACAACCCGAATGCGGAGCAACTGGCCGAGCAGTGCGGTTGGATCATGGCAACCGAGGTGCTGGCGGTTGGCCTGGACCTGAGCTTCGCCCCGGTGCTGGACCTCGATTACCAACGCAGCGCCGTCGTGGGCACTCGCGCCTTCGAAGGCGACCCCGAGCGCGCCGCCGTGCTCGCGGGCGCCTTCATCCGTGGCATGAACAGCGCCGGTATGGCGGCCACCGGCAAGCACTTCCCCGGCCACGGCTGGGCCGAAGCCGATTCCCACGTCGCCATTCCCAACGACGAGCGCAGCCTGGAACAGATTCGCGCCAATGACCTGGTGCCTTTCGCGCGCCTGAGCAAGCAACTGGCAGCCGTCATGCCGGCCCATGTGATTTATCCACAAGTGGACGCGCAACCGGCCGGCTTCTCCCGGCGCTGGTTGCAGGACATCCTGCGTGGCGAGTTGCAGTTCGACGGGGTGATCTTCAGTGACGACCTGTCGATGGCGGGGGCTCATGTGGTCGGTGATGCTGCCAGTCGTATTGAGGCGGCGTTGACTGCCGGTTGCGACATGGGCCTGGTGTGCAACGACCGCGCCGCCGCCGAGCTGGCCCTGAGTGCTGCCCAGCGCATGAAGGTCACGCCGTCGGCGCGTATCGCGCGGATGCGTGGCCAGGCGGTGGCGTCGACCGAGTACAAGCAGGATCCGCGTTGGTTGGCGGCGTTGGGTGCGCTGCGAGATGCTCAGTTGATCGACTGACAACTGCGGTGCGCCCTTCGCGAGCAAGCCCGCTCCCACATTCGACCGTTTATCTCCTGAGGAAATGCGGTCGAATGTGGGAGCGGGCTTGCTCGCGAAGGCGATCTAACAGTCAGCGCTTTTCCTGCTTGTGCGGCAACGGCGCAAACAACGCCTCGATATCCTCATTCCCCAACTTCCAATCCCCCGTCGTCCGCCCATCCAGAACGCCCGCCGCCAGATCAGACTTTTCCTTCTGCAAATGCTGGATTTTCTCTTCCACGGTGCCCCGGGCAATCATCTTGTAGACGAATACCGGCTTTTCCTGGCCGATGCGATACGCACGGTCGGTGGCCTGGTTCTCCGTGGCCGGGTTCCACCACGGGTCGTAGTGAATCACCGTGTCGGCTTCCGTCAGGTTAAGTCCGACGCCGCCTGCCTTCAGGCTGATCAGGAAGATCTGCAGCTTGCCGCTCTGGAAGTCTTTCACCGGCGTGCGCCGATCCCGCGTCTGACCGGTAAGCAGCGCATAAGCCACGCCGCGCTTCTTCAACTCGGCCTCGATCAGGCTCAGCATCGAAGTGAACTGGGAAAACAGCAGAATCCTGCGGCCTTCGGCAAACAGCTCTTCGAGCATCTCCATCAAGCTGTCGAGTTTGCCCGAGCTACTGCCCTTTGCCGGCAGGGTTGCATCATTGACCAGGCGTAAATCACAGCACACCTGGCGCAACTTGAGCAGCGCCTCCAGGATGATGATCTGGCTGCGCGCCACACCCTTGCGGGTAATCTCGTCGCGGACTTTCTTGTCCATCGCCAGGCGCATGGTTTCGTACACGTCGCGTTGGGCTTCGTTGAGGTCGACCCAGTGGATGATCTCGGTCTTGGGCGGCAGCTCGGTCGCCACCTGCTCCTTGGTGCGACGCAGCAGGAACGGCTTGATCCGACCATTAAGGTGCTGCAATCGCACATCGCTGCCGCGCTTTTCGATCGGTACGCGGTAATCGCGGTTGAAGCTCTTCACGTCCCCCAGCCAACCCGGCAGCAGGAAGTGGAACAGCGACCACAGCTCGCCCAAGTGGTTTTCCAGCGGTGTACCGCTGAGGCACAGGCGCTGGCGGGCGTTCAGCTCGCGGGCCGCCTGGGCGGCCTTGCTGTTGGGGTTCTTGATGTACTGCGCTTCGTCAAGGATCAGCACGTGCAAGGGCAGGGCGGCCAGTTGCTCGATGTCCTTGGGCAGCAGGGCGTAGGTGGTCAGCAGCAGGTCGTAGTCCTGCAACTGAGGGAAATGTTTCTTGCGCCCCGCGCCGTACAACGCCATGACTTTGAGCTGCGGCGTGAAGTGCGCCGCTTCGTCGAGCCAGTTCGGGATCAGGCTGGTGGGCATCACCACCATGCACGGGCGGTCCAGGCGTCCGGCGATTTTCTCGCTGAGAATATGCGCCAGGGTTTGCAGGGTTTTGCCCAGGCCCATGTCATCCGCGAGAATCCCGCCGACGTCGAGTTGGCGCAGCGACTGCATCCAGCTCAGGCCTTCCAGTTGATAAGGGCGCAACGTTGCGTTCAAGCCTTCCGGCGCTTCGCAGCTGAAATCCTTGATGTCCCGCAGGCGCTGGGCGAAGTTGCGGATCTTTTCGCCGCCTTCCCATTGCAGCGGCAGGTCTTCCAGCGGGTTCAGGCGAATCGCGTCGGCCTTGGCCAGGCGCAGCGCGGTGGTGCCGGGCTCTTGCAGGTAGAACTCGCCCAGGGTTGCCAGCACCGGTTTCAGCCGGCCATAAGGCAGCGCCACTTGCAGCGGGCCGTGGCCGTTGGGCAGGCCGGGAATGTTCACCAGGATCAGTTCGTCATCACGGCGCCGGGCGAGTTTTTCCGGGTTGAGGATCTCGGTGTGAGAGCGCATCAGGTTCAACAGGATCGGCAGAAGACTCAGGCGTTCGCCGTTGACGATGATCCCCAGCTCCAAGTCGAACCAGTCGCGCTCCGGCATCTCGTCGACGCTGGCGTACCAGTCGTCGACGGCGCTCAGGTCAAAACCGAAATCTTCGTCGATCTGTAGTTCCCAACCCTGGGCGCGCAGGTTCGGCGAGGCATTCAGGGTGAAGTTCAGCCACGCGCTGTCATTGACCATCTCGAACAGCTCGCCGGCGCTTTCCGGCAGGGCCTTGCTCTGGCGGGTGGCGATCTTGAAGCCCAGCAGGCGCAGCTGTTCGCGAAACTGCTGCTCCACCTCGGGGTGGCGCTTGATCCGCAGGCTCTGCTGTTCCTGGCGCACGATAATGTCGGCGTTCTTCTGGCCGCTGACGTAGTTGCCCAAATAGTTGAAGGACAACGCCGCGCGATGCTGGATATAACGCTGCATCTTGCCGTTGCGCGGTTCGAAGGCACTGAACTCGATACTCGCCAGCCACAGGCGCGGCACCGGTTGCACGTCTTCCATCACCACTTGCGGCAACACCACGCGGTTATCCAGCACCGCCTGGAGCTTCTCCAGCAACTCGGCATCCTGGGCCGCCGCCGGGTAGGCCAGGGTTTCCTGGACCTTGAGCAGCACGGCGGCGATGTGTTTGCAGTTGGTGTGCACGGGGCACGTGCAGCGGCTGTCCACCAGGATCAACGTGCCCTTGGCGGATTCGCGCAGCGAAATGGTCTGGCGGTAGACATTGCCACCCGAGCCTTCGCAGCTGGCAATGATGGTGCTGTCGCCGGACTCGACGATACGCACACGGTTTTCCAGGGCGTAGCGCCGGCCACGCTCGAGGCTTTGCTCTTTAAAGCGATTGGCCCACGAAGGGGCCAGGGGTTTGGTCAACGACGACGTCAGGGGCATGGTGCTGGATCAGTCCTGGACATCGGGCGGTGGAGCGCTGGGCGGCTTGGCGGTCAGCGAAGTGATCTTGATCAGCAGGGCGAGGTGGCCGCCGTCCAGGTAGTTGAGCTGGTTGTTCTTTGTGCGCACGTCTTGCTGGCTGAGGTGTTCGCTGGCGATGACGCTGCCGTTGGCGTCGAACTGGTTGACCCAGAAGTCTGCGTCGATATCGGTAAAGCGCCCAAGCTGCAGGTTCAGGGTACCTTCGATGGGGAACTGGCCGAACTGTTCCTGGCCATCGCTGATGGCCAGCTTCACCGGTTGCTCACCGAGATTCTGTTCCCAGGACTTGTGCAGCAATACGGTGTAGTCGCTGCTGGCTTGCAGCTTCTCGACAATATTGCCCAATCGTGGCGGGCTCATTTTGTCAGTCCCCAGGCGTGGTGCGCCGGCGTCCCAGTTTTCCGGCGCCGCACGGCTGTTGATCACCGGCTCGGCGTTCTGGCGCACCAGGATCATCTCCACCAGGTACGGGCTGTCGGCGAACGCCGAAGGGGCAACGACCACCAACAACAAGCTCAAAATGCGGAACAGGCGCATTGGGGCGTCCTTCAAGCAGATTTCGGGATGAGGCGCTCAAACAGCGCCTCCAGTGTATTAAAGCGTTCTTCGGCGCGTTCCATCGGCACCATGAATTTGAACAGCGTAGCCCCTTCGAACTTGTAGCGATTGGGCTGGCCCTGAATCAGCTTGATCAGCACCAGTGGGTCCACCGGCGTCTGCGCTTCGAATTCGATACGCCCACCTTGCGGCCCGGCGTCGACCTTCTTGATGCCCAGTTGCTCGGCCTGCAGTTTGAGCAGGGTCAGGCGCACCAGGTTCTTGGTCGGCTCCGGCAACAGGCCGAAGCGATCGATCATCTCCACTTGAAGGTCCTTGAGACCTTCTTCGTCGGTGGCCGAGGCGATGCGCTTGTACAGGATCAGTCGCGCGTGCACATCCGGCAGGTAGTCTTCGGGGATCAGCGCCGGCAGGCGCAGGTTGATCTCCGGGCCGCCACCCAGCGGTTGGTCGAGGTTCGGTTGTTCGCCCTTGCGGATGGACTTCACCGCGCGCTCGAGCATTTCCATATACAGGGTGAAGCCGACGGCCTGGATCTGCCCGCTCTGGCCGTCGCCCAGCAGTTCGCCGGCGCCGCGGATTTCCAGGTCGTTGGTGGCCAGCACAAAGCCGGCGCCGAGGTCCTGGGTGTTGGCGATCGCTTCCAGGCGCTTCTCGGCGTCGGAAGTGATCTGCTGGCGCGGCGGCGTCAGCAGATAGGCATACGCCTGGTGGTGGCTGCGCCCGACCCGGCCGCGCAACTGATGCAGCTGCGCCAGGCCGAACTTGTCGGCGCGCTCGATGATGATGGTGTTGGCGCTCGGCACGTCGATGCCGGTCTCGATGATGGTCGAGGCGATCAGCACGTTGAAGCGCTTGTGATAGAAGTCGCTCATCACCTGTTCGAGTTCGCGCTCGCGCATCTGCCCGTGGCCGATGGCGATCCGTGCTTCCGGCACCAGTTCGGCGAGGTCGGCGGCGCATTTCTCGATGGTTTTTACATCGTTGTGCAGGTAGTACACCTGGCCGCCGCGCAGCAACTCGCGCAGCAGGGCTTCCTTGACCGTGCTTTTGTTCTGCTCCATGACGAAGGTGCGCACCGACAACCGGCGCGCCGGCGGCGTGGCGATGATCGACAGGTCGCGCATGCCCGACACCGCCATGTTCAGCGTGCGCGGAATCGGCGTGGCGGTGAGCGTCAGGATGTCGACTTCACTGCGCAGGGCCTTGAGCTGTTCTTTCTGGCGAACCCCGAAGCGGTGCTCTTCGTCGATGATCACCAGCCCGAGGTTCTTGATCTTCACGTCATCCGACAGCAGCTTGTGAGTGCCGATGACAATGTCGATCTTGCCTTCCGCCAGGTCGGCGATGGCCGCATTCACTTCCTTGGCTGATTTGAAGCGGCTCATCACTTCCACGGTCACTGGCCAGTCGGCAAAGCGGTCGCGGAAGCTGTTGTAGTGCTGCTGGGCGAGCAGGGTGGTGGGGACGAGGATCGCCACTTGGCGGCCGCCGTGCACCGCAATAAACGCTGCGCGCATTGCCACTTCGGTCTTGCCGAAGCCCACGTCGCCGCACACCAGGCGGTCCATCGGCTTGGGCGCCAGCATGTCGGCGCGCACGGCGTCGATGGTGGTTTGCTGGTCCGGGGTTTCTTCGAAGGCGAAGCCGGCGCTGAAGGTGGCGTAGTCGGCTTTTGGGTCGGCAAACGCATAACCTTCGCGGGCGGCGCGGCGGGCATAGATGTCGAGCAACTCGGCGGCCACATCGCGTACCTGTTCGGCGGCCTTGCGCTTGGCTTTCTGCCAGGTCTCGGAGCCCAGGCGGTGCAATGGCGCGAGGGCGTCGTCGCTGCCGGTGTAGCGGGCGATCAGGTGCAGGTTGGCCACGGGCACGTAGAGCTTGGCGCCCTCGGCGTATTCCATGGTGAGGAATTCGGCCACCTGGTTGTCGATCTCCAGGGTCTGCAGGCCCAGGTAACGGCCCACGCCGTGGTCGATATGCACCACCGGCGCGCCTTCGCGCAGCTCGGTGAGGTTCTTGATCACCGCATCGTTGTTGGCATCGGCGCGCTTTTCCCGGCGGCGGCGCTGCATCACCCGCTGACCGAACAGCGGGCTCTCGGCAATCAGTGCCAGGGCCGGGTCGTCCAGCAGCAGCCCTTCGTCCAGCGGTGCGATGGTGATCGCCAGGCGATCCTTGCTCGCGACAAAGTCCGGCCAGCTGTCGACGGTTTTCGGCCGCAGCTTCAGGCGTTCCAACAGCTCCAGCAGCACCTCGCGGCGCCCGGCGGACTCGGCGGTAAACAGCACGCGGCCGGGGAAGTCACCGAGGAAATTCGACAGCGCTTCCAGCGGCTGGTTAGCCTTGGCTTCAATCGCCAGGTTCGGCAGCGCTTGCGCCGGAAAGCGCTCGCGGCCGGCGCCTGCATCCACGTCCTGCTGGCTGGCGACTACTCGCGGCCAGTTTTTCAGGCGAGCGAAACAGTCTTCCACCGGCAGGAACAGCTCGGCCGGTGGCAATAAAGGACGGGACGGGTCGACGCGGCGTTCTTCATAACGGTTGCGCACGTCATTCCAGAAATTCTCCGCCGCCTGTTCGATGCCTGGCAGCGAGAACACCTGGGTGTCCTGAGGCAGGTAATCGAAGAGCGTGGAGGTTTCGTCGAAGAACAGCGGCAGGTAGTACTCGATACCGGCGGGGGTAATCCCGCTGCTCAAGTCCTGGAAGATCGGGCAGCGACGGAAATCCACGTCGAAGCGCTCGCGGAAACGTGCCTTGAAGCGCGTGACCGCGTCTTTTTGCAGCGGGAACTCCCGGGCCGGCAGCAGCTTGATCGACTGCACCTTGTCGATGGAGCGCTGGTTTTCCGGATCGAAGGTGCGCAGGGTTTCGATTTCGTCGTCGAACAGGTCGATCCGGTAGGGCAGTTTGCTGCCCATCGGGAACAGGTCGATCAACGCGCCACGCACGGCGAACTCACCGTGCTCGTACACCGTGTCGACGCAGCGATAGCCGCTGGCCTCAAGCCGGGTGCGCATTTGCTCCACATCGAGCTTCTGGCCGATATCCAGCACCAGGCTGCTGCCCAGCAGGAACTTGGTCGGTGCCAGGCGGTGCAGGGCCGTGGTGATCGGCACCACCAGCACGCCGTGGGCCAGTTCCGGCAAGCGGTACAGGCTGGCGATGCGCTGGGAAATGATGTCCTGGTGCGGCGAGAACAGATCGTAGGGCAGGGTTTCCCAGTCCGGGAAATGCAGTACCGGCAAATCGGGGGCGAAGAAACTCAGCTCCTGTTCCAGCCGCTCGGCACTTTGGCTGTCGGCGGTGAGCAGCAGGGTAAAGCGCTTGGCAGCGCTGGCAGCCTCGGCGATGGCCAGGCTCAGGGCGGCACCGGGCAGATTGCCCCAGTGCTGTTTACCTGCCGCGGCAGGGAGAAGCGGTAGACGCAGAACGGGCACGGAAGGTTGAGCTCCAAGCGTTGCGACAAAGTCGGTAATTGTAACGGCCCGGAGTGCCGCCTGTCAGTTGCTGACTGAGCCTATTACGGTTTGTAGGAAATGTAGTGGCTAAGACAAACAAAGGTGCCTTTTGACTCATTATGTAGTGCCGAAATCGGTGTATGTTTCGGAGGGTTACGGACACTTTGTCACATTGGTCCAACAGGGGGTGCGCTGGAAGCCGCGTATTTACTGGGCTGCAGAGGGGCGATATTTTTTTGCAAGGGGTTTTGTTGCGGGCCGCGCATTGCTCCGAGGGCGGTCGGGCGGCATAATGTAGCCCCTTTTTTCTGCCCCTACATGTGGAAGGTTCCCGTGACTCAGAAGCCCGACCAGTGTCTTGGTGAATGGATCGACCGTGAAGCACTCGCTGAAGCGATGATTCCGCTTATCGGTCAGCTATACCGCAATAACAACGTGGTGAGCTCGATCTATGGCCGCAGCCTGATCAACCAATCAGTCATCGCGATTCTCAAGGCTCATCGCTTTGCTCGCCATCGTTCTGCCGACGATAGCGAACTCTCCGTCCACGAAACATTCCCTCTGCTTAAAGCCATGAGCGAGCTCAAGCTCGGCGCGGCTTCGGTAGACCTGGGCAAGCTGGCCTATAAATTCCGCAAGGAAGGCGCTGGCCGCACCGCCGAGCAGTTCGTACGTGAAGAAATGGCCGACGTGGTTGGCCAGCAAAACGCCGCAGCCCGCAAAGGCACCGACGTTGTGCTGTACGGTTTCGGTCGTATCGGCCGCCTGCTGGCGCGCATCCTGATCGAAAAAACCGGTGGCGGCGACGGCCTGCGCCTGCGTGCCATCGTGGTGCGTAAAGGTGCTGAAAACGACCTGACCAAGCGCGCCAGCCTGCTGCGTCGTGACTCGGTCCACGGTCCGTTCAACGGCACCATAGTCATCGACGAAGAAAACAACACCATCACCGCCAACGGTAACCTGATCCAGGTGATCTACGCGAAGAACCCGTCTGAGGTGGATTACACCCAGTACGGCATCAAGGACGCACTGCTGGTGGACAACACCGGTGTGTGGCGTGATGCCGAGGGCCTGGGCCAGCACCTGGCGTGCCCGGGTATCGACCGCGTTGTCCTGACTGCGCCTGGCAAGGGCAAGCTGAAGAACATCGTGCACGGCATCAACCACGGTGAAATCACCGCTGACGACAAGATCGTGTCCGCCGCTTCCTGCACCACCAACGCCATCGTGCCGGTGCTGAAGGCTGTGAATGACAAGTTCGGCATCGTTAACGGTCACGTTGAAACGGTTCACTCGTACACCAACGACCAGAACCTGATCGACAACTTCCACAAGGGCGATCGCCGTGGCCGTAGCGCCGCGCTGAACATGGTGATCACCGAGACCGGTGCTGCCACCGCTGCTGCCAAGGCCCTGCCTGAGCTGGCCGGCAAGCTGACCGGTAACGCGATCCGTGTTCCGACGCCGAACGTGTCGATGGCCATTCTCAACCTGAACCTTGAGAAAGCCGCCACCCGTGAAGAGATGAACGAGTACCTGCGCTACATGGCGCTGCACTCCGATCTGCACAAGCAAATCGACTTCGTCAATTCGCAGGAAGTGGTTTCCACCGACTTCGTGGGCTCGCGCCACGCCGGTGTGGTGGACGCTGAAGCGACCATCACTCAAGACAACCGCGTTGTTCTGTACGTCTGGTACGACAACGAATTCGGTTACAGCTGCCAGGTGGTTCGCGTGATGGAAGACATGGCCGGGGTTAACCCGCCAGCATTCCCGCGCTAAGCATCAGCGGTAAATGAAAAAGCCCCGACTGGTTCGGGGCTTTTTTATGTCTGTTGTTTTTGTGTTGCTTGTACCGGCCTCATCGCAGGCAAGCCAGCTCCCACATTTTGATTTGTGAATACATTTCAAATGTGGGAGCGGGCTTGCTCGCGAAAGCGACCTATCAAGCGCCGCCGACTACAGAGGCCTGCGCGGTACGCAGTTCATGCCGGTTGCCCTTGAACAGAATCAGCGTGGCGATCAAGCCCAGCACCGCCGCGCCGCTGAGCCAGATGCCCGGTGCTGCCTTGTTGTCCAGCACGTGGATCAGGTAGGTACACGCCGCTGGTGTGAAACCACCAAAGGTCGCCGTTGCCAGGCTATAGGCCAGGGAGAAGCCGGTGGTGCGCACTTCTACCGGCATGATCTCGGTCAGCGCTACAACCATCGCGCCGTTGTACGAGCCATACAGGAACGACAGCCAGAGCAGCACGATCAGCAGATGGCTGAAGCTCGGATTGGCCACCAGCCAGGACAGCGCTGGATAAGCGGTGAGGATCGCCAGAATAGTCGCCCCCAGCAGCAGGGGTTTACGCCCGATCTTGTCGGACACCGCGCCCATCACCGGCAGCCAGATGAAGTTCGAGATGCCCACGCACACAGTGACCAGCAGCGCGTCGAAGTCCGACAGGTGCAGTTCGGCCTTGCCGAAGGTCGGGGTGTAGGCGGTGATCAGGTAGAACGACACGGTGGTCATCACCACCAGCGCCATGCCGGCGATGACGATGCCGAAGTTCTGGCCGATCGAGCGGACGATTTCCTGCAGGGTAGGGCGGTGTTTGCGCGCCTGGAATTCCGGGGTTTCTTCCAGGGAGCGACGAATCACGAAGATCACCGGCACGATCAGGCAGCCGATCAGGAACGGCACGCGCCAGCCCCAGTCACCCATTTCTTCCGGGCTGAGCCAGTGGTTCAGGCCTACGCCCAGCAGGCCGGCGAATACCACGGCGGCTTGCTGGCTGGCGGACTGCCAGCTGACGAAGAAGCCTTTACGGCCCGCAGTGGCGATTTCCGCCAGGTACACCGACACGCCGCCCAGTTCGACACCGGCGGAGAAGCCTTGCAGCAGGCGGCCGAACAGCACCAGCAACGGCGCCGCGACGCCCAGGGTGGCATACCCGGGAACGCAGGCAATCAGGATGGTACCGGCGGCCATCATCGCCAGGGTGATCACCAGGCCCTTTTTACGGCCGTGACGGTCGATATAGGCACCGAGGAAAATCGCGCCCAGCGGACGCATCAGGAACCCGGCACCAAAGGTCGCCAGGGACAGCATCAGGGACGCGAACGCGCTGTCGGTGGGGAAAAATGTCTTGGCAATGGCCGTGGCGTAGAAGCCGTAGACCATGAAGTCGAACATCTCAAGGAAGTTACCGCTGACAACGCGAAAGATCGCCTTGCCCTTGCCCGTTGTAGTGGACATGTCATGCACTCATTTTGGCTATCTTATTAGTAATCCCTGGTCGCAACCGTCCTTGCTGTTGAAGCTCTGGCACGAGGCTGGCGCTGAACAGTTTTGTAACGATATGTGTATAAGCCACCACAGGCAACAAAAAACCGATAGCAAGCTGGCAAATTGCCGCAGGCCTCCCGGTGATGAAAATCCAATGCGGGAGCGGGCTTGTTCGCGAATGCGGTGTGTCAGTCAGCTTATGAGCCACTGACACACCGCATTCGCGAGCAAGCCCGCTCCCACAGGGTTTTTGCGATCAGTTGAGGAGGGTGTTACGCAGGCTGTCGGACAAGCCTTTTGGTGCCAGCCAGATTCCCAGGTAAGCCTTGGCCAGCTCGTCATTGCGACTGCTGAACACCACCGTGCCGTTGATTTCCAGGTTCAGGCCGCGCTGAGGCTGGAAGTCCAGCGCATAACGGTCGCCGCTGCGGATGTTGCGGAAGCTTTTGTGCAATTGATCCAGTTCAGGCTTCAGGCGGGCGAGGGTGGCGGGTGTTTGCTGACGTTCGAGGGTGGCAGTGGCGGCCTTGATCACATCGTTGCGGTCGATATCGCGAAAGTAATACAGCTCCAGGCGCAGGTCTTTTTGCTGATCCAGGGCTTGTTTGGCGCTCAGGTCAGCCTGGGCGAACAATGCCGCCGCATAGACGTCTGCCCACAGGTAGGTCAGGACGGCCTGGTTTTTCAGCACCAGTTGATGAGATTGCGCCGGAAAATCGGCTTGTTTGAGGCGATCAGCCTCATTCGCCAGAACCGGGACCGAAAACATCAGCAATAAACAAATGACGACATGCTTCATAATGGCCAGTCCTGAAAAGGTGCTTGCCTACAGGTTAATTCAATAACGAGCGCCGTGTAGTAAAGGCAAAACTGGCCTACGACGCGACCAAGGGTTAATGTGCGCGACGTTGAGCGTTCTATAGACTGTGCCCCGGCTCACACACTTGAGCCACATTGATCCTTCATGACCGCTGGCCGCGGCATGATTTAGCCAGGCGTCCAACCGTGCGCCCTGGCCTGTTCTGAGGAGTACGCATGGCTGTCTACAACTACGACGTGGTGGTACTGGGTTCCGGCCCAGCTGGAGAAGGTGCGGCGATGAACGCCGCCAAAGCAGGGCGCAAGGTGGCGATGGTCGATAGCCGTCGCCAGGTCGGCGGTAACTGCACCCACCTGGGTACCATCCCGTCCAAGGCCTTGCGTCACTCGGTGCGCCAGATCATGCAGTTCAACACCAACCCGATGTTCCGGGCCATTGGTGAGCCGCGCTGGTTCTCGTTCCCGGACGTGCTCAAGAGCGCTGAAAAAGTCATTTCCAAACAGGTTGCTTCGCGTACCGGCTTCTATGCCCGTAACCGCGTCGACCTGTTCTTCGGCACCGGCAGCTTCGCCGACGAGCAAACCGTCGAAGTGGTCTGCGCCAACGGCGTGGTCGAGAAGCTGGTAGCCAAGCACATCATCATCGCCACCGGCTCGCGTCCGTATCGCCCGGCGGATATCGATTTCCACCACCCGCGTATCTACGATAGCGACACCATCCTCAGCCTGGGCCACACCCCGCGCAAACTGATCATCTACGGCGCCGGCGTGATCGGCTGTGAATACGCCTCGATCTTCAGCGGCCTGGGTGTATTGGTCGAGCTGGTGGATAACCGCGACCAGTTGCTGAGCTTCCTCGACTCGGAAATTTCCCAGGCGTTGAGTTACCACTTCAGCAACAACAACATCACCGTGCGCCACAACGAAGAGTACGAGCGGGTCGAAGGCCTGGACAACGGTGTGATCCTGCACCTGAAATCCGGCAAGAAGATCAAGGCCGACGCCTTGCTGTGGTGCAACGGCCGTACCGGCAACACCGACAAGCTGGGCATGGAAAACATCGGTGTGAAGGTCAACAGCCGTGGCCAGATCGAAGTCGACGAGAACTACCGCACCTGCGTACCGAACATCTACGGTGCCGGTGACGTGATCGGCTGGCCAAGCCTGGCCAGTGCCGCCCATGACCAGGGCCGCTCGGCCGCTGGCAGCATTGTCGACAACGGCAGCTGGCGCTACGTCAACGACGTGCCGACCGGGATCTACACGATTCCCGAGATCAGCTCGATCGGCAAGAACGAGCACGAACTGACCAAGGCCAAGGTGCCTTATGAAGTCGGCAAGGCGTTCTTCAAGAGCATGGCGCGTGCGCAGATCGCCGGTGAGCCCCAGGGCATGCTGAAGATCCTGTTCCACCGCGAGACCCTGGAAGTGCTCGGCGTGCATTGCTTCGGCTATCAGGCGTCGGAGATCGTGCACATCGGCCAGGCGATCATGAACCAGCCGGGTGAACTGAATACCCTCAAGTATTTCGTCAACACCACGTTCAACTACCCGACCATGGCTGAAGCCTATCGGGTAGCGGCCTACGACGGCCTCAACCGGCTTTTTTGAGCGGCTCCGGCCGGTGGCCTGAGCCGGCCGGGGAGACCGATTTCAGTAATTCCCGAGGGTGGCAGTGGCCAAACCGGGAAAGTCTGTAATCAGGCTATCTACGCCGAAGTCGGCGAGCCTGCGCATCAGCGCGGGTTCGTTGACGGTCCACACGGACACGTGCAAACCCTGGCGCTGGGCTTTTTCCAGACGCTCAGGGGTGCACAACGTCCAGTTCAACGCCAGAATCTCACAGCCATAGTTGGCCGCGACCTTCAACGGGTCGAGCCAGGCGTATTCGGCTACCAGCCCGCGGGACAGGTCCGGGGTGAGGTCCAGCGCCGCTTTCAACACTTCCCGCGAGCTTGAGGTCACGGTGACCTTGTCCATCAGCCCGAAACGCTGAGCCATTTCACGGATCGCCAGCACGGTGGTTGCCGCGCGGGTGCGCGATGCGCTTTTGACTTCCAGTTGCCAGTGGTCGAAGTCGCACTGTTCGAACAGCTCTTCCAGGCGCGGGATCGGGCAAGGGTTGACCCAGCCCGGGCCGCCTTTGCGCGCGTCCATCTTCACCAGGTCGGCGGCTGAGTACTCGACGACCTTGCCGCGCCGGTCGGTGGTGCGCTTGAGCGTCGGGTCGTGGATGACCATCAGCTCGCCGTCCATGGACAGGTGCAAATCCAGTTCGCAGCGGCGCACGCCGTGCTTGAGGCATTCCTGGAAGCTGGTCAGGGTGTTTTCCGGTGCTTCGCCTTTGGCACCGCGGTGGCCATAAATCAGGGTCACAGTTGCTCCTTTACGCCAGGGTTCCTGGCTGGATGGATGACGCGACGCGCCATTCAATGATCGTATTCAGGTGTCGGATTCGTCGCTTTTTTCCCGCGCCAGGCGCCGTTCCTGGGCCTGTTTCTGCAGGATATAGCGTGCCAGCAACTGGCGTTGGGCATCGGTCATGGCTTCGAATTCCGTGCCGATTTCAAAGCCACCGGTCTTGGCATCGCAATGGGTAGCCTTGGCTCGCAGCAACAGCCCGAGGGCTTGCGGCATCAGCACCAGCTTGACCGCCAGGTGACTGTCGGGCTGGATCGCCGTGGGGTTCAGAAATTCGATGCCGCCTTCGGAGATGACCACGGGCTGCGGCGTACCGATTTCGCCCAGCAGGCTTTGCGCCATGATCTGGCTGAGCAAATCCATGCGTTTGTTCTGCACTTTGAGGAAGGCGGCCAGGGTGCGGTCCCGCTCGCCGATCTGGCGCAGCAAGTGCTGGGATTCAAATTCACTCAGGTGCAACTCGCTGAGCAGATTGAACAGCGGCGAATCATCCAGCAACACTTCCTTGCTCAGCGCTTCCGGGCCCGACAGTGGGGTAATTTCCAGTGCGATCATGTCCTCGATACGGTAGTATTCGCGGCGATCTTCTTCATCTAATGTCGACATGGCGAACCCAAGGCAGCGGTGATGGTCTGAGTGTAAAGCTGCTTACCTGACCCCGCCACAAGGACGTCTTCTTTTCCTCCGAACAAGCCCCGACATGTTCAGACCTCTCTTCGTATTTATTGGCACGCGTTATACCCGTGCAAAACGTCGCAATCATTTTGTGTCGTTCATTTCCCTGACCTCGATGATCGGGCTCGCCCTTGGCGTTGTCGTGATGATTGTGGTGCTGTCGGTGATGAACGGCTTCGATCATGAGATGCGTACCCGCGTGCTGGGCATGGTGCCCCACGCGACCATCGAGTCGGGTGAGCCCATCAGCGACTGGCAAAGCCTGGCCGCGAAGGTCAAGCAGAACCCCAAAGTGCTGGCGGTTGCGCCCTTCACCCAGATGCAGGGCCTGTTGACCAACGACGGCAAGGTGCAGAAAGTCCTGCTCAATGCCATCGACCCGGCGCAGGAACGCAATGTCTCGATCATCGATAACTTCATGCAACAGGGCAAACTGGACGACTTGTCGCCCGGCAGCTTTGGCATCGCTATCGGTGACAAGGCGGCGGCCAAGCTCGGCGTGGGCATCGGCGACAAGCTGACCTTCGTCGCGCCGGAAGTCACCGTGACTCCGGCGGGCATGTTCCCGCGCATGAAGCGCTTTACCGTGGTCGGCATCTTCCATGTCGGCGCCGGTGAGATCGACGGCTACCTGGGCCTGACCAACCTGACCGACCTGGCCCGCCTGCATCGCTGGAAGCCGGACCAGGTCCAGGGCTTGCGCCTGAAATTCAACGACCTGTTCGACGCGCCGCGTACCTCGTGGGAAATCGCCCAGCACCTGGGTGAAAACCAGTACTACGCCCGCGACTGGACCCGTACCCACGGCAACCTGTACCAGGCCATCCGCATGGAAAAAGCCATGATCGGCCTGCTGTTGCTGCTGATCGTCGCCGTCGCCGCCTTCAACATCATCTCCACGCTGGTGATGGTGGTGAACGACAAGAAGGGCGACATCGCGATCCTGCGCACCCTTGGCGCCACGCCGGGGCAGATCATGGCGATCTTCATGGTCCAGGGCACGGTGATCGGCGTCGTCGGCACCTTGATCGGCACCGTGGTGGGGATTCTCGCCGCGCTGAACGTCAGCGCGGCTATCGCCGGGCTGGAAGTGTTGATCGGCCACAAATTCTTGAACTCCGACGTCTACTTCATCGACTACTTGCCGTCCCAGGTGCAGAGCCAGGACGTATTGATGGTCGGCGGCGCCGCGTTGGTCCTGAGTTTCCTTGCCACCCTGTATCCAGCCTGGCGCGCGGCACGTACCCAGCCGGCGCAGGCTTTACGTTATGAGTGAATCGGGCATGAGTGAAAAAGCAATCCTGAGCTGCCGCAACCTGGGCAAATCCTACGAGGAAGGCCCGGAGTCCGTGGTGGTGCTGTCCAACCTGCAGCTGGAACTGCACCCGGGCGAACGCGTGGCGATCGTCGGCAGTTCCGGTTCCGGTAAAAGTACCTTGCTCAACCTGTTGGGCGGCCTTGATACGCCGTCCCAGGGCAGCGTCTGGCTGGCCGGCGAAGAGTTGTCGGCCCTGGGCGAGAAGGCCCGTGGCCAGTTGCGCAACCGTTCGCTGGGTTTTGTGTACCAGTTCCACCACTTGCTGCCCGAGTTCACCGCCCTGGAAAACGTCTGCATGCCGCTGTTGATCGGCAAGACCGCGATCCCGGAAGCACGCCAGCGTGCCCAGGCGTTGCTGGAGCGCGTCGGCCTGGGTCATCGCCTGGAGCACAAACCGGCTGAGTTGTCCGGCGGCGAGCGCCAGCGTGTGGCGATTGCCCGTGCCCTGGTCAACAACCCGGGCCTGGTGATGCTCGACGAGCCGACCGGCAACCTCGACTCCCATACCGCCCAGGGCATCAAGGACTTGATGCTGGAGTTGAGCACCCAGATGCGCACTGCGTTCCTGGTGGTGACCCATGACATGAGCATGGCCCGCCAGATGGACCGTGTGTTGCACCTGCAGGAAGGTCATCTGGTCGCCATCTGACCTGTTTCAAGCCCGGCGCCCGGCGCCGGGTTTTCTATTTTTTCAACGGTGCCCGCGAATGTTCAGACCGTTATCGATTTTCATCGGCACGCGCTATACCCGCGCCAAGCGCCGCAACCGTTTTGTTTCGTTTATCTCGATGACCTCGATGATCGGCCTCGCCCTGGGCGTGCTGGCGATGATCGTGGTGTTGTCGGTAATGAACGGTTTCCAACGGGAAATGAGCTCACGCATCCTCGGCATGGTGCCCCACGCGACCATCGTTGGCGTGAAGCCCATCAGCGACTGGCAGCCGGTGGCAGATGCCGCGATGAAGAATCCGGAAGTCACCGCTGCCGTACCGTTCACACAGATGGACGGCATGCTCTCCTACAAGGGCGCGATGCAGCCGATCGAGATCAGTGGCGTTGATCCGGCCCAGGAAGGCAAGGTGTCGATCGTGGCCCAACATATTGTCCAGGGCCATCTGGAAGACCTGAAACCGGGCGAGTTCGGTGTGGTGATCGGCGAAATCACCGCCCGGCGTTTCCGCCTGAACGTCGGCGACAAGCTGACCCTGATCGTGCCGGAAATCAGCAGTGCGCCCGGTGGCATCACCCCGCGTATGCAGCGTTTGAACGTGGTGGGTGTGTTCAAGGTGGGCGCGGAGCTGGATGGCTCCATGGCCCTGATCCACATGGCCGACGCCGCCGAGATACAGCATTGGGAGCCGAACCAGGTGCAAAGCGTGCGCCTGGCGGTGAAAGACTTGTATGCCGCACCCAAGGTCTCGGCGGATATCGCCGCCAGCCTCGGCGCCGACTACAAGGCCGACGACTGGACCCACACCCAGGGCAGCCTGTTCAGCGCGATGAAGATGGAAAAAACCATGATCGGCCTGCTGTTGCTGATGATCGTCGCGGTGGCGGCGTTCAACATCATCGCGACCTTGATCATGGTGGTGAACGACAAGGGCGCCGACATTGCGATACTGCGTACCATTGGCGCCACGCCGCGGCAGATCATGGCGATCTTCATGGTGCAGGGGACGGTGATCGGGATCGTCGGCACGTTGATCGGTGGCATCCTCGGCGTGATTGCGGCGCTGAACGTCAGTGAACTGGTGGGTTGGCTGGAACGGGTGACCGGGCAGCATATCTTCAGTTCGGACGTGTATTTCGTCAGCAACCTGCCTTCGCAGTTGCAGGGTGGGGATGTGTTGCTGATTTGCTCGGCGGGGTTTGTGTTGAGCTTTTTGGCGACCATCTATCCGGCGTATCGGGCGGCGAAGATTGAGCCGGCGCATGCCCTCAGGTATTCGTAATTCTTAAGACCGCCTTCGCGAGCAAGCCCGCTCCCACATTTTGACCGCGTTCTTCCTGAATGCACCCGGTCAAAATGTGGGAGCGGGCTTGCTCGCGAAAGGGCCGCTACAGCTTGCATCAATATCCCTGCGGCAACTCCATCACAAACCTCGCCCATCCCGCCCCCGACTCACAGAAAATCCGCCCCCCATGGGCCCGCACAATCGACTGGGTAATCGCCAAACCCAGCCCCGCATGCTCGCTGCTCCCTTCATGACGCGCCGGATCTGCCCGGTAAAAGCGGTCAAACAACCGTGGCAACAATGCCTCGGGAATGCCTTCCCCGGTGTTTTCCACACTCAGCGTCACGCCTTGCATCCCTTCGACAATCCGCACGCTGACTTCGCCACCCGGCGGGGTGAACCGCAACGCGTTATCCAGCAGGTTGGAAATCGCCCGGCGCAACATGCTGCGGTCACCTGAAGTGCTGGCGCTGCCTTCCCGAACCAGCCGCACCTGGACGTCCTCCGCCAGCGGTGCGAAAAACTCCAGCAATGCCTCCACCTCGTCCGCCAGCACCAGGGTTTCGCGCTTGGGCACCAGCAGCCCATGGTCCGCCTTGGCCAGGTACAGCATGTCGTTGACCAACTGCGCCATCCATTGCAGTTCTTCCAGGTTGCTGTGCAGGGCTTCGCGGTAGTCCTCCAGCGCCCGTGGCTGCGTGAGGATGACTTGGGTCTGTGTCAGCAAATTCGACAGTGGCGTGCGCAGTTCATGGGCGATGTCGGCAGAAAACGCCGAAAGGCGCTGGAAGGCATCGTCCAGGCGGCCAAGCATCGCGTTGAAGGACTGGGCGAGTTCCGCCAGTTCGGCGGGCATTTGTTCCTGGGGCAGGCGCTGGGTCAGGGAGTGGGCAGAGACGCCGCTGGCGACTTCGCTCATGCGCCTCAGCGGTCGCAACCCGCTGCGGGCGGCCCAAGCGCCGAGCAGGGCGGTGGCCAGGGCGGAAAGGCCGACGGTCAGCCAGATCAGATGCTGCATGCGTTGCAGGAAGTGTTGGTGATGGGTGATGTCGAGCATCAGCGTCAGGCGTGGCGAGTCAGCGTTTCCAGGAATCAGCGGCGCGTTGTACACGCGGTAATCGGTGCCGGCGTTCTGCACGCTGTGCAGGCCAGGCGCCTGGGGCAGGGTGATGCCGGGAGCGCCGTCGAACCAGCGCTGATCGCCGGCGGTGATGCGTAGGGCCAGGTCGGGCTGGCGATTGAGTTCTTCTCGCAGCGTTGTTTCTCGTAAGGCAAATCGTTCTGGCGTGTCGGCACCTTGCAATGTGCTGCGCAGCGCTATCAGCTTGCCGTCGAGCAACTGCTGGTCCAGCTCGATAAAGTGCGCCTCGCTGGCATGGTTGAACAGCACGCCGGCCAGCAATGAAACCACGGCGGTACAGCCAGCAAACAGCAGTGCCAGGCGGCTGGCCAGGGAAATCCGTTTCATCAACTGAACCGCTCCTCAAGCACGTAGCCCATGCCGCGTACCGTATGGATCAGCTTGTTGGGAAAGTTGTCGTCGACCTTCAGGCGCAGGCGGCGGATCGCGACTTCGATGATGTTGGTATCGCTGTCGAAGTTCATGTCCCACACCTGGGAGGCGATCAGCGACTTGGGCAAGACTTCGCCCTGACGCCGCAGCAGCAGTTCCAGCAGGGAAAACTCCTTGGCCGTCAGGTCGATGCGCTGGCCGTCGCGCTCTACCCGGCGGCGGATCAGGTCCATGCGCAGGTCGGCCAGTTGCAGGCTGGTTTCCTGGGGTGGGCTGCTGCCACGGCGTAACAGGCTGCGCACCCGGGCCAGCAGTTCGGAGAAGGCGAAGGGCTTGACCAGGTAATCGTCGGCGCCCAGTTCCAGGCCATGCACCCGGTCTTCCACGGCGTCCCGCGCGGTGAGGAACAGCACCGGCATGTCGAGCCCGGCGTTGCGTACGGCCTGGAGGATCTGCCAGCCATCGCGACCCGGCAGCATCACATCGAGGATCAACAGGTCGTAGTCACCGGTCAGCGCCAGGTGCTGGCCGCTGGTGCCGTCGGCCACCAGTTCGGTGTTGAACCCGGCCTCGGCCAGCCCCTGGCGCAAGTAGTGGCCGGTTTTCGGTTGGTCTTCGACGATCAGCAGTTTCATGGGCGGCTCATGGTTTTACGGGAACACAGACGTTATACCGCGCACATCCGGCAGCAGGCTCAAGCTGACAAAGTTGTAATCTGGCCGTCAGCTGGCTGGCAGCGGCGCGTTCGTAAAGTGTCCCACAGACTGATTCCGAACCTTTGGAGTGTGACCATGTTTTTACGTAAATCCTGGTTGTTGGCGGGCTGCCTGATGGCGCTGAGTCTTCCGGCGCTGGCTTCCCCGGCTGAAACCTTCGCCTTCGGTGAGGCTGCGCCCGCCGCCAAGGCCACGCGCACGGTGGAAGTGGTGCTGCAGGACATTTCCTTTTCGCCCAAGGCCATCGATGTAAAAGCCGGTGAGACCGTGCGCTTTGTGCTGGTCAACAAAGGCCAGTTGCTCCACGAGTTCAATATTGGCGACGCTGCGATGCACGCCGCGCATCAGCAAGAAATGCTCAAGATGCAGGCCAGCGGCATGCTGACGGCGACCGGCATGGGCAAAATGGACCACAGTGCGATGGGGCATGGTGATATGGCAGGCATGAAGCACGACGACCCCAACAGCGTGTTGGTAGAGCCAGGCAAGACCGCCGAGCTGACCTGGACCTTCACCAAGGCCACCGGCTTGGAGTTTGCCTGCAACATTCCGGGGCATTACCAGGCGGGCATGGTCGGCAAGCTGACCGTCAGCCAGTAAGCCATTGACGGGCAAAGGCGGGTAGAATGGCGGCGTTTATTTAGCCAGGTTTCCGCCATGCATCCCGCAGCCGAACATTCGCCGCTGGGCAAGTCCAGTGAATACATCTCCACCTACACCCCGTCGTTGCTGTTCCCGATTCCTCGCGCCGCCAAGTGGGCCGAGCTGGGCCTGAGTGCCGAGACCCTGCCGTATAAAGGCGTGGATTTCTGGAACTGCTTCGAACTGTCCTGGCTGCTGCCATCCGGCAAACCCGTGGTGGCCATCGGTGAATTCAGTATCCCGGCCGACTCGCCGAACATCATCGAGTCGAAGTCGTTCAAGTTGTACCTCAACTCGCTGAACCAAACCGCGTTTGCCGATGTGCAAAGCCTTGAAGCGACTTTGCGCACCGACCTGAGTGCAGCGGCCGGCAAGCCGGTTGGCGTGCGCATCCGCAGCCTGGGCGAGGTTGAAGCCGAAGGCGTGGTCGCGTTGCCGGGTGTGTGCATTGATGACCTGGACATTACCGTCAGCAACTACGAGCACCCGCGCCCGGAACTGTTGCGTTGCGACGATTCGCGCGTGGTGGAGGAGAGCGTCCACAGTCATCTGCTCAAGTCCAACTGCCCGGTGACCAGCCAGCCTGACTGGGGCAGTGTGGCGGTGGAGTACCGCGGCGCGGCGCTGGATCATGCCAGCCTGCTGGAATACCTAGTGAGCTTCCGCCAGCACTCGGACTTCCATGAACAGTGCGTGGAGCGGATCTTTCTCGACCTGCAGCGCTTGCTCAAGCCGGAGAAACTGACGGTTTATGCGCGCTATGTGCGGCGTGGCGGGCTCGATATCAACCCGTACCGCAGTACGGAAGAACTGCAGTTCCAGAACCTGCGGCTGGCTCGACAGTAGCCTTCACCCAAAATAAATGTGGGAGCGGGCTTGCTCGCGAAAGCGGTGTATCAGCCAGCCTATTTATCAGCTGACGGACCGCATTCGCGAGCAAGCCCGCTCCCACATTTGATAGGTGTCGGGCTATTAAATCCCGATGTTACCCAGGGTCACCACAATATTGCGCAAGGTCCCGGCAATGCCCGGGTGGTCCAGTTCGAAGCGTTCTACCGCCAGGTTCACACCGTCGGCGATACTTGGGTCCTGAATAGCACCTTCCAGCGGCTCCTGAACTTCCAGTTCAGCGATCAATGTTTGCAGCTCTTCGCGCTTTTCGAGGGGCATTTCTGGATTCTGATCCAATTGCTCGCGCAAAATTTTGACCTGTTCTTGCAGTTGTTCGCGGGCAGGCATGGCGTTCTTCCTTTTATCGATAGGCACTGGCATAGACCGCGGCACGCCGGGAAAGGTCTATGGGCTGACCTGTAGATTAATCCACTGGCGCCGACTGTGCATGATCTCGATCAGGGCTTCTCGCCCTTAAGCTGGCGCAGACTGATGTCGGCCAGGCAGGTCTGCAGTTCGCCCAGGTGGTCAATCACCGAATGCACGCCCAGGCCATAGAGCGCGACAGTGGCTTTGGCGCGCTTATGCTCGCGTTCCTTCTCGCTGAGTGCTTGCCATTGCTGCGGCGAAAGCCCGCACAGTGAGCCACAGGACGCCAGGCCGATGGTCCACAGCCCGGCATTGAGCCCCGATTGCAGCAGGCGTGGCTCGCCGCTGACCAGGACGCAGCCTTCCAGGCGTTCGATATTCAGTTCCATCAGGGCCTGCCAGCAGGCGTGAGGCGCCGGCCAGCGGGTGGAGGAGGGCTTGGCAGCCTTGATCCAGCGGGGTAGCCCGGCGGCCAGCGGTGTGGAAACCGACGCCGGCAACTCGTCCAGCCATGCACAAGGGACGCGCTGTTCTTCGAGGCTGCGCAGGATCTTCAGAGCGCCGACAGTGGCATGGGTATCGCTGGAAGGCGCGGAATCGGCGCGGGCCTGGGAACCAAAGTCCACCAGGCAGCCACTAAGCCCGAACAGTACGGCCGTCAAGGACGGGGTGCTGGCACTAACAATCTCGGCGTGTGGCATTTCGACGTCCCTGAAATAGCAGTGACGCTACCGGACTTGGGTGACAAGCAAGTTACACCCGCAGCAATTGTAGGAATTTTGTGCATTTGCTGAATGACATTTCTGCAAGGCTGCCTAATCTGACACTTCCGTCATATACTGACGGCCTCATTCAGGGCATAGCGCCCATGACAGACCATTCAAGGAGTTCAAGCTATGCGCTGGAGCCAATGTCTAGCTCAGCTGTCCGTATGTGCGAGTATTTTGCTGGTTCCTTTCGTAGCCCAGGCGGCCTCGGAAGATGATCCATGGGAAAGCGTCAACCGCCCGATCTTCACCTTCAACGATACCGTTGATACCTATGCCCTCAAGCCATTGGCTCAAGGCTATCAGTTCGTGACCCCGCAGTTCGTGCAGGACGGGATCCACAACTTCTTCCGCAACATCGGCGACGTCGGCAACTTTGCCAACGACGTGCTGCAACTCAAGCCCCACGCTGCAGGCGTCGACACTGCCCGTTTGCTGATGAACACCACGTTCGGCGTGCTGGGTTTCGTTGATGTCGGCACCAAAATGGGGCTGCAACGCAACGACGAAGACTTCGGCCAGACTCTCGGCTACTGGGGCGTCGACAGCGGTCCTTACGTGATGCTGCCACTGCTGGGCCCAAGCACCCTGCGTGACGCGCCGTCCAAATACGTGGACAGCTACACCCAGCCATACCGCTACATGAACGATATCGGCTGGCGCAACAGCACCTTCGGCCTGAATATCGTCGACACGCGTGCCAGCCTGCTGTCCTCAGAGAAGCTGATCAGCGGCGACAAATACACCTTCATCCGCAACGCCTACTTGCAGAACCGCGAGTTCAAGGTCAAGGATGGCAAGGTTGTAGACGACTTTTAAGCCCCAGGCTTGAAAGAAGAAGGCGGCCCTCGGGTCGCCTTTTTTGTGGGCGGCATTCGAGGTTTATCCGTGGGTTACGTGCTTACTTTAAGTCGCGGTTTTATGCGTTCTTATAACTACTGGTGATTTGCGATGTAAAGACGCCCGGCGACCATCGCCGTGAGCTTGAAACCCCTGGCGGATGGGAGTACCGTCTGCGCCTTAGAAGGGCACCTCTGCTTTACCTTTGTGCGTCGGCAATAACTCGGCGTTTTGTAGGACAGAGAGGCTAGAAAGCGAATCCAGTAGTAAGCCCGGCCATTGTCGAGCTGCCTACGCCAACCTAATTCTGGCGCCGTTTGCCCACATGCAGAAAACCAGTGCCACGCTGCTGATAATCGATGACGACGAAGTAGTGCGCGCGAGTCTTGCGGCCTATTTGGAAGACAGTGGCTTCAGCGTCCTGCAGGCCAGCAACGGCCTCCAGGGTCTCCAGGTATTCGAGCGCGACAAGCCCGACCTTGTGATCTGCGACCTGCGCATGCCCCAGGTGGGCGGCCTTGAGCTGATCCGCCAGGTGACCGACATCGCCCCGCAGACGCCGGTGATTGTCGTGTCCGGTGCCGGCGTGATGAACGATGCCGTCGAGGCCTTGCGCCTCGGCGCTGCCGACTACCTGATCAAGCCCCTGGAAGACCTGGCTGTGCTGGAGCACTCGGTGCGTCGTGCCCTGGATCGTGCACGGCTGCTGCTGGAAAACCAGCGTTACCGTGAAAAGCTCGAAACCGCCAACCGCGAACTCGAAGCCAGCCTGAACCTGCTCCAGGAAGACCAGAACGCCGGTCGCCAGGTGCAGATGAACATGCTGCCGGTGAGCCCGTGGAGCATCGACGAGTTCAAGTTTGCCCACCAGATCATCCCGTCGCTGTACCTGTCGGGTGATTTCGTCGACTACTTCCGCGTTGATGAGCGGCGTGTCGCGTTCTACCTGGCCGACGTTTCCGGCCACGGCGCCTCCTCTGCATTCGTGACCGTGTTGTTGAAGTTCATGACTACACGGCTGTTGTTCGAGTCCAAGCGCAATGGCACCTTGCCGGAGTTCACCCCTTCGCAAGTGCTGGGCCACATCAACCGGGGCCTGATCAGCTGCAAGCTGGGCAAGCACGTGACGATGGTCGGCGGCGTGATTGATGAAGAAACAGGTCTTTTGACCTACAGCATTGGCGGTCACCTGCCATTGCCGGTTTTATACACTCCAGACAGTGTGCGCTACCTGGAAGGGCGTGGTTTGCCGGTTGGCTTGTTCAATGAAGCCACCTACGAAGACCACATCCTGGAATTGCCGCCGACGTTCAGCCTGACGCTGATGTCCGACGGTATCCTGGACCTTTTGCCAGAGCCTACACTCAAAGAGAAAGAAGCCGCCTTGCCCCAACGGGTCAGGTCGGCGGGCGGCAGCCTGGATGGCCTGCGGCAGGTTTTTGGATTGGCCACGCTAGGGGAGATGCCGGATGATATCGCCCTATTGGTGTTGAGCAGGAATCTTTGATGAGTACCGGAAGAATCCAATTCGCCGAGCAAGACGGGACTTTTGTCCTGAAGTTTGTCGGTGAAGTGCGCCTGACCTTGTGTTCGGCGCTGGATGCGACGATTGAGCGGATCTTCACAGCCTTGAATTTCTCGGCGATCGTGATCGATCTGACCGAAACCCGCAGCATCGATAGCACCACCCTTGGGCTGTTGGCCAAGTTGTCCATTCTGTCTCGGCAGAAGGTCGGACTGCTGCCGACCGTCGTCACCACCCACGAAGACATCACCCGTCTGTTGCAGTCCATGGGCTTCGATCAAGTGTTCAACATCGTTGACCGCCCGATCCCGTGCCCGGAATGCCTGACCGACCTGCCGTCCCAGGACCAGTCCGAGGAAGTGGTACGGGTCAAGGTACTGGAAGCCCACAAGATCCTGATGGGCTTGAACGACTCCAACCGCGAGGCGTTCCACGACCTGGTGAATGCGCTGGAGCGGCACTAATTTCCAGCTGAAACACTGTCAAAGTGTGGGAGGGGGCTTGCTCCCGAAAGCGGCGGGTCAGTAGTGAATGTAGCGACTGACGCCTGTATTCGAGAGCAAGCCCCCTCCCACATTTTTAACTGAGTTCGGCTCGAAATCGGCTAATACAAAAAAAGGGCGGCACCCTCACAGGTGCCGCCCTTTTTGTCGCCGCCGTTTTTAGAGCTTGGCGGTCAACAGCGCTTCGAGTTTTTCCTGGTCGCGGGCGAACTGACGAATGCCCTCGGCCAGTTTCTCGGTGGCCATCGCATCTTCGTTGGATTCCCAACGGAACTGCGCTTCGGTCAAGTGCACCCGAGCTTCGCCCGCATGGCCTGGCGACAATTTACGTTCCAGCTTGCCGTTGTCGGCTGCGAGTTTTTCCAGCAGGTCCGGGCTGATGGTCAGGCGGTCACAACCAGCCAGCTCTTCGATCTGGCTCAGGTTACGGAAGCTTGCACCCATTACCACGGTCTTGTAGCCATTGGCCTTGTAGTAGTTGTAGATGCGCGTCACCGACTGCACGCCCGGATCCTCGGAGCCGGTGTAATCGTTACCGTTGGCCTTCTTGTACCAGTCGTAGATACGGCCCACGAACGGCGAAATCAGGAACACGCCGGCTTCGGCGCAAGCCACGGCCTGGGCGAAGGAGAACAGCAGCGTCAGGTTGGTCTGGATGCCTTCTTTTTCCAGCTGCTCGGCGGCGCGGATACCTTCCCAGGTGGAAGCGATCTTGATCAGCACGCGGTCACGGCCAATGCCGGCCTTGTCGTACAGGTCGATCAGGCGATGGGCGCGCTTGAGGACGGCGTCAGTGTCGAACGACAGACGGGCATCCACCTCGGTGGAAATGCGGCCGGGCACCACTTTCAGGATTTCCTGGCCGACGGCTACCGCAAAACGGTCGCTGGCCAGGCCTACATCGCCGTTGCAGTCGGCAACAGCCTCATCCAGCAGCTTGGCATAGCCTGGGATCGACGCGGCCTTGAGCAGCAGGGAAGGGTTGGTAGTGGCGTCTTGCGGCTTGAGCTTGGCGAGGGTAGAAAAATCGCCGGTATCGGCTACTACAGTGGTGAATTGCTTGAGTTGTTCCAGCTTGGAAGTCATGGGCGTGCTCTGTCCTGTGGGTCTGATGACATTACCCGAGCGCTGACAGCCGCTCAAGGGCGCAAATGCATTCGATCGTTTGCGAGGGCAACAACCTGAAAACAGCCGTTTGAATCACCGGCCAATGCTCAATAGGAGGCCAAAACAGCCAGCAGGTTCAACCCAACTGCCCGATGACCACCCCGATCAAACGGTGGGAGCAGTCTTGCCCCATCTTCCTGACATCCCCCCCCTCCAAATGTGGGAGCGGGCTTGCTCGCGAAGGCGTCGTGTCAGCCACCCAATAAACCCACTGACACCCAAATCACCGCCCCTCCAACAACTCCCCGGCCTTATCCAGCAACGCCAGCGGATCACTGGCCTTATGAATATCCACCGACAACAATTGCCGAAACTTCCGCGCCCCCGGGAAACCCGTCCCCAGCCCCAGTGCGTGGCGCGTGATGTGATGCATCGCGCCACCTGTCGCCAGGTGTTCGGCTATATAGGGACGCAACTGCGCCAACGCCTCGGCGCGGGTGATCACAGGTGTCGTGCTGCCAAACAGCTGCTGATCCACCTCGGCCAGCAAATACGGATTGTGATAAGCCTCGCGGCCCAGCATCACGCCGTCGAAGGTCTGCAAATGCTCCTGGCACTGTTCGAGGGTCTTGATGCCGCCGTTGAGGATGATCTCCAGTTCAGGGAAATCCTGCTTCAACTGGGCGGCAACGTCGTAGCGCAAGGGCGGGATGTCCCGATTTTCCTTCGGTGACAGCCCTTCCAGAATGGCGATTCGCGCATGCACGGTAAAACTGGTGCAGCCCGCGTCCTTCACCTGGCCAACGAAATCGCACAGCTCGGCGTAACTGTCCCGGCCGTTGATGCCGATGCGGTGCTTAACCGTTACCGGGATCGAGACCGCGTCCTGCATCGCCTTTACGCAATCCGCCACCAACGCAGGGTGTGCCATCAGGATCGCGCCAATCATGTTGTTTTGCACCCGGTCGCTGGGGCAGCCGACGTTGAGGTTCACCTCGTCGTAGCCGGCGTCCTGGGCCATGCGGGCGCAGGCGGCCAGGTCAGCGGGGACGCTACCACCCAACTGCAAGGCGAGTGGATGCTCGGCCTCGTTGTGGCGCAGGAAACGTTCGTGGTCGCCGTGGAGGATTGCGCCGGTGGTGACCATCTCGGTGTAGAGGAGGGCGTTTTTGGACAGCAGGCGCAGGAAGAAGCGGCAGTGTCTGTCTGTCCAATCCATCATGGGTGCAACGCTGAAGCGCCGAGACAGTGCGGGGCTTGATTCTGCTGGGCTAAAGCTCTGTTTATCTAGCATTTTACTCAACGTGTTCTTGGCGTGTTCTAGGGCGTTTTCAGGCGTTTTTGAAGGCTCGGTGGTACGATGTACCACTTCAAAACTGACGTGTACCACTTTCGATATGGCGACTATCAGGGCAAGAAAACTGGCGGATGGGACTGTGAGCTACACGGCTCAAATCCGCATCAAACGCGACGGAGTGCAAGTCTACCAAGAGAGCCAGACCTTCGCCCGAAAACAGGCTGCCCAGGCGTGGACGCGCAAGCGTGAATCGGAGCTGGACCAGCCTGGAGCAATCGAGCGTGCGAGCCGCAAGGGCGTCACCGTTCAGGACATGATCAAGCAGTACCTGGATGAAATGGAGAAAGTCCGGCCGTTGGGTAAAACCAAGGAAGCCACTCTAAATGCTATTGCGGCGACGGAGTTTGGCCAGACCGTTGATTCGGCTATCAACAGTCAGCGCTTGGTGGATTTTGCACTCTGGCGTATGAGCAAAGAGGGTGGCGGTGTCCAGCCGTAGACGGCCGGCAACGATCTGGCGCACCTTGGGGCTGTCATATCGATTGCACGGCCAGCTTGGGGGTATTGGGGGTATGAGGTCGATATCCACGCGATGGCAGATGCTCGAAAGGTGTTGAGAAAGCTGGGTTACAACATGAAAAGCCGCGAGCGGGATCGGCGGCCGACCAAGGACGAGCTGGATAAGGTGCTGGAGCACTTTGTAGGTATTCAGTAAGTTAAATGGCTCGGCGGTGTGCGTTGAGCTGGTTGAATTCTTTAACCGCAGCTTCCCGTTGCAGATCAAGGTAAGCCGCAAGATCAGTGATGTGGATACCTTTAGCGCTTTTCTGGCTCGACTCCAGCCTAGTGATCGGTATTTTGATCTGTCCAGCCATGACCTTGCGCTGGAACATATCGGTAGTTAGGTGTGTGAAGTAATCCTTGCAAACCCGTTCCAGTGGGATGATGGCCTGGCCATTGTACTGAACCATCAGGATTAAAGCTGTGTTCATGCTACCTACTGGGTGGCCGCTGAATTTAGGTGCGAGTTGCAGATTATGTATTCGCTTGAGCAGTCCGTCGCGTCCATGCTAACCACAAGGTCGTACGGAATTTCTCTGCTAGGTGTTTTCGCATTGTCGATCTGCCAGATGCTGGCAAACAGGCAGAATGCATTTTGTGCGATGGCATCGCGTAATGTCGGAGTGCTATCTTTCCCGCCGCTTATGACGTTATGAGTAGCCATAGCTTTCCGTCTAAGCGCCGTTGCAACTCCGAGAGGAGAGGGCAGCAATTTAACCAGAGAGAATTTCAGATGTTGCCCGAAAAAGTTACGTTTAATCCGCGGAAAGCCGTCGCACAGATTTTTTCCTCCCCCTTCGGAGCGTTGATTGGCTTCGGTCTGGTTTGGGTGAGCATCGAGTATCTGACCAAGGATAATGCCCCGGCATGGGTGCAAGCTGTAGGTGCAGTAGGTGCCATTTGGGCCACGGCGAGCGCTGCTAGAAGGCAACAAAGAGAGCAGATTAGAAACAAAGAAGAAAAAGATCGGGTGATTATCGTTTCGATTGCTGAAATTGCCCGATCTACGAGCATGGCTGTTGACCGTCTTTTTGAGTTGGCCTCCACAGGACAAGTCAGAGACAAAATGAGCGAGTTTGTTAGCTGGATTGAGTATGTCGAGCGACAAACGATGACCATCAAAGGAATTGAGCTGGTAAGTCTTCCAAAAGCGGAGATGATCCAACCATTTCTTTTGTTGATCCACAACATGGAAAGTGCGGCTCGACATTCGCGAGCATACATTGCTGGAGCTAAAGGCGAAGAACTGAGGAGCATTGGAATCAGCATGAGGTTCAACAAAGAAATTATCCGCTCCTCTGCCACAACATTCGCCGAGTACTAGTGATATGTGAGGGTTCACATCGCAGTTCAGGGCGGAACCAGCGTTCATATCTTTTACGAACTCAGCGAGGTCGTCGATCCGCCCCTCCTTGATGTTTAGCTCAGAAAAGTTGACGGGGTGCGTGTACTCCACAACAGGCTGCACGGGCGGGCGATCCTGAGCGATTAGCGTTACATTGGGTGGGTTGCCTCGCGCAGCTTTTCGTGGGGTATAAGCGCCTCACTGATGGTGCTGGAAGGAGCAATAATGCCTGCTGCTGCGCAGCAGAGATTGTTTTTTATAGGCGTGTCGATCCCACTGTCATCGCGAAGCAAAGCGGTCTGTACCTGAGTGGTGTCCTTTGAATGCGTCATGCCGCTTTCCTCCGATGTTCGATAGCAAATTGATCCATCAGGCGCTGGTGAAAAGTGAGCCGTGCTTCGGTGGCGGACCATGGATGAATCGTTTCATTCATGGGCTCGATGCCGATCAGGCAATCCCGGATGGCTGTATCGGTGGGCATGAGATCTCGGTACTCGGTGGCCATTGCAACGATGCTGGCCTGGTAAACGCAGTCAGGGGGCTCTAGGGGTAGGTCAAACTCCTCGCAATTACGTTGCCAGATAAGCTCTTCAAAATGCTGGTAAACGAACATCCGAACCTTGGGATGTTCGTCAATGAGCGCCACATACGCGTCGGCGGCGGTATAAAGTAGGGCTGCGAGTTTGTGTTCTTCTGGCACCAGCTCGGCAACGATGCAGCTGTGTTGAGCAGCACTGT
Source organism: Pseudomonas sp. IPO3774 (assembly GCF_013386835.1). Lineage (NCBI taxonomy): Bacteria > Pseudomonadati > Pseudomonadota > Gammaproteobacteria > Pseudomonadales > Pseudomonadaceae > Pseudomonas > Pseudomonas sp. IPO3774. Next base: position 126,125 of record NZ_JACAQY010000014.1, read on the forward strand.
AGAACTCTCGGGCACGGCCGTTGAAGTTGCACAGATGAGCGAGCGAGCGCGTGCGAGATGTTGTGTGGGTCAATCCTGATGGTCTCGGGCTTGAACAGCTCGAAGCGTTTGCCGGTAGAGTTCAGAATTTCATTCATGCGGCGCTCTCCTGATCTGCTGTCTCCAGTAGCGCAGCGATGGCGAGCGCTTCATCGCGTAGATTACGAGCTCATCGCCGACTTTATGCGGCGCTGCAAAGGAAAGGTGATGGTCAGCATCAACGATCATCCGGACATTCGGCGGGTGTTTGAGGATTTCCATTTTGTAACCGTGGACATCCGATATAGCACGAGCAATCATCGCCAGGGCACGATTGATGTGAGCGGTGAGCTAGCAATCATGAATTGCGTGCCCGAACTGTTGGGCGGTTTGTTCTAATCGGGCTGAAACAAGTCTAAAGGGCAGCGTGAGCCGCAGTGGTGCGGCTCTTGTTCGTGGGGCGGCTCGTTAAAGTCGAAAGCACACGATACTTTCTTGGCACATTAGTCGGGCACTTCTCGACTTTGAATTTCCACCTAAGGTGCTAAAATCAGAACTAACCTCATACTGCTCAATAGATGAATACCGGTTCTTGCCCATTTCTATGAAGTCTTGTGCAGATAGGCCATTGCTCGCACTGCCGGATGGGAAGGTTAGAACAAGGCCTAGTTTTTTATTAAAGCATGTCTCAATAAGATCCGATGCTGCGAACTTTGACTGTGCTTTGAGACTAAAGCGGGAACTTGGCCTTTCGGTGATATTAGGATACCGGCCACGGCCTGTGACTTCTATTTCTACGCCTCTGACAAGAGTTTCCAGGACGTGATAAAAGCGACTATAGTGTACATCTGAATAAGGTGGATCTGCGAAAACCAGATCTCCCTCCTCAAGCGAGTTTATAGTAGTCATGAAGTCGCCAGTAATGGCTCTGCCTACCAAAGTTGCGTGTTTTAAGGATATTGAGGTTGTGGCCTCTATAAGGAGACGGTCTACAGGCCTCTGCCAAGCTTCGAGAATATACTTCGCTGAGGTAGTAGTTGGTTGAAAAGGTTGAGCGGTATGTCCCGGTGAAGCGGCGCAACGACTTGCAGTTTCGATCAATGCGGCCAGAGCGACAGAGCGTTCTTGTTCATCTATTGGGAGCGTTGATCTAAGGGAATCTAGCAATAAAGCTTGCAATGGAGAAAAATAATGACCGCCATATGCCTTGGTCATAGGAAACTGTCGTTTTAGACCTTTCAAAATGTCAGGTAGCACAGTTTCGCAAAATACCCGAGAACGGAGTACTAAGCGTATGATGTTGTCAGTTTTGTTAGGGTCCGGCTCTACTGAACTTTCAGCGTTGGGAAACTTTTCCGTTATTTTAGATAGTAGTCGGTGTGCCCGCTTTAACCAAGGCTTGTAAATTTTAATAGCATCTATCGGGGTTGTTCGCTGTGTTACTGCTGCTGCTCTGCAAATGGCAAACTCTTGCAGGTCTCCGGAAATTATCGATTTTTGAGTGTTCTCTGCGAGAAACCATGAAACAGCCCCTGATCCACAAAACGGGTCCGCTATAGAACTGGAGTTTTTAGACTCTTCTATCAGTATGTCGCCAAGAAAGTTTAATAGCTTTCCCTTGTGCCCCATGTATTTCATTGTATTACATTCCAAACCATGCAGGCATCAGGACGAGTAAGTTTAACAGTGTTGGCTAGGTTTGTACCCAGCCATATATCTGAAGGTTGTGTAGGGCTAGTTTTAAAGTGGTCCAGCGCATCACCGTAGTCGATTGAGATGTCGTATGGGTCTACAGCTAAGTTACGATCCCATAGGCCGGCATGTTCAAACCAGTTTGAAAGCCATTCAGAGGTAGAACTGTTTGTTGCAAGCGAAACGCTGGATTTTGCTGCTAGCATTGATAATCTTAATAAAAAGAACGCCCGGCACAGTACATTTTTCGGTTCTGTATCTATCGAGGAGGCTAATTCGAATGGCAGCGTGTCATATTGGCTGGGGTCTAACTTTCGAGTTATGTGATCTACATCCAGTCCGGTATTTGTGCTGATCTCATTGGTTATGATTTCCATCACGTCTGCTGCGGTGTTTGGGTCAGGTGCAACGTTAGCTGCTCCCATACTCGCAATCATGCCCGGGAGTGCTTGTTTAACAAAAAATGATATTAGTGATCCATCAAAAGCTAAGCCGGTTTCTTCTGGCAGTAATAGTTTCCATAGCATCAGGACTAGGTCGAGATCCTCTTTTTTCATTTTGGATAAAGGCGCTCTCATCCAGTACGCTTCATAACTTGAGATGTTACGTGCGTTGTGATCATCCTTGATTTTTGCTAAATCCAGCCCCCAACCCTGAATGGTTTGAGTTGGTTTTATATACTGAAGAGCAGATACCACCTGCGAAAGCGGAACACCTGTTGTTAGTCTGATATGATCGTTAAATAGAGTTTGGGCGTCACTTCTGTTAACCCAGTGCTGCCACAATCCCCACACTGCCGTATGCGTAGGAGAATGGTCCACAGGCTTTTTAACGCCAGTATTGTCTAAGTAATAATTCCCTCGCTGTTTCACTCTTATCCCACTCCAGCTAAGTAGCGATAAGGCGGCTCGAAGCTCTGCGTAATAAGCGAAATGCAATGAGGCTTGCTGAGAGTGATTGAGAAAAGCCGTAGTTGCAGCCAAGGCATATCTCCATCCTTCAATCATATGGAAGACTTGCTCAGAAGCTAGTTCGGTTGGCCCAGTCAACTTTCCTGGAGGACAAAGCAAGTCCTCAAATTTTGTAATAGGACCGAGTCTGTCAAACGCTTGTTGTACTGTGAGTCCGCTCGCATTTCTACATATGGCGGAGTAGTCTACCTTTTTCTTGGAGCTTGCGTTGGATCTGTTGTTGTTCTGCCGGGGAGCCATCACGAGTTTCCTTGCAAAAAGATGGCCTGTTTAGCTTTTTCCGAAACGAGTTTGACATCGGAGGCAGCTAAATGCTTGAAACATTCTCTTTGCAACAAGGAATATCCGCTACTGCCGCGATAGGCAGCTTGCATCTGGCTCTGCTCCGGAGTAAGACTTTTTGCGCCACTTGTACGCCAATCCATTCCACAGTTGACAAGTGTATGTACAATATTTTTTAAGAAAAGATTCGGCTTAGTAAGCTTTTCAAATTCGGAAAGTGCGATTGATACATCAGTATCGTTAGGCTTGTCAGAGACTTCGTCCGACTCCCACTCTTCTAGTTCTAACTCAGAGTACGCAAGTTGGCTCATAGCATTAAACACTATAAAAATAACTCGGCACCCTTGGTCAGTCGATAGGAGGGTATTCGCACCAGAGAATGCGGCGTTTTTCTCGAACTCACTTTGTTCAAGTAACGGTTCGTTTTTGGCTCTTTCATTACGTAGGGCTGTCACCCAAGGCGCGTCAGATTTTTTAACAGCGTTGTGTAGATGTGTCCAGCTAGCTATCAAAAACGCGGCTTGTTGAGAGCGCTTCCAAGGAAGTACTTTTTCTACGCCATTGCCATCAATAGATCCAAATAATCCGCCGATCTTGTTATCTTTCCCCCAGCGCCTTACAAAGCTAACCATTAGTGAGCGAATAAACGCAGCATTTGAAACGTGTCCTTCTTTTCTACCACCATGGAGCTCAATGCGATCTTTCCAAGGGCTGCTGACGTGGCGCCACAGAACTTCGGTAAGTTCCTGTGCCCTGTGTTCTTGGTATACTTTTACGCCCTCTCCGCTCTCCAGCCATGTTTGGCTTCGTAGCTCTGGGTATAAGTCGAATGCCAAGCTAGTATTGATTTTTCTCGGTTCAACGTTAATTACCCAAAACAAATACGCTTGCCATGACTCTGTTAAGCCATTGAAAAATACGACAGGGACTTCGTAGTCGTCGTTGTATAGATCTCTTCCCAGTTCATCGACGGCGAACAGACGATGTTGCCCGTCAATAATCTCGATAGGTTCGAGATTTGCACCCCGATTCTTTGCTCGTGATGACTCAAGGGTGAGGGGGATATCAAGTGAGTAAAAAGCACCTTGGTTAGAGATTTTAATTGCTTGAGCGTCATCTAGCAGAGCGTCTTTTCCCGCGCGCCGACGTGTTTCACCAGGTTGGATGATGTTTACGAGAATTGAAGTGGGTAGCCACCCCGGATGAACAAGTTTTTTATGCTCTTCAGGGTCTAAGTTTTTTTGATTTGAAAGCGGGTATCCATATTGTATGTAGCGTGCAATATTCTTTGAGCGGCTAATTTGATGTGCTCGTTGGTATCCCGCATGTTTATCTACTGACTTTCGATCTTCAATAGTTCGCCGACTAACACCGGCAAGGCTTCGGAGCAAGCGTAAGGGAACAGAAGCAATATAAAATTCATGTGGCGGTTCTGGAAGATCTGGAGCCCAGTCACTTAGCTCCCATGATTTCAACCATTGATTAACTTTGAGGAGGGGGATTTGTTTAACAGTCGACATTAATAGTCCCTTATTTTAGCCTTTTGACCGTTTCCTCGTGAGGGGAAGCGGGTGCTGTCGGACGGAAATCAGCCAATTCTATCAGGTTAGGCTACCTGAAAATCGTTGCGTTCCTACATTATCGTACCCTATAAAATTTTTTTCGTCTGGCGTATTGCTATCACGCGTGCCCTGGCTTGGAAGAAGCGTCGAGGTGGACTGGGACGATCCATATCACGGTAGTGCGCTCGATCCTGATGCCCTGATTCGATTGGTGACACGTGGAGACGAATGGAGCTTTTTTGTGGCTGGCTTTGAGATGTTTGTAGGGAAACGCGGCAAGGTTCTCGATCATGGGGCTGGGTTGGATGATCAGTCGAGCTTTAGCTTGCAGAAAGCGGTGTTTTACGAATTTGGTGGGTCGGGGTCATTGAGTTGAGCGCATTGTTATGTTGGTTTCGGGTTGAAAAGAATCTCCTCAACTTTAGTTGCTAGCTCATCTGAGTTTTTGAATGAGGTAGGGAATTTTCTATATAAGGTCAAGAGACTTTTCATCTCAAGTATGATCGTTTTAGTAGGGTCGTTAGTGCCATAAATCAAAGTGTTTATGTGTGCCTCCGCTTCAACGGTGTTCATTCTGAAAAACTCTCGGTCTTTAGCTACCCGACAAAACGCAAGTCGAGCATGTATACGTGCTTCGCATTGCGAAGGGTTTTCAACGAGCCAGGAGCCTTCGATTATAAATGGCAAGGGTATCGACGTGCTTGAAGAAAGTTCTTCAGCTCTTATGCTAACATCGGCTCTTTTTGTATGCCCGATTTTGATTATTCCCGCAAGCACGGGATTGGATAACAAATAAACATAACCGATAGGTACTATCATGTTCGATGCTTGCCTAAATTTCTCATAAGAGGGCTCGAAGAAGTAATATAGAGAGGCTTGACCACAAGGACAATGAGTTAGGTGTCGCGATTTAGATACGACCAATCCGTTGGTGGATATAGATTGAGATCGATACAACGAAAAGAAGCCAAGTGTTGATGAAGTCTCTCCACAATCTCTTCGGCCTGCTCTACAGTCTCTTGTAGCTTTTCAAACTCAATGATCTTGGAGTCGTCAGAGTTGGAGGCAATGGCTTCGCGGAATGGAGTTTCCGTTTCCTCTTGGAAGAGTACAAGTGCCAAGGGGCTGTGGGCAATGATATTTCTGATCTCGACCAGGTGCTTAGTCTTTCGCAAGTTCACTTTGAACGCTTCTTTCTCTTTGTCTGGATAGGTCTGTTCAGTCAATAGTTCAATTGCAAAATCGATCCTTCGTGAGAGTGGTATCCCTTTGACGTACTTGTAGACGACGGAACTCGACCACTTGCGAACACAATCGTGTGTGAGGTTTTCGATCGATCCAAACGAGATGAACAACCGTCCTATAAGAGGTGCCCACCGATTTTTATCTACCAGGCTGACCATCACTTCCCTCACTATTCCATAGGTTCAGCCTGACGCTAATGCTTTGCGATCAGTTTGTCCACTATCTGCTTTTGGCTGATAGTAGTATATCCAGAAATATTTATATTGCCAATCATCAGGCTTTAATGGCGGGACCGTGAATCAGGGAGGTGGGGCTGGCGAGGTTGGGGCAAAAATGGGGCAAACCGAACGCCAATCAATGCCAATCATGCGTTCGTGCATGCAGTGGTGATAAGCGCTGAGCCTCAATACACACGTAGGGTTGGGGCTTAACGACCGAAACACTCCAGCAAAATCGCCATGTGGTCACTTAGTGACTTTGGGAGCAGGTTGAAACTGGATGTGCTCCGAGCGGAAGACTGTAATCTCAATTAGTCTTAAGTGACAGTTTATTCACAAACCTCCAGGCGACTAAACTCGCTACTGACGGGGCTTCGTTGTAGTAGACGAATTCACAGGTGTGTCGCAGTAAATTTGGCGACACCCCTTTGACCTTTTGAACGGCTCTGTTCAGGGCTTTAGCCAGTCCTTGTCTGGTTTTGCCAGCAAACGAGCATTGTTGTATGCCATGTCTAGAGTCAAACATGTTGCAGCTCTATAAAACAAACCATGATCTTCGACAATGATTGCCAAGTCCGCTTGTGTTGGGGATGAAATGCAGAGAGGGAGCATTAGCTGCACACGTCCTGAATAATATTGCGGAACTGCAGTTTTATAATTTCTTTTAACTCTTTCTTTCGCATTGTCAATTGCCCCTTTTAGAAAGGTTTGCAGCGCAAAGTCGTCCATGCCGTTAAATGGTGCGGGGAAACGAGTTTTGTTGTCGCTGACAATATGTTCCACATTGACCCTCAGCTCTTTGTTGCAGTCGAGTACGAGGGAAGATGGGTTTGTGAAATAGCTGGCTAGCTCGGGTAGTTCTGAGAAGGCAGTGAGAATCTGCTCTCCACGGCGTACAAACCTTAAGAAGTGCCATGGCTGACGATCAGGAATAGTGTTTCTATCGAATAGAGCGTAGATCGGCTCTTGCGATGGCGTTACTAGGCCGGTGTTAAAAGTTGAATATTCATCGTTGTCAGATCTCGCTATTTTTCCTTCTTCAGTTAGTCTTTTATAGGTATGCTTAAGGTAGTTTGATAGTACGGGTTTGTATTGGCTCGTTGGATTGTTTTGATAGTCCCAGATTTCATGCTCACTTAGGTTTGATAAGCTGTCAAGCATTTGTTGTGTGTTGGGGATGTAGGCGAGTTCGTAAAGATCTTCCGGCCATACTGCTGTCATCGTATTTCCCTATATTTGTGTTAGAGTTTTTAGTGCAGGTTCGTTTAGGTGATTCAAAGTATCGGATTTTATTTTTGGTCTTTTCAGAAATTCAATATGGTCGGTTAGGGCCGTTGTCTGAGATCCAATCCCTTAAGAAGAGCCAAGCCTTGTTTGATATGGCCTGCGTTTTCACCGATTGTGCATAGCGTCGCCCGCATGTTCTCGCCCACTTCGCCAGCATTTTGCCGCTCAGCCCAAAAAGTCGCCTCCATCACTGCCCCTGCCAAGGCCAATTGATTGTGATAGATCCTTTCCAGCACATCCGACAGTGAGTACTCGCTTGCGATTGGTTACCGACTCAATTCGAACGAACTCAAGCATAGCAGCGATAGTGCTCCCGATTGGAGCCGAAACTGGTTGCTTAAAATTTGCTACGGCTGGTGAGGGAGGGCCTAGATCTAACGATACGTGATGAGTTACCGGTACGGAATTGATATGGGGCTTTTAGAATAGGCCTAGAGGCCTTCATTTACGAGCGCTGTGCTAAGAGTTGGTCAAATCCATCATGGGGGCCACGGAGAAGCTGCGGGGCAGGTCTTGCGTGAGGGTATTGGGATCTGGCATGGAGATTTCCAGGGTGATCTGTTTGTCGGCAATGCGTTAGGAGCGGCGGGGTTTTGATCGTTAGAGTTCTATCTTGGAGGTACTTATAGTGATTAGCCGGTAGGTCAGTTGTCGGTATTGCGTTGACTGGCACAGTGCTATTATATACGTTCCTTGACGTTTTATCAGGGAGCGATAGCAGTGGCAGACTCAAGAATTGTCGGGTTTTTCAGATCGTTTGCGATTTGGCTGCTGTTTGCGGTTTTCTTAATTATTGCCCTAGGCGCTATGTTCACCAGCTTCCTTTCTGGTTTGATCATGCTTCTCGCAGCCGGCATGTTCGTACCAAAGATCAACAGACTGATCAAAGATAAAACCAATATCACCATCACACCAGGTGGCCGTGCTGTCGTTGCCTTGGTTTGCTTTGGTCTTTTCTTCTACACGAGCAACAAGGCTTTGGATGCTGATCGCGCCGAGCGATCTGCTCAGCAAGCGTTAGTGAGCCAGCAAAAGGCGGAGCAGGCCTTGAAGGAAAAGCGCGATTATGTTTCCGCTAACAAAGATGCAATCCTAGCGGAGATGAATGTCTTGACCGACAAGCAGGATTACGCCGGGGCCACCGCCTTGGGCTCTAAGTACAGTGATGCTGGCAGCTTTGAGATTGACCAAGCGCTATCGAAGGTCGCGGGGCAAAAGGCTGAGGTTGAAAAGCAGCAAAAGAAATCGACTCTCCTCACGTCCATTGCGAGCATCCAGCAGGGCGATTACAAAAGTCTTGCAGGCACCTACGCCCAACTAGCCGCTATCGACCAGACCTACCAGGCCAATGCTGATAAATTCTCGAGGCTCGCTACTCAGCAGAACAGAGAAGCGGAAGCTCGAGAAAAAGCTGCAGCAGAAAAGGCTCTTCGGCGAAGCATGGGGTTAACCTGGAACTACTCTGATGGCGAGGACAACATGTCCGGAAAACCAGTGCGGCGGGCGTACGTTTCGTCGTTGAATACCGTGGATTTCAAATTTCCGTACAGCGGCGTGCAAAGAGCCACACTCACTATCCGTAAGCATCCACGGTGGGGCACGTCGGTGTATGTAGCTATCGAGAAAGGTCAGTTTGTTTGTGGATACGATGACTGCGATGTACGCGTCAGATTTTCTAAGGGCAATGCTCTGCGCATGTCAGCCAGCGAGCCTGATGACCACAGCTCCAATTTACTTTTCATCAGCAGTGCGTCGTCGTTCGTTGCCCAAGCTCGGAAGTCCGAAAAAATCTACATCGAGGCCGATTTTTACCAAGAAGGCAGCAGGGTCTTCGAATTCGATAGCTCAGACCTTGAGTGGAAATGATTAGAGTCAAATAAACCCGTCGAATTAATTTCTTCCTTGGTGGGAAAATGCTCGGGCAGGGGATCGACCAATAGATGCACTCGGAGACGGTGCAGTATGCAAGCTGCCCTTTGTCCGCTAGCAGCGACATTTATGTCACGGGGGATCACACGCTCGGTTTTGCTGCCGTTTTTCGCAATCAGCGGACCGAACTGGAGGATCTGTACGACGTCTTTCATGGTGGTCATGCAGGGGCAGACCATGGAACTCTCCAATTTTCCTTGAGAAATTTCCCACGCTTTTCTCAGCTTGTCCCTCAGACCTCGCATCGCTAACCTTTTCAAACCGCTGGAAAACCAGTGGCCGGATGTGGAAGTCCGTACCAGCTAAGACGCAATCGCCTATAAACACCAGCCGGCGTTTTTTTACGCCTGTATCATGTGTTATGGCGGCTGTGCGCGGGGCACTTCGGTGCGCCGGGTCCTTAGCCCTGGTCTTCCACACCTGCGTACAGCTGCCACCCTCATGTGGAAGTGAGATTGGCAGTTCCTGAATAGTTAAGGAGCTTCGCCATGTACAAAGTCACACCGAACCCGCCTCATGCTTCAAACGCTGCCCCCACTGATGCCAAGCTTCAAGCTGCGGCTCAGCGTGCTATCCATCATTACTTGCCGTCATCCGATAACGACGTTTCCGCCGAGCAACCGAGCAGCAACCTATTCCGCGTCAGCCCCGACATAGATACTGAAACCCTTCTAGCCAACGCAGCCGAAAACCTGGAATCCGCCAACCAAATGGCTGCAACCCTGGCTTTCGACCTCGATGAACCCCATCGCGCCATCGTCCTGGGCATCCAGCAGCTAATCGACCTGAGTGCTCTACTCGTTGACCGAGCCCTGGAGCAAGTCGCGCCTGTAGCTAGCACGGCCACCGCCTGACGCCGAACCCTGCCGCCTTACCTCAAGGCGGCAACCTGAACCCATCCTGTCATCCAGCAAAGTTTCATAATTCCCTGCGCTTTTGAGGTCTAGGATCCTCCTTAAGAGAGGACCCATACGCCTCCAGTCCAAAGGGAACTGAAAAATGATCTCCAATCTCGTCAAAGTCGTTATGGTCGCAGGCACGTTGCTCTTGGCCGCTTGTTCGTCGGGTTCATCGGGCATGAGTAGCGACCTGAGTAGCGACCCTTGTTATTCAGGGGGATGCCAAGCCTTTGGCGACCACAGCCCCAGCAAGGCCGCCAAGATGAATTTTGGCGGCAACGCGCTGGGGAGCAGTTACGGGGAGTATGGTTCGGGGTTGATGCATGATGACTGACTGAGCGGGTGGGGCAGTCATTTACTCAGTGACTGACCCACCGCTTTCGCGAGCAAGCCCGCTCCCACATTGGATCGTGGGAGGGCTTTAGTGACCGCCTTTCATACGTCGGGCGATCAGGTAGATGCCCAAGCCTACCAGCGCCGTAGCCGCGCCAATGTAGCCCGTGCTGGTCCACCCATACCCCGCCGTAATCGCCATCCCACCGAACCACGGCCCCAGCGCATTCGCCAGGTTGAACGCCGCGTGGTTGGACGCCGCCGCCAGGCTCGGTGCCTCATGCGCAATGTCCATCAAGCGGATTTGCAGCGGCGCGGCCATGGCGATCATGGTGCCGACCAGGCCAATACCCAGCAGTACGCCCCACAGCGAACTCGCGGCGAAGGTGAAGAAGATCAGCACGGCCATCGACCACACCATAATCCAGCCCACTGCGCGAAATTGCAGGCGATCAAACAGCTTGCCGCCGGCGAAGTTGCCGATGATGCCGCCTACGCCAAACGCGGCCAGACCGAATGGGATCCACTGCGGCGAGACTTTGGTCACTTCGAGCATGGTCGGCGCCAGGTAGCTGAACACGCAAAACATCCCGGCAAAACCAATAGCGCCAATGGACAGCGCCATCCACACCTGCGGTTTGGTGAAGGCGCGCAGTTCTTTGCGCGGGTCGCTGCGGGGTTCGTCGTGGCGATCCGGCACGAATTGCCAGACCAGCGCGATGGTGCACAGGGCGATAGCACTGACCAGCGCGAACGCCGAGCGCCAGCCAAAGTGTTGACCGAGGAAGGTCGCGATGGGGTTGCCGAGCAGCATGGCCAGGGTCAGGCCCATCATCACGCGGGCGACGGCGCCAGCGCGTTTGTCGTTGGGCACCATGCTGGAGGCGACCACGGCGGCGATGCCGAAGTAGGCGCCGTGGGGCAGGCCGCTGATAAAGCGGAAGGCCACCAGCGAACCGAAGGTCGGGGTAAACGCCGTGGCGAGGTTGCCCAGGGCATAAAGGCCCATCAGCAATAGCAGCATGTGTTTACGCAGCAACTTGGCGCCGAGGATCGCCAGCAGCGGGGCGCCGACCATCACGCCCAGCGCATAGGCGCTGATGGCGTGGCCCACTTGCGGTTCGCTGAGATTGAGGTTGTGGGCGATGTCGGGCATCAGGCCCATGATGGCGAATTCGCCGGTGCCGATCGCAAAGGCGCCCACGGCCATGGCCGCTTCCATTTTGGCGGCGCTGCGCGCGGGCAGCACGTGCCCGGGTGTTTGCTGGATAGTCATGGGTAACTCTGTTTGATGAAGTGCACGAAGGACAGCCGCCGATGCTACGCAAGCAGCGACGAAGGTGTCTAGAACAGCGTGTTGCGCGAGAGTTCCATCGGCGCAAGCAGTGCGGGGCTTTGAGATCCGTCTTATTCAACTACCCTCTCGCCACGCTTACTCTTTTGGCGATGAAGCTCAAACATTTCCTGCAACCACTCGACTCTTCTTTTTCGACGCCCAAGGCCGCGCGCAAGTTGTTGCGGCTGTTTGCCCTGGCATTGGTGCTCGGCGTGTATGTGGGTGCCTACAGCTACTTGCGTGCGGCGTTGAATGAGGAAATTTCGCTACGGCGCAGTTATATGAATGAGGCGATTTCCGATGCGCAGAGTTTTTTTGTCAGCCGCCAGACGCTGCTCAAAAGCCTCGGCCTGTCGACGGTTCGTCATGTCACGCCACCCGTGGGCAACCTCAATAATGTGCCGGCCGAAGAGTTGCACATCACCTTGGGCGAGGCGGGCAATATCTGGAGCCTTTGGCTGACTAGGCGCCTGCTTGATTACCTGCAGGTCAACCAGGTCAACCTGATCTACGTCGCGCAGCGCGCCGAGCCGGTGGTGGAGCGCCTGTTTACCGTTGGGGCGGCCCCGGAGAATGTGCCGCAGCCGGTATTGCAGCGGTTGATGGCGGTGGACACCGGCAAGGTCTCGGTCAGCGATGAGTTGTGGCTGACTGAGCAGAGCCGCCTGGATTCACCGCTATACATCTTCACCCGCCTCGACGACCGTAGCCCCACGTCGGGTTGGCTCGGGCTGGAGGTGGACGGCCCGGACCTGATCAACGCCCTGCAGCATGAAAAAGCCGGGGACTTCATGTTGCTTGACGGCGCCGGGCAGCTGATTTTCAGCAGCACGCCTCATCAACCGTCGGCTGCGCAGGTGCTGCGCCAGTATCACGCCACGGCCAGCTTTGGTTGGGAAGGCAGCCGCTGGCTGCCGGATCGCTTGGCCATTCGCAAGCACCTGGGTTACTCCCAGTGGCAGATCGTCTACAGCCTGGAGCTGAGTTCACTGTTGCCCAGCCTGGCCATGCCGTTGTTGCTGTGCCTGCTGTTGTGCGCAGCGGCCAGCTTGTTGATGGTGCGGTTGGTGCGGCGCATCGATCAGCGTTTGATTATCCCGGCAGCCAATCGCATCGAAGCGCTGGTGGAGAGTGAGGCATTCAGCAGTGCGGTGATTCGCATCGCGCCAGTGGCCTTGTGCGTGCTGCGCCGCAGCGACGGCGAGGTAGTGCTGGAAAACCCCCTGTCCCGGCAATGGCTGGGCAACGGCCACGAGCGCCAGCAACTGTGTCACGGCTGGATTCGCCGCGCGTTCGATGAGTCGGAACAAAGCAGCACCGACGAGCTGCAAATGGCCGACGGTCGTCACCTGTACCTGAGTTTCGCGCCAACCCGTTACCAGCGTGAGGAGGTGCTGATCTGCGCCTTCAGCGACATCACCGAACGCAAGCAGGTGGAGTTGGCCCTGCAGCAGGCGCGCACGCTGGCGGACGCGGCGAATGAGGCCAAGACCCTGTTCCTGGCAACCATGAGCCATGAAATCCGCACGCCATTGTATGGCGTGCTGGGCACCCTGGAATTGCTTGCGCGCACCGACCTTAACAGCCAGCAGCGTGGCTACCTGAATGCCATCGAGGGCTCGTCGGCGAACTTGCTGCAAATGATCTGCGATGTGCTGGACGTGTCGAAAATCGAAGCGGGACAACTGTCCCTAGAGTTCAGCACGTTCTCACCGATCGAGTTGGTGCAGGAAGTGATCCAGGGCTACGCAGGCGCCGCCCAAAGCAAGGGCCTGCAGTTGTTCGCCTGCCTCGACCCGCAGTTGCCCGACCACGTGAGCGGGGATGTCACACGCATCCGCCAGATCCTGAATAACCTGCTGAACAACGCGCTGAAATTCACCGAAAGCGGCCGGATTGTCTTGCGTCTGCGCCTGGAAAGCCGTGAAGGCGAGCGCACGATGTTGCAGTGGCAGGTAGTCGACACCGGCAAGGGCATCGCCGAGGAAGACCAGCGGTACCTGTTCGAGCCGTTCTTCCAGGTCAGCGGCAATGCGAATGTGGTCGCCGGCAGCGGCCTGGGCTTGTCGATCTGCAAGCGCCTGATGCACTTGATGAACGGCACCTTGCGGGTGGTCAGCGAACCGGGCCTGGGCAGCAGCTTTTCCTTCACCTTGCCGCTGGAGCAAGTCAACGACGACGACCAGGCTCCCTGGGCGCAGCCGCTGCTCGGCGAGCGGGTGTATGTGGTGTCGCCGGTGCGTGAGCTGGCGGAAAGTGTTGGCGGCTGGTTGCGTCGCTGGGGCGCGCGCGCGCAACTCGGTGCGCCGGAGTCCGCCGAGGCCGACCCCGGCGCGGTATTGGTCGAGCTGTATCCCGGCCCGACCGAGCCCGACCAGTTGCTGCATTGGTCCGGGCCGCGGGTGATGGCCGCGGTCGACGAGCATGGCGCTTATCCCTGGCAGATCGGCCTGAACAACCTGCAGGCGCTCAACCGCGCGGTCAGCCGCGCCCAGGGCAGCGAAGAGTTGTTGTCGCCGAGGATCAGCGAGAAGCCCACCGAGTTCAGCCTCAACCTGCGCCTGCTGGTGGCCGAAGACAACCTGATCAACCAGTTGATCCTGCGCGACCAGTTGGAAGAGCTCGGCTGCAGCGTGGTGCTGGCCGGCGACGGCATTGAAGCGCTGTCATTGTGGGGTGATACCGCGTTCGACATGATTCTCACCGACGTCAACATGCCACGCATGAACGGCTATGAACTCACCGAACAACTGCGTCGCCTGGGTTGCTCACTGCCGATCATCGGGGCCACCGCCAACGCGATGCTCGACGAAGCCGAGCGCTGCCTGAACGCTGGCATGGATCATTGCCTGGTCAAGCCGTTCACCCTGCGCGCCCTCTACCAGTGCCTGCATCGCTATCAGAGGAGGGTGCTTTGAGCGCCTATCGCGTACTCATCGTGGAAGACCATCCTTTCCAGCATGAGTACTTGATCAACGTCTTCCAGGCCATCGGCGGGTTTGACGTCGATGTGGTCTGGGATGGCGCCACCGCGCTGCAACGCCTGGCCCGACAGCGCTACGATCTGCTGCTCAGCGACTTGATGATGCCGGGGATGGACGGTGTGCAACTGATCCAGCACTTGGCCCGCATGCACGCGCCGCCTGCGCTGGCGCTGATGAGCGTGGCGTCGCGGCGCATGCTGGTGGGCGCCGGGCAGGTGGCCGGGAACCTCGGCCTGACCGTCGCCGGGCTAATCTCCAAGCCGGTGCGCGAACGCGAGGTGCGCACCCTGCGCGATTGCCTCGACAAACTCGCCGAGCAGGCGCGCACGCCGTGTTGCCACCGGGGTGTCAGCCATGCCCGGGAGAACCTTGAGCGCGCCTTGGCCAATGGTGAAATCCAGGCGTGGTTCCAGCCGAAAAAATCCCTGCATGACGGGCGCATCGTGGGCGCCGAAGCCCTGGCACGCTGGGTGCACCCGGTGGAAGGGTTATTGATGCCCGGCGCGTTTCTTGACGAGATCGAGCGCCTTGACCTGGAAACCCGCTTGCTCACCTGCATTCTCGGCCAAACCCTCATCGCCCAGGCCCGGTGGGCGCAACTCGGTTACCGGCTGCCGGTGTCGATCAACCTGCCCACGCATTTGCTCGACCAGAGCGACCTGGTCGACCGCCTGCTTGCCCAGGTGCAAAGCCGCGACGCCGAACCCCGGCAAATTACCTTCGAATTGATGGAAAGCTCCACCACACGGCTGCCCAGTAACTACTACGCTGGAGCATGTCGCTTGCGCATGATGGGCTTTGGGTTGGCGCAGGATGACTTCGGCAAGGGGTTCAGTTCCTACTTCAACCTGGTGTCGACGCCGTTCAACGAGGTCAAGATCGACCGGTCACTGGTGCATGGCTGTGCCGAGAACGAAAGCCTGGCGTCGGCCTTGCAAAGCATTGTCGAGCTGGGCCGCAAACTCGGGCTGACCACCATCGCCGAGGGCGCCGAGACCCAGGCGGAGCTGGCGGTGTTGCGGCGTATCCGCTGCGATCAGGTGCAGGGTTTCCTGATCTCCCATGCCGTGGCGGCGGAAAAATTCAGCGCCCTGTTAATCGAGGATGGCCCTGCGCCAGCACTTATGTGAGTGGCCAGGGTCACACAGTCAAGAAGCCCGAAGGAAGGGTCGCCCGGTCAGCCGGGCGTTATTGGCCAATGCCGGGATCAAGCATAGGCCCCATATCCTGATTCAGGCTTCTGCGGTACTGACGATGAAACATGCAAGTCTGCGCCTGGACAAGCTGGCGCAAAGCTCTCAACGCTTGAACAAAGCCCTGTTATTGCTCACGGGGCTCGCCTTGTTGCTGTCCAGCAGTTGCTATTGGGCGGTGTCGCGGTTGCTCGACGCTGAACAGGAAAAGGTCGAGTTCCACTTCGCCCGCGTGGTGGAGATCATCCATGAGCACGAGGCGTTCCTGCGCAACGTGGCCAGTGGCTACAGCCGCAGCAACGCGCCGCCGCTGCCGGCCGTGCAGTCGACCTCGGTGGTGGAGTTGCAGCACGAAGGCGGGCAGGTGGTGTTGCAGGCCAAGGGGTTTGCGATGTCGCTACCCTTCACCTTGTCCCACGCCGAGACGTTCTCGGCGGATGACACGCGCCGGGCACTGGCGTTTGGCGTGCAACTGACTGACTACTACGGCGGCTACTGGGCCAGCTCGTTTTACGCCTCGCCGCAGCTGTTCGTGTTCACCCCCAATGCCGTCGCCAGCCTGGCCGTGCCCGGCGTGGGCGGCTTGCGCCAGCACCAGCCATTGTTGCGCGAGCAGTACCGCGACGTGGTGAGCCGCTTGCAGCAACTGCAACAGAGCCAAAGCCTCCTGCTGACCGACAGCCGCGTGCGCTGGATGCGTGCGCCGCCGCAGTTGTACCAGAACAGCCGCAGCGTGGTCGCGATGATCGGCCTCGACGCGCCTGCCGCCGTATTGCCGGCCAATCAGCCTCAGGGCCTGCTCACGCTGGCGGCGGTGGTGGACACCTCGCAGGTCGACGAAATCGAGAGAGTACTGCAACTGTCGGTCTACAACCAGTTCACCCTGATCTCGCCCCAGGGCGACGTGTTGCTCGGCAGCCTCGGCGATGAACACATGGCGCCCCTGGGCCTGAGCTTCAACAGCCAGGGTTTGCGCTTCAAGATGCTCAGCGAGGGTGGCGAGCACTGGACCGGCCTGTACGCCATCAGCTATCAGGATTTCCTGCGCTACGCCAAATGGCCGCTGCTGGGCCTTGGCCTGACGTTTCTGGCGGCCGTGCTGCTGGGCTGGTGGATCAACCATTGGTACAAGACCCGCATCGTCAGCCCGGCGCAACGCGCGCAGGAGCGTCTGTTCGAGAGCGAGGCATTCAACCGCATCATGCTGCACAACGCCCCGGTGGGATTGTGCGTAGTGCGCCGCAGCGATCACCAGTTACTCCTGGAAAACCAGCGCGCGCTGCAATTGCAGGGCACCGCACCGCTGCTCGACGTGCTCAAGGCCAACGATGGCCCGGATACCCCCGGCGAGATGTGCCTGGCGGTGGAGGGGCGGTACTTGCAGGTCGTGGTGGTGGCGGCGCGGTACGAAGGTGAGGACGTGTTCCTCTGCGGCTGCAACGACATCACCCGACACGTGGACGAGGCCCAGTTGCTGACCCAGGCGCGCCAGGAAGCCACCGAAGCCAACGAGGCCAAAACCGTGTTCCTGGCAACCATGAGCCATGAAATCCGCACCCCGCTGTACGGCGTGCTCGGCAACCTGGAACTGATGGCCCTGACCGACATGAGCGAGCGCCAGCGCCACTACCTGGAAATTATCCAGGGTTCGTCCACTGTGCTGTTCCAGTTGATCAGCAACGTACTGGATGTATCGAAAATCGAATCCGGGCAAATGGCCGTGGAAGCGGCGCCGTTCAGCCCGGGCCAGTTGGTGGCGGAATCGGTGTTGGCGTTCAGCGCGACCGCGCGCAATAAAGGCTTGCAGATCGATGCCGAGATCGACCCGCTGCTACCGCCGCAACTGCTTGGCGATGCTGGCCGCATCCGGCAGGTCCTGCATAACCTGCTGGGCAACGCGATCAAGTTCACCGACTCCGGGCGCGTGCGTTTGCGCCTGATGGTGCAGCAACTACTTGACGATAAAGTGACCCTGCAATGGCAGGTCACTGACACCGGCGTGGGCATTCCGGAAAAGGCGCTGGACCAGTTGTTCAAGCCGTTTTATCAGGTAGCGGGCGACCAGGACGGCAATGGCGCCGGCCTGGGCCTGTCTATCTGCTCGCGCTTGAGTGAGTTGATGGGCGGCAGCATGCGCGTGGTCAGCGAGCCAGGGTTGGGCAGCAGTTTTTCGCTGTTCATCACCTTGCCGGTGCTTCAGGAAACCCTGCCCTCTGCGGAACAACCGCCGATGCCGCCGTGCCTGGACGCACCGTGCCTGAACGTGCGCGTGCTGGTCGCCGAAGACAACCCGGTCAGCCAGGCCGTGCTGCAAGAACAGCTCGAGGCCCTTGGCGCCCACCCCACCGTAGCGCGTGACGGCGAGCATGCGCTGCAAATCTGGGGTTCGCAGCCGTTCGACCTGGTGATCACCGACATCAATATGCCGCGCCTCAACGGCTACGACCTGGCCCGCGCGTTGCGTGAACAAGGCGTCCAGGTGCCGATCATCGGCGTCACCGCCAATGCCCTGCGCGAGGAGGGCGAGCGTTGCCTGGCGGTGGGCATGAACGCGTGGGTGGTCAAACCGCTGAGCCTGAGCATGCTGCGCCAGGCGTTAATGGCGCACTGCCGGCGAGCCACGGCCTTGCCGGTGGTGCAGGTGGACCGGGACCGCGAAGGCTGGATCGAGCTTTCCCCGGCCATGCGCCAACTGATGGCCGACACGTTGCTGGTGGATGTGCAGCAGATCGAACAAGGCCTGACGGCCGGCGATGCCACCCTCGTACGTGAGCGTTTGCACAGCCTCAACGGCGCGCTGGCCAGTGTGCGTGCCGGGGAACTGTCCAGCGCTTGTCAGGCATGGGAGAACACCCTGTACGACGCACCGCTGGATACATACGCCACCACGCAGATTCGAGGCGTGTGCGCACGGCTTACAGCGGTTGCGCAGTGCTTGCTGGCAGAGTCGCAAACTTGATGAAAGCCCATTACAAGGAAGATAAAGAATGCGAGAAATGAACGTTGTGATCGCCGATGACCACCCGATCGTACTGGTGGGCGTGCGCGAAATTGTGCAGCGTGATTCACGCTACAGCCTGGTGGGCGAGGCGGTCAGTTCCAGTCAACTGATCGAGCAGTTGCGCAAGCACCGGCCGCAAGTCCTGATCACCGATTTCAACATGCCGGGTGACGACACCTATGGCGATGGGTTGAAGCTGATCGAGTACATCCTGCGTCACTTTCCCGCGACCCAGGTGCTGGTGCTGACCATGATTTCCAACAGCCTGATTCTCACCCGCTTGCAGGAATTGGGTGTGGCCGGGGTGATCCAGAAGAACCACCTGCACGGCGAGATCGAAAAGGCCCTCGGCGCGATCAGTGCCCAGCGCAGTTACCGCGCACCGGAGCCCGCCGCGACTTCGGTCTTGGCCAATGTGACCCAGGTGCAGGCGCGCTTCCAGAGCCTGTCGCCACGGGAGATGGAAGTGCTGCGTTTATTCGTGACGGGCATGAGCGTGAGCGATATCGCGCGGCAGTTGAGCCGCAGCAACAAGACCGTCAGCGCGCAGAAGATTTCGGCCATGCGCAAGCTGGAGGTGGACAGTGACCAGGCGCTGCTGACCTATTGCATCGAAGCCCGGCAGTTTCAGTAATCAGCGGTACGTCATCTGCATCAACAGGGTGGCTTTGTAGCTACCCGCCTCGGGCAGCTCGCCCAGGGACACGGGCTTGACGCGCAGGGTCAGCGCCAACGGTTCGTCTTCTACCGGCCAGGTGCCGGTTTGGCCCAGGCCGATCCCCGGCTTGTCGGTCTTGTCACGCAATTGCACCTGCAACCCCAGGGATGGGAGATTGGTGAGCAGCACCGGGCTGACGGTGAGGGCCCGGGCCATGCCCGCCGACAAACTCAGCTCGACCTGAGCGCCCGCCTGACAGTCGAAGACCAGCGGCACATCGGTGGCGACGGTGCTGCCGTCGGCCAACTGGTTGAGGTTGACCTTGCCCAGGTCCACCTGTTGCGTACTCGGAAACCTTGCGGTGCACGGCGGTGCGGTCAGCTTGCCGCTGACGTCGATCTGCGCTTCTTCCGCCGCTTGCGCAAGGGCGGTGCTGGCTACGGCCAGCAGCATCCAGGCGAGCGCTTTCATAGGTAATTGAGGGTCATGACCATCGACGAGGTGAACGCGCCCGGCGCCAGCGTGCCGCGTTCGACCAGTTGCGCCTTGAGGCTGATATCCACGTCGCCGCTGAGGTTGGTGTATTTCTTGACGGTGCCATTGAGGTTTGCCGCCGTGTTGTCCGCCCACAGCAACGACACACCGAGGTTATCCGCCGTGGTCTTGGCCACGGTGGAGGTGTAGGTGCCGTTATTGGACGTGAAGCTGACATTTAGCGAAGAACCCGACGAGCACTTCAAGCGCACCGGCACTTCCACAGTGCCGGTGGTCGCCACCTGGTCAGTACGCACGTCGCCAAATGCGGCGGTCAGGGTTGTGCCGGTACTCAATACGCACGGTGGGCGGGTGAGGGTGCCGCTGACGGTGATATTCACCACGTCGGCAGCGTGAGCGGTGCTGCCGAGCAGCATCAGGGCGAGCAGTGGAGTTTTCATGGCAAGGCCCTCATTGATAGTCGATGTTCAGCGTGTATTGGCTCTGAAACGCACCCGTCGGTGATTGCCCGGCCGCCAGTTGTGGCTTGAAGCTCAGGTTTACGTCATTGCTGCCCACGCGTAACTGCATAAAGCGCGGGGTAGTGAAGTTCACCGGGTTCAGGGTGTCGGTCCACAGCGCCTGCATGTTCAAACCTGCCAGCGAGGTGCGCGTCACACCGGTAGTAGGGCTGACTACCGTCTGGTTTGGAAGCAGGTAGACGTTGGCTCGCATCTGCGCCGAGCATTTAATTGACACTGTGGTCGACTGCATCTGGTTATTGAGGTCGCTGTTGCTGATAGAGCCGAAGCGCAGGTTGACGCTGCCGGGTGAACTCAGGCTGCAGGCAGGCGGGACTACGGTGTATGAAAACCCTGTGTTAAGAAACCACTCGCCATAACCCAGCCAGTTTTCCGAGGTAACGCCCAGCAACACCCCTATCCAACGTGTGCCTGCAGTTTGGGGTGCTGTGCCCACCAGAATGTAGCGGTAAGGCACCACAGTATTAAGGGGTAAAGGCCGGCAGTAGCCGCCCAGGCAATTGCGGCTGTATTGGCCGATATTCAGATCGTATAAATAGATGTTGTTATACGGGTCGGACCATCTCAACGGGGCTTGATTCGGGCCGCTCATGTAGTTGATTCGCGTATTTAAACCGGCTGAATAGGGGAATGCGCGGCGAACGGTGCACGTGCCCTCGAAGACGATCCTGATCGCCTGGCCCGGTGTAAACGTGTAGCCGCCGCTCGGAACGCCTGGCACTGTGCAGTTGAGATTCCCTTCGACCAACGCTTGCGCCTGTTGTGAAAGGCAGCTCAATACTGCGCACAACAGCGCAAGCATCAGCCGTCCACGCACCTTATGTGTTGCTTTAACGATCATGTCAGGAATCCTTGGCACCCGACCCACCGGCCGCGCGCTCACATTGAATATTCATTTGGGTGATGCCGCCGTCGGCAGGCGATGTTTCGTCCAGCTTCAATTCACGGCTGCACCACGGCTGGCCGTCGACGCTGACCAACAACCGCGCCTCGGGCGGCACGCCGGTCAGGAACGCGCGGCCTTTGTCGGCCACCAGGGTGTTGCCGAGGGCGCGGCCATCCGGGGCAAACAATTCGGCGCGGGCGGCAAACGGCGCTGCTTCGCCAAGGGGGTCGCTGATGCGAAACAGGATGCGTTGGCCGCGCCGGGTGTCGAAGTCGGCCAGTACAAACGCGCCGCGGTTTGGCGTGACTTCCTGCACCGGCTCGGCGATGTCGACGTCAGACGGCATCGACTGGGTGTCCAGCGACACGCGGTTTTTGCGATAGGGCAGGGCCTGCGGCACCACGGTGTAGCCATTGCTGTTGGTGCGCACACCGCGCTTGTTGCTGATGCCCACGTCGGCGGCGCCCGGTGTGGCGACGATCACATTGGTTTCGCCCAATGGCTGGCTGAACATAAGGTTGCTGCCATACGCCACCACCGAACCTTCGACGCCCATGTCCAGTTGGCGGCTGCCGGTGGTCTCGTTATAGGCACCGCGCACAATTGCGTTGGGCGCGTCGTATTGCGCGGCGAAGGTGCCGCCGGTCTGGCGTTGCGCGCCGCTGACTTGCTGCGACACACCCGCGCTGTAGGCCAGCGTATCGTCCTCGAACGCGTTGCCGCTCAGGGTCGCGGTGCGTGATGCCGAGCCCCGCGCGCTCTGGTTCATGTTGGCCGTAACGCGCTGGCTGCGCGTGCCGCCCAGGGGCATGCTGATGCTCAGGGACAGGCTGCGGTCGTCGCTGTTGGCGCCTTTGTTCAGGCCCAGCCCAAGGGAGTAGGAAATGTCCCCGACGCTCGCGCTGTATCCCAATTGGATCGAGGTGTCGGCCTTGCTCTTGTCCCAGTAGGCGGTTTTCGACACGTTGGCATAGACCCCGCCGTAGCCGCCCAATTGCTGCGACACGTTGGCGGTGAAGTTGCTTTTCATGTGGCCGCTGCGGTACGTGTCCAGGGTTTGCTCGGTGCTGCGGCTGTTCAGCGCTTCGTTGAACGAGTAGTAGCCGCCGGTGGAGTAGCGGTAGCCGATCAGGCTGAAGTTGGTGTCGGTGGCCGCCAGGGACTTGGAATAGCGAAAGCGAAACGACTGGCCGCTGGACGTGGTTTTCTCCCGGCCCACGGCGTCGCTGCGGGCGTGGGTCACGTCCACCGAGATCGCGCCAAAGCCGGCAAAGTCGTGGGCAAAACCCAGCAGGCCGGCGTTGTATTGATTACTCAGCAGGCTGCCGCCAAACAGCGTGGTGCTGCCGCTCAAACCGCGTCGTAGGGAGGCCTGGATAAATGTTGGGGTTTGCTGCACAAAGGACGATTGCGCCGGGCGGTATTGGCCGGCGAATACCGAATAGCTTTGCTGGCCTTCGCGCAGCATGTAGGGCACCGACGAGAACGACTGGGTGTAGACCTGGCGCTGGCCGTCCGGGCCTTCCACGGTGACTTCGATGTCGCCATTGCTGGCGGTGGGGTACAGGTCGGTCAAGGCGAACGGCCCCGACGGCACCCATTGCTCATGGATCACATAGCCGCGCTGGCGGATGATCACCCGCGAGCGGCCATTGGCAATGCCGCGAATCACCGGGGCGAATTCGCGGGCCTGGTCGGGCAGCATGTCCAGATCAGAGGCGATGCCCAGCCCCCGATAGGGGATCGCGTCAAACAGGTCGCCTTCGGTGGTGGAATCGCCCAGGGTGGCGATCGCCATCATATTGCCCATGTCGCGCTGGGCGTAGGTTTCCAGCGACTCCCAGCGCCCGGGCGTGGTGCTGCCTTTTTGCCAGGTCGAAAAATTGCGCAGGCGCCAGGCCCCGGCATTCACGCCGCTCCTCAGGCTGCCGAACTGGTCCTGGCGGCGGCCGGTATCGGACTCCACGGTGCTGCCGGTGAAGCTGTAGTTGGTGAAGGCCACCTGTTCGCCGTTACTCCATTGCCGACGGCGCACTTCAAAAGGGATGCTGCCCAGGTAGGCCTGTGGGATTTCAATCGACAGGATCTGGCGGTTGAAGTCGTAGTCGTAGCTCACGCCGGCCAGGCCCTGATCGAACGCAATGCAGGTGGGGTCGGCGTCGGTGCGGTTTTGCAGGGCCGTGTCGGCCACGCCCTGGGCGCGGAAGAACTCGACATCCAGGCAGGGGAACAGGCCGGTGCTCGAGCGTTCCTGGGTGCCGGTGGCGCGGATGAAACGCACATCACGCTGTTCGATCGAGCGCTGGTTGAGCTGGATATCCACCCGGTAAATCCCCGGCAACTGGCCGTCGCTCATGGCGCTGACCTGTTGTTTCACAGCGGCCGAACTCTGCCCGCCGCCGATTTCGAGAAACGACGCATCGAACTCGTAGCCGGCGTGTGCGGGGGCCAGGTGCAAGGCGGCGGCGGCCACGAGCGGGCAGCCGAAAGCCTTCACGGCGCAACGGCGCATGACTGGGAATGAACGGAGCATGGTCGTTCCTGAAAAGGCGTTCCGGGGTTGTCGCGTGGGTATCAGTGAATGCGGATGACGGGGGCGGTCACGATGCTGCCGTAGTCATCGATGTAGCTCAGTTGCACTTCATCGCCGGCCTTTGCCTGGATCGGCAGCTCACGCGCTTCGCCTGGGCGCAGCACATCCGGCGCCTGGGTGATCGGCAGGCCGTTGAGCTTCAGTTCGCTGACCACCACGTGCAGCTTGGAGGCGTTATTGACGGCCAATGCACCCGCTTGGGCCTTCCAGTTCACTTGCGCCACCGCGTCCTTGAGCGAACCTTTGAGGCCGGCCGGGCGGTAGAACAGTTTGATCGTGGTCTTGAGCGCGATCTGCAGCACGTTCTTGCCTTTTTGATCGTCGCTCATGGCCGGGATTGCCTTGACGTTCATCAGGAACAGGCTTTCGCGGTCCTGGGGCACTTCTGGGCCACCGGTAAAAATGATGCGCAGGATATTTTCCTTGTCGGCATCCAGCCGGAACAGCGGCGGCGTGACGATAAAGTTATCGACGCTTTCCTCGTTGCCACTGCCGAAGTGGCTGACCCAGGACTGCACGAGGTAAGGCGAGGTGTCGTCGCGGTTGCTGACGCTCAGGTTGGCTTCGTTGGAAGCGCCGTCGTAGATCAGTCGCGTGGCGCCGACGGTGACGGCGGCGTTGGCGGCGCTGTGCCAGAGCGGCAGCAGGGCGAGCAGAAGATAGACTTTCAAACGCATGACAGGGGGACCTCCGGAAGCCCGCGGGCCGGCGCGCGAACGCCTGGCCCACGGTGTTGACGAGCAATTACTTGTAGGTAACGTCGAAGCTGGCCAGCGCGTGCACCTGACCGGTGCTGATGCCGGAGGTGGTCACCGCGTCGTCGCCTTCACCGGTGGTGGTGTCGGCGACGGTGCGCACGTAGGCAGCGGTAAAGTCGAAGGTATTGGACTGTGCACGCAGGTCGTAATCGGCGGTCGGCGTGTTCAGTGGCAGTTTGTTGCCGTTACGGGAGTCGGTGATCTGGATCGCGATGCCGCGCACCTGGTTTTCACCGGTCAGGCCCAGTAATGTCGGGTCGCTGGCGTCTTGCTGGCCGCTGAAGGTGATCGCGACGTTTTTACGGGTCGCGGTGCTGCAGTTGTCCAGGCTGATGGAAAACGGCTTAGCTTTATCGGTGAGCACCGAACCCACGGTGGGCGCGAAGTCAGCGATGCGCACCGGGTCCAGAGTCACCGACTTGTTCACGTCGCCGGTGGTGATGGTGCAGGCGTTATCGGTGACGGAACCGGTGAATTCGATCTGCCCGTCCGCCGCCTGAGCGGTGCCGGCCAGCAACCAGCAAGCGCCGCAGGCGAGGGTGAGTTGGCTCAGTTTGTTCAGCATTGCAGTGCCTCTTTTAAGAGAAGGAAGGTTGTCTGCCTACCCGTCAGGTAAGCCAATCCATAGTGCAATGCTGTGATTTAGAGGCACATGAGACGGATCTTAAAAACTGGCGAACTGATGGCCGCCCGACCGCTGAGTCCATATAAGGCGCCGAGCGTGATATTCTGCGCGCCATCTTGGTCTAGCCTCTATCGAGTACGTACACCCGTATACGTCCCGGTGGTTAGCTGGCGCCCAGGTAGCTGAAGCCAATAATGATAAGAAGTCAGCGCAGAAGGGACATAAAAGTGAGGTCGATACGTCGGCCTTGTGTGCCCACCCTGCGGTCCCCGAATGAATGTGCACACCCCGCGGTGCGTTGCCTGGCGCAGCGTGATTGAGGGTTGCCCATGATCAGGGGCAGTGGGGCGGATGGCGTTTTATCATAGGTGCTACTGATGTTTAAAAAAGTAAACACTGCCCTGCTGGGGCTGGCTTTGTCGATGGGGATCACTTCCGTTCACGCGGAAGAGGCAAAGAAAGTCGATGTGCTGCTGATCGGCGGCGGCATCATGAGTGCAACCCTGGGTGTGTGGCTCAATGAGCTGCAACCGGACTGGTCGATGGAGATGGTCGAGCGCCTCGATGGCGTGGCCGAAGAAAGCTCCAACGGCTGGAACAACGCCGGTACCGGTCACTCGGCTTTGGCTGAGCTGAACTACACCCCGGAAGACAAGAACGGCAACGTTGAGATCCCGAAAGCGGTCGAGATCAACGAAGCGTTCCAGATCTCCCGTCAGTTCTGGTCCTGGCAGGTTCAGCAGGGCGTCCTGAAGAACCCGCGTTCGTTCATCAACTCCACTCCGCACATGAGCTTCGTGTGGGGCGATGACAACATCAAGTTCCTGAAGAAGCGTTACGAAGCGCTGCAGGCGAGCCCGCTGTTCGCCGGCATGCAGTACTCCGAGGACCCGGCGCAAATCGCCAAATGGGTTCCGCTGATGATGGAAGGGCGTGACCCGAACCAGAAAATCGCGGCCACCTGGACCCCGATCGGTACGGACGTGAACTTCGGCGAGATCACGCGCCAGTTCGTCGCTCACCTGCAAACTACGCCGAAGTTCGACCTGAAACTGTCGAGCGAAGTGCAGGACATCACCAAGAACGCCGATGGCACCTGGCGTGTCAGCTACAAGAACCTGAAAGACGGCACCAAGACGGAAACCGACGCCAAGTTCGTGTTCATCGGCGCGGGCGGCGGTGCACTGCACCTGCTGCAGAAGTCGGGCATTCCTGAAGCCAAGGAATACGCGGGCTTCCCTGTTGGCGGTTCGTTCCTGGTCACCGATAACCCAACGATTGCCGAGCAGCACCTGGCCAAGGCCTACGGTAAAGCTTCCGTTGGCACACCGCCGATGTCGGTTCCGCACCTGGACACCCGCGTGCTGGATGGCAAGCGCGTGATTCTGTTTGGCCCATTCGCTACCTTCTCGACCAAGTTCCTGAAAGAAGGCTCGTACCTGGACCTGCTGACCAGCACCACCACCCACAACATCTGGCCAATGACCAAAGTCGGTATCCGCGAATACCCACTGGTCGAGTACCTCGCCGGCCAACTGATGCTGTCGGATGACGACCGCTTCAAGGCGCTGCAAGAGTACTTCCCGAACGCCAAGAAAGAAGACTGGCGCCTGTGGCAAGCCGGTCAGCGTGTGCAGATCATCAAGCGTGACGAAGAGCAGGGCGGCGTCCTGAAACTCGGTACCGAAGTGGTCAGCTCCGCCGACAACACCATCGCCGGCCTGCTGGGTGCATCGCCAGGCGCGTCCACCGCGGCTCCGATCATGCTGACCGTGCTGCAGAAAGTGTTCAAGGAACAGGTTGCTTCCCCGGCCTGGCAGGAAAAGCTGCACCAGATCGTGCCTAGCTACGGCACCAAGCTGAACGACAGCCCTGAAGCTGTGGCTAAAGAATGGGCCTACACCGCCAACATTCTGCAGCTGACGCCTCCACCTGCGATTCCGCAGCTGACTGCTCCGAAAGCCACCGAGGCTGCAAAGCCTGCGGCTGAGCCGAGCAAGCCAGCTTCTGACCTCGCGCTGTAAGACGTTGGTGAGGTCCTGATTCAGGGCCTGCGCAACGTAAAAAGCCCGCTGAACCGGTGACGGTCAGCGGGCTTTTTTGCAGGTGTCACCAATGAGCGGGTACTTCGACCTGCCGCTCTGCAGCTGCCAACGCTGCCTTCAGTCCCTCTTTATCCAGAGGTATGCAGTACGCCGGCTTGGCGCGTTCAAACCGCCAGCTCTCATCCAGCCCACCGGCATCTACGGCGTCGAAGCCGATCTCGTCCAGCAGGGCGATGACTTGCGCCTTGGCTGCCGGGTCATCCGCCGCGACCGGGAGCGCGCGCCGGTCGGGTGCGCCGCGGCTGCGAGCATCCTGGGTCAGGTCCGGCGCCAGGATAGCGTTGAACACTTTCACCACATTTGATTGCGACAGGTGCTCGGCCACCAACCGACTGGTGGTGGTTTCAAAGCGGTCGAGCACGGGAATATGGCCGTCGCGGTTCGGGTAGTAGTTGTTGGCATCCATCACGGTTTTGCCTTCCAGCCACTGCGCCGGCACGCTGCGGTAATGTTCGAACGGAATCGCCAGCAGGACCAGTTCGCCAAATTGCGCGGCGTCTTGCGCAGTACCCACTTGAACCCCACGAATGCCACTCAGCACGCTGCTCATCGACTGCGGGCCGCGGGAGTTGCTCAACATCACTTCATGGCCGGCCGCCAACGCCAACTGCGCAACGGCGCGTCCGATAAAGCCTGCTCCGATAATGCCAATTTTCATGTCGGTGCTCCTGAGTTGAGAGAGACGTTATGATGATTGGCTACTGGATGAGGATAAATGGCCGTTCTGGTCTTGGTGTTGTTACTGGGAGTGGTGAATGATGGACCGCCTTTCAAGCATGAGTGCCTTTGTGATGGCTGCCGAACTGGGGTCCTACGCCCGTGCTGCCGAACGCCTGGGAATGTCGCCTCAGATGGTAGCCAAGCATGTGGCGGCGCTGGAGCGGCGGCTGGGCGCACGCCTGCTCAACCGCACCACACGCCGGCAAAGCCTGACGGAGTTGGGAAGCGCGTACTACGAGCGCTGCAAACATATCCTGACAGAGGCAGAGGCCGCAGACTCCCTCGCCCAGATCATGAATGACACACCACGGGGCAAGCTCAAGATCAGCGCCCCAGTGACTTTTGGCTCCTACAGCCTGATGCCACTGGTGACCGAATTTTTACGCGACAACCCCGAGGTGGAAATCGACCTGCACCTGACCGACCGGTTTGTCGACCTGGTGGAGGAGGGCTACGAAGTGGCGTTCCGTATCGGCCCGCTGGCGAACAGCAGCCTCACCGCCCGGCCGCTGCAGCCCTACCGCCTGGTGGTCTGTGCGGCACCCAAATACCTGGCCGAGCGCGGCACGCCGCTGACGCCCGCTGACCTTGAACACCACGAGTGCCTGGGATACGCCTACTGGTCACGTCCGGCTGATCGCGAATGGTCGTTCTACCAAGGCGCCGTCCTGCACAAGGCCCAGGTCGCCAGCCGCCTGCACGTGAATGAAAGCCGGGCCTTGATGTCGGCCGCGCGGGATGGTTTCGGGATTGTGCTGGGGCCTGAGGATTTCTTACGCTCGGCGCTCAAGAGCGGTGAGTTGGTGCGAGTGCTGCCGGACTATGAGGCGCCAAGTCGGCAGATGCATTTGCTCTACACCGCGAATCGCCAGCGCACCGCCAAGCTGCGGCGATTTGTCGATGCGGTGCTGTTGCGTTTCGGACCACCCTAGACGCTGAAGCCGGCCTTGACCTGCTCATACAGATGCAGTGCCAACAGGTTGCTGCTGTCGCCAAGCAGGTACAGGTGATGCAGCGGCAGCGGCGGCAGTTCAGCTCCAGCAATCCGGCGCGTCAATCCCTTACCCATGCGGCTTTCTTCCACCAACCCCACCGCCATGCCACTGCGGATACACGCTTCAACAGCGGGCGAACTCGCGCTTTCCAGCAGCACCCGATAGTAAGTGCCGTGCTCCTTCAGCGCTCGAATCGCTGCAGCGCGATAAGGGCAACCTGTCAGTTGCACGGCAATCGGCAGTGGCGCCTGCGGTGGGCAGCTGAAGTGTTCGGCGGCCACCCACAGCGGCTGGATTTCTCCCAGGCGCTCGCCTTGTTCCAACGGCTGGGCGCTGACAATCAGGGCCAGGTCCAGCTGCCTGCTGGCGAACAGCGTGAGCAGTTCGCCACTGGAGCGCGCTTCTACCTCCAGTTCCAGCAATGGGTTGTCGGCGACCAGGCGGGGCAGGAACTCCTGCATGAAGTCTGGCGCGTAAGAATCAGGCAAACCCAGGCGAATCTTGCCCTGCATGCGTTGCGGCGTGAGGGAGGCCAGCAAGCGGTCGTGGCTCTTGAGGAATTCGGTGGTTTCGCCCAGGAGTTTCTTGCCGTACATCGTCAGTTCAACCCCCTGGTTGCTGCGGCTGAACAGGCGTTGGCCGACCTGGTTTTCGAGCTTCTGGATCTGCGTGGTCACCGTCGAGGCACTGCGATGCACATGATTGGCCGCTTCGTTGAATCGCTGGAAGCGGGCCACCGCGTGGAAAGTGCGCAACAGGTCAATATTCAGTTGTTTGCTCATGATTCCACTTTTAAGGATTAGTGGTACAGATTATTCAAATATACAGAATCATGCGCGGCACTTAGCCTTTTGGTCAATCAAGCGAACCGGAGGCTCAATGAAGCGATCAACCGTGGGGCGGTTGCTGTTACAGGCGGTGTTCGTGCTGTCGTGGAGTTCGGGGTTTATCGGCGCGAAACTGGCGACCCGGAGTGATGGCGTGTTCAACGTGCTGTTCTGGCGTTTCTTGCTGGTGTCGTTGTGCCTGGCGCTGTTTTTGAACGTGCGGCTGCTGAAGGTTTCCTGGGCACAGATCCGCCATCACGCGGTGGTGGGTTTCCTCTCGCAGTTTCTCTATTTGACCTGTGTCTACGTGGCGATCCAGAACGGTTTGCCGCCGGGGATTGCGGCGATCATCGCGGCCCTGCAGCCATTGATGACGGCGGCGCTGTCATCGGGTAGCCACGCCGAACGCAGCGGCGGCTGGCAGTGGCTGGGGTTGATGATCGGTTTTGCCGGCGTGTCGATCGTCATCTTCGGGCAATACCGCAACAGCGGGGCCGAAGTCGGGTGGGTCATGTATGCATTGCCCCTGGTGTCGGCACTCGGTCTGACCGTGGCCACGCTGTACGAACGGCGGGCGGCCCGCACTGATTCCGGCGACCTGAGCCTGGCGTTGTTTATCCAGTCGTTGCTGACCTTGATCGGCTTTGCTGCAGCGGTGCTGTACACCGATACGCTGAGCATTCCGCAGACCCCCGACGTATTGATCTCCATCGTTTGGCTGACGGTGTTCTCTACCTTCGTGGCTTACCTGAGCCTGTGGATGTTGTTGCGCGTAATGACGGCTACCCATGTGGCGACATTGGTGTACCTGGAGCCTCCCGTGACACTGGTGTGGGCGGCACTGATGTTTGGCGATGAGATTCATGCATCGACGTATGCAGGGATCGCCGTGGTGGTGGCCGGGCTGATTCTGGTGCGACTGAAACAGCCGGTCGCAGTCTGTGCCTCTTGAAAAGGTCAGTTTTTCTTTACCTGCTGTCTGCCCGTGGGTTCAGCAAGCTGACAGTTGGCACCTGTTAAAAAGTCTTATAGCCAAGCAGGAGCGCGGCTGGAACAAGGGGGCACTTTTTTTACCGGTATAAACGCTGGGCGGTCACGCCCGAGGATTCTGTATGTTGTTACGTTATGCGGCATTGGCGGCTTTGGTCGTCGCGGCTTCCGGGTGTGTAGAGGAGCGGGTCGTACATGATCGACGACCGGTGCAGCGTGAATATGTAGAAGTCGTCGCGCCGCAACCGCCGCCGGTGCAGGTCATCGAGGTCGAGCCCGAAGGGCGGCCAGGTTACCTGTGGTCGCGTGGCTACTGGCGTTGGGAAGGCGGGCGCTATGTGGCGGTTCACGGCCACTGGGAGCCGGTACGGCCAGGTTATCGTTATGTCCACCCGCATTGGGAGCAGCGTAACGACGGCTATCACTGGCAGGGCGGCGGTTGGGTTCGCTGACCGTTATCCGATGGCTTAAAT
Source organism: Pseudomonas sp. IPO3774 (assembly GCF_013386835.1). Taxonomy (NCBI): domain Bacteria; kingdom Pseudomonadati; phylum Pseudomonadota; class Gammaproteobacteria; order Pseudomonadales; family Pseudomonadaceae; genus Pseudomonas; species Pseudomonas sp. IPO3774. The sequence goes on from NZ_JACAQY010000014.1 coordinate 157,721, forward strand.
CGGCTTCTTCGTACCCAGAAGCCGAACTTCCCTGAGCAGCGCCGCGCCCAACTGGCCGGTGCCAAGCTCCTTGTAACCTACCGCTTTAACATCGCCATTCTCTTCCGCCTGGATGAGGATCACCGGTGTTTCCTTGCCGGTGCCTTCGTCGACATGCATGGCGTACTGCGGGATATCCAGCTTGATCGGCGTGCCTGCCGCCTTGCCCTTCACATTGATCAGAAACGCCGCACAACCGGTGTCCACATCCTGACTGGTAGCGGAGCGACCGCTGACGAAGCAGGTGTCGGGCAGGTCGGGCCAGGTGATGGCTTCGGCGAGGGTCAATGGGGACGTTAATGCCAGGCCGGCGAGAAAAAGCGTGCGCACGTTGGTCTTGTCTCTGGATAAAGTCAGTAAGGGCATTTTCTACCAAAGCCTTGACGCTTCTGCAACGCGACGCCTCAGGTCAGCCGCCGCATGCCGGTAGCCTTGGCCGCGCTGACATCAAATGTCGCCGTATATTCACAGCCTGCTGCGTGGGCGCAGCGTTCAATCAGGCAGTCGGCGAAATCGGCCCTGGTGCTTGTAAATCGCCGGAGTGCCTGCCAGATAACGTCGGCGTGCTCTACGGTCAGTTCGCGGGTACGCAGCAGCGTCTCCAGGACCGCAACCACTTCACTCTTGGCTGACTGGTAACTGGACTGCAGGACCCACACCAGTTCCACCACTGAAACCAGGCTGACAAAACCCGGCGAGGCAGTGGTGAGCGACTCGATCAGTCTGGATGCCTTTGGCGATTGGACGGGATCATCCTGGGTGACGTAACGCACCAGCACATTGGTATCCAGTCCAATCATCGTGCTTTGGCTCCCTGTGCAGCGATGGCCAGGTTCATTTCTTCGATGCTGACGGGATTGGCGGGTTTGCGGATCAGCCCTTTGAGGTCCGACACAGTCTTGCTGGCCGCGATGATCGCAAACTTGCCCTCTTCCATTTCGACGAATTCGACCCGGTCGCCAGTGTTCAGCCCAAGTGCGGCCCTGACTTGAACGGGAATGGTTATTTGGCCTTTTGAAGTGAGTGTGGCGGTAGCCATGTTGAAAGCCTCTCTCGTGATACTCCTTACCTTAGGGTAAGGAATAGTGGAGGGCAAGATCCATTGGTCCATAGGTTACTCATCTGGCGTGGGTGGGTCGGAACAGGTAAAACGATAGTCCGAACGTTTCCCGTCGACACGCCTGAAACCAGCCTTAAGAGATACAACATATGACCGACCGCCACCTCATCATCCCCACTTCCATGCACCCCATCGTCGAGCGCGCCGGCTACGTCCCGGCGGTAAAAGTCGGCAAGACCCTGTACTGCGCAGGGCAGGTCGGCCGCACGGAACACCTGGAAGTCATCACCGATCCCGAGGCACAGTTCGTCGCCGCCTGGGAGAGCCTGCGCCTGGTATTGGAGGAGGGGGGCTGTACGTTTGAAGACGTGGTCGACATGACCACCTACCACGTGAACATGAGCGAGCACATGGCGGTTTTCCGTGAAGTGAAAAACCGCCTGTTCCCTCGCGGGTTGTGCGCCTGGACGGTCATTGGCGTATCAGAACTGGCCAACCCGGGCTTGCTGCTGGAGATCAAGTGCGTAGCGGTTCAGCGCTGACTCACTGCACCACGCGGTAGCACGGCACGTAGGCGGCGCCGCCTGGCAGTTTCATCCGGTGCTGCTCTACGAACGCCTTCAGCAACTCATCCAGCGGTTTCATGATCGCTGGGTCGCCATGAATCTCATACGGCCCGTTCTGCTCGATCAGGCGGATGCCCTTGTCCTTGACGTTGCCCGCCACAATCCCCGAGAACGCCCGGCGCAGGTTGGCCGCCAGTTCATGGGGCGGCAGCGCGTGGCTCAGTTGCAGGCTGGCCATGTTGGCGTGGGTCGGGTCGAACGGGCGCTGGAAGCCCTCGTCGATCTTCAGCAGCCAGTTGAAGTGGAACGCGTCGTTGCGCTCGCGGCGGAACTGTTTGACCGCTTTCAAGCCGACGGTCATCTGCCGTGCCACCTCAGCCGGGTCGTCAATGATGATCTGGTAATGAGCCTGGGCCGCTTCGCCCAGGGTCGCGCCGACGAACGCGTGCAACTGTTGCAGGTACGGCGCGGCGTGTTTCGGCCCGGTGAGGATCACCGGGAACGGCACGTCGCGGTTGTCCGGGTGCATCAGGATGCCCAGCAGGTACAGGAACTCTTCGGCGGTGCCGGCGCCGCCCGGGAAGATGATGATGCCGTGGCCGACGCGCACGAAGGCTTCCAGGCGCTTTTCGATGTCCGGCAAAATCACCAGCTCATTGACGATCGGGTTCGGCGCCTCGGCGGCGATGATCCCCGGCTCGGTCAGGCCCAGGTAGCGCCCGCCGGTAATGCGTTGCTTGGCGTGGGAAATGGTCGCGCCCTTCATCGGGCCTTTCATCACGCCGGGGCCGCAGCCGGTGCACACGTCGAGGCTGCGCAGGCCGAGTTCGTGGCCGACTTTCTTGGTGTATTTGTATTCTTCGGTATTGATCGAGTGCCCGCCCCAGCACACCACGATCTTCGGCTCGACGCCCGGGCGCAGGGTGCGGGCGTTGCGCAGCAGGTGGAACACGTAGTCGGTGATGCCCTGGGAGCTGCTCAGGTCGATGCGCTGGCTGTCCAGTTCGTTTTCGGTGTAGACGATGTCACGCAGGGCGCTGAACAGCATCTCCCGGGTACTGGCGATCATTTCACCATCGACGAACGCGTCAGCCGGTGCATTCAACAGTTCCAGGCGCACGCCACGGTCCTGCTGGTGGATGCGCACTTCGAAATCTTTATAGGCGTCGAGGATGGTCTTGGCGTTGTCGATGTGCGCGCCGGTGTTGAGGATGGCCAGGGCGCATTGACGGAAGAGGGTGTAGATGCTGCCGGTACCGGCTTCGCTCAGTTGCTGGACTTCACGTTGCGACAGCGTTTCAAGGCTGCCTTTAGGGCTTACGGAGGCATTGATGACTTGTCTTTGGGGCATTCTGATTCCCTGAAAGCACAGCCACCGGACCATGCATGGCCAGTGGCTTGAGGATAGTGCGCGCCGTTTTCGGTCGCATTGGACTGGCATTTTCCCCGGCACTGGAGCCGAGCGCAAACACTGTCGCGCACCATCATGCCGCAGAAGTTACTGAATCAGCTTCCAGTTTTTGTAGAAAAACCGACGCAGGGTAAAGACTGCTCCGGCAAAGGCCGCGATCAGGCCGTTGAGCACCGACGGCACCAGGGTTGGCCGCACGATGTCGATGAACAGGCAGTAGCGCTTGGCGTCGTTCTTGTTGAAGGAGGCGTGCATCAGCGTGTCATCGAAGATAAACAGCGGATCATCGTGCCAGTAGTGTTTGTGCTTGCCGACCTGGATGTAGACGCCGTCGTGATGGGGCGCCGGTGCCATGTTGTAGAGCACGCGGAACATCATGCGCAGCGGGCCGAAGTGAAACGAGGTGGAACGGTTTTCGTTGAATACCGACACGCCGATGGTTTTCACGTAGGGCAGTTTTTCCCGCAGTTGCGGGATATCCAGGGTGGTCTCGATCGGGCGGCCGTACCATTGGAAAAACAGCATGCCGCGTTTTTTCTCGGCCATGCGCTCGTCCAGGTACTGAATGATCTCGTCTTTGTTGGCCATGGCGTCGTCGATCACCTTTTGCAGGTCTTCGCGCCAGGCCGGCGGCAGGTCGTTCATTTTATAAACGTGGCGATTGCGCTGGCTCATCAGGTCAAACAGCGTGTTGAACGGCGCCAGCAACCAGGTATTGCGGCCGTTGCCGATGAAATACTTCTTGATGGTCGCGCCGTCGTACAGGCCATTGCGCAGGAAATCGTACAGGCCGCAGAACACCACCAGCAGCAGAAACACCAGGGTGGTCTTGGGGAAGCAATAAATGAACAGCAAGACGCCAAGGACCCATGCGGCGGACGCCAGGCGTTTGCGGATGACACTCTTACTCATGAAACTGGGCTCCATCAGACGGTTTTCGATTGCTTCAAAACCGTCCGCGGTTGACTGGCAGGCCAGGCAAAGGAGTCAGTCAACCCGTGGGCATCATGCCCGAGCCGAAACATATCGAAATAATATGGTCATGATAGGGTGTTATCGCCCTCACGTGGCGTTTTAAATGCTGGAAATTTGTGAAGTCACTGCACAGATTTTTACCGCTGTCCCCCTAAAATGCCTCGGCGGATGGCCAGGCTGGCGGTGTTGCGGATAGCATTTTGTGAACAGAAGATTTGCGACTATCGTGACGCTTCGGTTTTCCGGGCGTCATAGACCCGTACGATTGACGCTGTAATGGCCACCATTGGCCTTCGGCACCTTGGAAGAGGCAGAAATTTTATGATCATCAAACCGCGGGTTCGTGGCTTTATCTGTGTGACCGCTCACCCGGTTGGCTGTGAAGCGAATGTCAAAGAGCAGATCGACTACGTGACCGAACACGGTGCCATTGAAGGCGGCCCGAAAAAGGTGCTGGTCCTCGGGGCTTCCACCGGCTACGGCCTGGCCGCGCGCATCAGCGCTGCCTTTGGCTGCGGCGCCGACACCCTGGGCGTGTTTTTTGAGAAAGAAGGCGAAGAAGGCAAGCTCAGCTCTGCCGGCTGGTACAACAGCGCCGCCTTCGAGAAGTTTGCGCTGGAAAAAGGCCTGTACGCCAAGAGCATCAACGGCGATGCGTTCTCTGACGAGATCAAGCGCCTGACCATCGAAACCATCAAGAAAGACCTCGGCAAGATCGACCTGGTGGTCTACAGCCTGGCCGCGCCACGCCGTACCGACCCGCAAGGCGTGGTGCACAACTCCACCCTGAAGCCGATCGGCAAGGCTGTGACCCTGCGCGGCATCAATACCGACAAGGGCGTCGTGGTCGACACCACCCTCGAACCGGCCACCCAGGAAGAAATCGACGGCACCGTGAAAGTCATGGGCGGCGAAGACTGGCAGCTGTGGATCGACGCCCTGCGTGACGCCGACGTGTTGGCCGAAGGCGCCAAGACCACTGCGTTCACCTACCTCGGCGAGAAGCTGACCCAGGACATCTACTGGAACGGCTCCATCGGCGAAGCCAAGAAAGACCTGGACAAGAAAGTCCTGACCCTGCGCGAAAACCTCGCGGCGCTGAAAGGCGACGCCCGTGTGTCGGTACTCAAGGCAGTAGTGACCCAGGCCAGCTCGGCGATCCCGATCATGCCGCTGTACCTGTCGTTGCTGTTTAAAGTGATGAAAGAGCAGGGCACCCACGAAGGTTGCATCGAGCAGGTCTACGGCCTGTTCAAGGACAGCCTGTATGGCAAAGAGCCCAAGCTCGACGCCGACGGCCGCCTGCGCGCCGACCTCGCGGAACTTGAGCCTAAGGTTCAGGACGCGGTAGCGGCCCTGTGGAATCAGGTCTCCGATGACAACGTCAACGAGATCAGCGATTTTGCCGGCTACAAGGCGGAATTCCTGCGCCTGTTCGGTTTCGAGATCGACGGCGTGGACTACGACGCTGACGTGAATCCGACCGTGAAGATCAAGGGCCTGATTCAGGCTTAAGCGCTTGCGGTAACGAAGAAGCGGCCTCCAGGGGCCGCTTTTTTGTGCGCGTCATGCCAGACTGCGGTCGTTATCACACCCACGCTAACGGAGGATCTACATGACGATTCGTGCAGTCGTTTTTGATTTCGGCGGTGTCCTGTTCGACTGGAACCCGCACCATCTCTACCGCCAGCTGATTACCGACGACCGGGAGCGCCAACAGTTCCTGGACACCGTCTGCACCCAGGCCTGGAACACCGAGCAGGACGCCGGGCGCAGCCTGGCCGAGGCGACCCGCACGCTGATCGCCGAACATCCGCAGCATGCACCACTGATCCAGGCGTACTACGACCGCTGGCACGAGATGCTGCGAGGCTCATTGCCGGAGGGCGTGGCGATCCTCGAAGCCTTGCATGAGGCGAAGATGCCGCTGTTCGGCCTGACCAACTGGTCCGCCGAGACCTTTCCCTATGCCCGCGCCCACTATCCCTTCCTGCAGTATTTTCGCGACATCGTGGTGTCCGGCGAAATCAAGCTGATCAAGCCCGATCCTGCGATTTACCACGCCAGCCTGGCGCAGGTGCGCGCCCATTTGCCGGATATCCAGCCGGGTGAAGTGGTGTTTATTGACGATGTAGCCGGCAATACCGAGGCGGCCACTGCGCTGGGTTGGCAGGGGATTCACCACGTGTCTGCCGCGCAGACCCGTGAGCGCTTGATCGAGCTGGGGGTGAGCCTCTAGCGCGCCCATTTCTCCATGACGAAGTCCACAAACGCCCGCAGCTTGGGCAGGCGATAGCGGTCCTGGGCGTACAGCAAATGCATGGGCCGGCTGGGCAGTTGGTAGTCCGTCAGTAATGCCACCAGTTTCCCGGCCCGCAGGTCTGGCTCGACCAGGGCGTCAGGCAGCATCACGATGCCCATGCCTTCCAGGGCAGCCTGGCGCAAGGCCTGCGAACTGTTGATGGTCAATGAGCCGGAAACCGGAATTTCCACTTCGCCCTCTGCGCCGCGCATTCGCCACAACTTGTCGGCGTTGCGCCAATCGTCGGTCGCCGGGTAAGCGAACGCCAGGCAGTCATGTTGCTGCAGATCATCGGGGCGTTGAGGTGTGCCACGGCGCGCCAGGTACTCCGCAGAGGCGCAGAGGGTGATGGTGTAATCCTGCATGGGGCGGGCAATCAGGCTTGGCGCGTCCAGGTCGCCCAAGCGGATGGCCACGTCGAACCCGCTGTCGACCATGTCCATCCGCTGGTTGCTCAGCACCACGTACAGCTTGATCTGTGGGTAGCGCTGGGAAAATTCGCTGAGCGCCGGTGCCAGGCGTTCGGTGCCAAAGGCCGGTGGTGCGGTGATCCGCAGCAGGCCCTTGGGCACGTCACTGTTGGCTTGTTCGGCCATCTGCTCGGAGTCGGCCACCAGGCCCAGCACCTCCAGGCAACGCTGGTAATAAATCCCGCCAAACTCGGTCAGGCTTTGCTTGCGCGTGGTGCGCTTGAGCAGGCTGACGCCCAGGCGTTGTTCCAGCGCGCGCAGGTGATTGCCGACCATGGTGGTGGACATGCCGCACGCCTGCGCTGCCGCCGTCATGCTGCCGGCTTCCACCACTTTTACGTACACCGTCATCGCCTGGAACAGATCCATTATCAAGCCCTGGTTTAAAGTGATCGCAGTGTTGTGCAGTTTATCCAGCTCGGGTGGCTAACGATACTGGTGCCATCACTACGATGCACTGGAGCCTGATGCCATGACCGCCGCCTGCCTGATGACCACTTATCAACCGTCGCCCCTGAGCTTTACCCGAGGCCTTGGCACGCGCCTGTGGGACCAGCAGGGCCGTGAATACCTGGATGCGGTGGCAGGTGTGGCGGTGACCAACGTCGGTCATTCCCATCCGCGGCTGGTAGCGGCCATCAGTGAGCAGGCCGGTTTGCTGCTGCACACCTCCAACCTCTACAGCATCGACTGGCAGCAGCGCCTGGCCCAGCGCCTCACCCGGCTTTCCGGGCTGGACCAGGCGTTCTTCAACAACTCCGGTGCCGAAGCCAACGAAACGGCGCTGAAGCTGGCCCGGCTGCATGGCTGGAAAAAGGGTATCGAACAGCCGCTGGTGGTGGTGATGGAGAATGCCTTTCACGGGCGCACCCTGGGCACCCTGTCCGCCAGCGACGGGCCTTCCGTGCGGTTGGGATTTCAAAAACTGCCGGGGGACTTTATCAAGGTCGGCTTCGGTGACTTGAAGGCGCTGGAGGCCGTGACCCGGGAGTTTGGCCCGCGCATTGTTGCGGTGCTGCTTGAGCCGATCCAGGGCGAAAGCGGCGTGCAAGTCGCGCCGCCGGGCTATCTGAAAGCCTTGCGCGAGCACTGCACCCGGCAAGGCTGGTTGTTGATGCTCGATGAGATCCAGACCGGGATCGGCCGCACCGGTCGCTGGTTTGCCTTCCAGCATGAAGGCATCGTGCCGGACGTGATGACTTTGGCCAAAGGCCTCGGCAACGGTGTGCCGATTGGCGCGTGCCTGGCCCGGGCCGCTGTTGCGCAACTGTTTACCCCCGGCAGCCACGGCAGCACCTTCGGCGGCAACCCGCTGGCCTGCCGTGTCGGTTGTACGGTGCTGGAGATCATCGAAGAACAAGGCCTGCTGGACAACGCGGCGCAACAGGGTGAGCGGCTGCTGGCGCGCCTGCGGGTGGAATTGAACGAGCATCCCCAGGTGCTGGCGATTCGCGGGCAAGGGCTGATGATCGGCATCGAACTGGCAACGCCTCAGCGCGACCTGGCCCACCGTGCGGCGCAAGAGCATGGCCTGCTGATCAACGTCACCCGGGGCAAGATCATCCGCCTGCTGCCGCCGCTGACCATCGATGCCAAGGAAGTGGAGATGATCGTGCGCGCACTTTCCCGGCTTCTGGACTAAACACGGATGAGGCTGACGCGGAGCGTCACTGGCTGCATTCCCACGCAGAGCGTGGGAACGATCAGTCAAACGGGGTAGCCGGAGCCCACCTGCACCCCGTTCAGCCATTCCTGGTTCAGGGTCTCGGTATCCCCCAGGTAATCCAGCAACCAGGCCATGGCCGGCGACAGTTTGTTCTGTGCCCAGGCCACGCACGACGGGCTGGCAGGGAAGGGCCGGGAAAGTTGCAGGGCGCTCAGCTCGCCGCGCTCGATCCACGGCTGCACCAGGTGCGCCGGTGCCATGCCGACGCACAGGCCATCCCGCAGGCAATCAATCGCCGAAGCCCAGTGCGGCACCACCAAACGACGCTGGTTATCCAGGGTCCAGGTGTCGCGCTTGGGCAGGTTGCGCGAGGTGTCGGTCATGCACAGGGAGGCGAAGGGCCGCAGTTGGTCATCGCTGAGCAGGCCTTCGACCGCTGCCAGCGGATGCCGGCTGCTGACCACGCACAGCCAGTTCAGCAGGCCCATGTCACGAAACGTGAATTGACTGGCCACCGGCACCGCGCTGGTGGCGCCGATCACGATATCGGTGCGGTCATCGGCCAGGGCATCCCACACCCCGTTGTACACCTCGTAATCCAACAGCAATTCCACCTCCGGGAACTGCCGATAGAAATCCAGTACCAACTGCCGGCAGCGCTGCTGTTTAACGATGGAGTCCACCGCGACTTTCAACTGGCCACTCCAGCCATTTGCCACTTGCTGGCACAGCCGGCGGGTGCCGAGCATTTTTTTCATGACGCCGCGGGCTTCGTCGATGAACAATTTACCCGCGGGTGTCAGCTCCACATCCCGATGCCGTCGGACGAACAGCGGCACCGCCAGCCATTCTTCGAGTTGCCGCACGGTGTAGCTGATGGCTGACGGCACGCGGTGCAGTTCCTGGGCGGCGGCGCTGAAGCTGCCGTGGCGGGCCACTGCATCCACCACATCCAGGGAATATTCAGACCACATGGGGTTTGCCTTCAAAATTATTGATAAGAGTGTCCAATTATTATCGCTTCACAGGGATTTGCTCAGCTTCATAATAGGCGCCAGTCAGCAAATAGTTTGATGGCAGGTTATACAAGGCTTCAATGAAAAATTCTTTTGGATTCACCTGGTACCTGGCGGGGCTGAGCATGCTCGGCTATCTGGCCATGGATATGTACTTGCCGGCGTTTGGCGCCATGGGCGAGCAACTGCAGATTTCCCCCGGCGCGGTGGGCGCGAGCCTGAGCATTTTCCTCGCCGGCTTTGCCGTCGGGCAGTTGCTGTGGGGGCCGCTATCCGACCGGTTGGGACGCAAGCCGGTGCTGCTTACGGGCCTTTCCCTGTTTGTGCTCGGCTGCCTGGGGATGTTCTGGGTCGAGACCGCACCGCAGCTGTTGGCCTTGCGTTTTGTCCAGGCGATTGGCGTGTGTTCCGCCGCCGTCAGTTGGCAGGCGCTGGTGATCGACCGCTACCCGGCGGACAAGGCCCATCGGGTGTTCGCCGGCATCATGCCGCTGATGTCACTGTCTCCGGCCCTGGCGCCACTGCTGGGAGCGCTGTTGCTGAATCACTGGGGCTGGCAGGCGATCTTCGGTGTGTTGTTGGTGGTTTCGCTGCTCCTGCTGCTGCCTACGTTGTTTCTCAGGCCGCTGCCGAAACGCCTGACAACCGACGGCGAACCGTCCCGACTCGGCTATGGGCAATTGCTCAAGTCGCGGGTGTTCACCGGCAACGTGATGATCTTTGCCGCATGCTCGGCCAGTTTCTTCGCCTGGCTTACCGCCTCGCCGTTCATCCTTGGCGGGATGGGCTACAGCCCGAATGACATCGGCTTGAGCTACGTATTGCCAACGCTGTCGTTCCTGATCGGTGGCTACAGTTGCCGCAGTGCGTTGCAGCGGTTCCAGGGCAAGACTTTGTTGCCGTGGCTGCTGCTGGCGTACTGCATCAGCATGGTCGCGCTGTACCTCGTCGCGACCTTGACCGTGCCGACGCTCGCCACCTTGCTGATTCCGTTCTGCCTGATGGCCCTGGTCAATGGCGCCAGCTACCCGATCGTGGTGGCGAATGCACTGATGCCGTTTGCGGAAAATTCCGGCAAGGCGGCGGCATTGCAGAACACCTTGCAGTTGGGGTTGTGCTTCCTGGCGAGCCTGATCGTGTCGTCGATGATCGACCAGCCGCTGTTGATCACTGCGATCGTGATGCTGGCGACCGCGCCATTGGCCGTGTTGGGCTACTGGCTGGCGCGACCGAAGGTCGACGATGGCGATGCCGACCTGGTGCGCGCCCGCTAGAACGTCACTTCCATGTTCACCGTCGGCGTTGACGTGCGGCTACCCCGGCCGCCGTCCACGCCGAACTTGTTATGCCAATACTCATACCCGACGCCCAGGTAGAGATTGGGCTTGACGCCTTTGCCCGGACGCACCGCCACCATCAGCGCGGTGCGCATCAGGGTTTCCGGCGCGGTGTCGCGGCCATGGAAGTCTTCGCCCTTTTCCCCGACGTGATTGATAAACCCCTGAAACTTCGCCCCGTGGTTGCCGATCTCGAAAGGCCGCATCCAGGTCAGGTTGAGCATGTAGGTATCGTCGAAGGTGTGATCGGGTTCTTTCGCGCCAGGGATGCCGGAATGGTTTCTTTCCTTGTAGTACATCAGGCTCAGGTCCAGCACGCCGACGGTGTTGAACTTCAAGGTCGGGCCAATCACCAGCGCACGTTTTTTCGCCGACGCCAGGTTGTTGTTGCGGTTAGCATCAAAGCCGAAGGTCAGTGCGTAATCCTTGATCACCCCGGTGCCCAGCGGCACATCGAATACCCGTGAGGCGTACAGCTGGTGCCGGTACACCGCATACACTTCGCTGCCGCCGTGGTCGGTGCCCTTGCGTGGGTCGCGGCTGTCGGACAGGAACACATCGAGGTTTAGGTAGTTGCTGCCGTACTGGTAGCCGCTGGCGTGGGTGAAGCTGTAGATGCGCTTGCTGAATTCATCCGGGTTGTTCGGGTTGGTGAACTGCTGGCCGTAGCGAAATCCCAGGCTGTTGTTCATCCATTCCAGCGCGACAGCCTCCCCGCCGCCGAACAGGGTGAGTAATACGGTTGCGCCGTGCAGTGCCTTTTTCATTGTTTTAATTCCTTTGGCGTTTTGGCTCATGGCGACCGCGCAAGGGTCGCCGGGCGCAGTATCGGCACATCCGTTGTGGGTTCCAAAGAACAGAATCTCGCCTGGGCCGATGCCGAAACGGCAGCACTGAAGCTGGCCTGAGAGTCAGGAAATACGTGGCGCCGAGGGCGTTTCCTGATGTTCGCGCAAACTGATTTCTTCACTGAGCAGATGGGCCATGGCTTGCACCGCCATCGGCAAGTCTCGGTCTTTGCGGGCGTACAAGCCCAGGTCGCTGAAGATCCCGCCCTGGTCGCTGAGCGGAATGTGCAGCAGTTCGCCGCGGGCTAAATCCACCTCCACGCCAATGCGCGTCTGGAACGCGATGCCCAGTTGCTGGCGCGCCAGTTGCCGGGCCAGCTCCATCGAGTTGCTGTGCAGCAGTGGCTTGTTCGTCGCCGCCGAACGCTTGTGCAGCGGTGCGATCAGGTGGTGAACCGAGAGCTCGCTCTTGGCCTGGATCACCCCGTGTTCACAGCAGCGCGCGTAACTCACGCTACTTTCACCGGCCAACGGATGCCCCGGTGCCATCAACGCCCCCAGGCGGAAATGGCCGACACACACCTGGATGGTTTCGCTGCTACGCGGTAAGGCAAAGGCCAACCCCAGGTCAGCCTGGCCGTTGACCACCGCACCGGGAATCGATTGCGAACCTTGTACCGTGACGCCAATGGTCACTTTCGGATAACGCTCACGCATGCGCTTGAGGGCGGCGGGCAGCAGCTCCACAGTGGCGCCTTCCACCGTGGCGATTTCCACGTGGCCGGTCTGTACACCGTTCAAGCCATCCAGTTCATCGCGCACGCGCTCCACGTCCTGCAACAGGAAACTCACGTGGCGGGTCAGGATTTCCCCGGCCGCCGTCAGGCGCAGGCCGCCGGGCAGGCGCTCGAACAGCGCCGCGCCCACCTCGTCTTCCAGCTTGAGGATCTGCCGGTTCACCGCCGAAGACGCCACGTTCAGGCGGCGCGCGGCTTCGCGGATCGAGTGGCAGCGGCGAACCATGTCGAAGTAGTAAATCGCCGGGGCGTGGATGCGCAGCTTGCGGTTGAGCATTTTTTTCAAGTCCTTGTGCGCAGCGCTTCGAGCCACGGGGCAGGGCGGCTGAATGGATTTTTGTAACGGCGTTCAGGGTGTTCTTGTGAAAATGATTGTATACAACTCTATGGACATCCAATCTTTCTATTGCATACAGTGAGTGCACAACAAAAACAGAGAACCCCTCACCATGACTATCCCGAAGACGTCACCGCAGCGGCCAGAAGATGAGAATCTCGGCGTCGCGGCCAACATGGCTTACGGCCTGCAGCATGTGCTCACCATGTACGGCGGCATCGTGGCTGTACCGTTGATCGTCGGCCAGGCGGCCGGGTTGTCGCCGGCCGATATTGGCCTGCTGATCGCTGCCTCGCTGTTTGCCGGAGGCCTGGCTACGCTGTTGCAAACCCTGGGCCTGCCGTTTTTCGGCTGCCAGTTGCCGCTGGTGCAAGGGGTGTCCTTTGCCGGGGTGGCGACCATGGTGGCGATTGTTGGCAGCGACGGCGCGGGTGGCGTCCCGGCGATTCTCGGGGCGGTGATGGCCGCCTCCCTGATAGGCCTGCTGATCACCCCGGTGTTCTCGCGAATCACCAAATTCTTCCCGCCGTTGGTCACCGGGATTGTGATCACTACCATCGGCCTGACGTTGATGCCCGTCGCCGCCCGCTGGGCCATGGGCGGCAACAGCCGCGCCGCAGATTTCGGCAGCATGCCGAACATCGGCCTGGCGGCGCTGACCCTGGTACTGGTATTGCTGCTGAGCAAGATCGGTAGCGCGACCATCTCGCGACTGTCGATCCTGCTGGCGATGGTGATCGGCACGGTTATCGCGGTGTTCCTCGGCATGGCTGACTTCTCCAGCGTGACCCAGGGCCCGATGTTCGGCTTTCCCACACCCTTCCATTTCGGCATGCCAACCTTCCATCTCGCGGCGATCATTTCCATGTGCATCGTGGTCATGGTGACCCTGGTGGAAACCTCGGCGGACATTCTGGCGGTGGGTGAAATCATCGACACCAAAGTCGACTCCAAGCGCCTCGGCAATGGCCTGCGTGCGGATATGCTGTCGAGCATGTTTGCGCCGATCTTCGGCTCGTTCACCCAGAGCGCGTTTGCACAAAACGTCGGACTGGTGGCGGTTACCGGGGTCAAGAGCCGTTATGTGGTCGCCACCGGTGGGATATTCCTGGTGATCCTCGGCCTGCTGCCGTTCATGGGGCGGGTGATTGCGGCAGTGCCGACTTCGGTGCTGGGCGGGGCCGGAATCGTATTGTTCGGCACCGTGGCTGCCAGTGGTATCCGGACCTTGTCCAAGGTCGATTACCGCAACAACATGAACCTGATCATTGTCGCCACTTCCGTCGGTTTTGGCATGATCCCGATTGCGGCCCCGAGTTTCTACGATCACTTCCCGAGCTGGTTCGCGACCATTTTCCATTCGGGGATCAGTTCGTCGGCGATCATGGCGATCCTGTTGAACCTGGCGTTCAACCACTTCACCGCGGGCAACTCGGACCAGCAGTCGGTATTCGTTGCCGGGACGGAACGCAGCCTGTGCTTCCAGGATGTGGCGGCGTTGCGGGACGGGGATTACTTCAGCGGCGGCAAGCTGTTTGATGCCGAGGGCAAGGAAATTCCGTTGCTGGAGGAAGTGCCGAAGAAAGCGGCTGTGCACGGCAGGGCACAGACCAGCGAGGTGTAACAGCCACAAAGAGTCCAATGTGGGAGCGGGCTTGCTCGCGAAGGCGGTGTGTCAGTCGCTAAATATGCTGACTGATCCACCGCCTTCGCGAGCAAGCCCGCTCCCACATTTTGATCTCAGCCAGTCTTGAGCGTTCTGTGGGGCACCGAACAAGCCTCATCCAAAAACTGCACCACCGTCCCCATGCACGCCTGTCGCTCTTCAACATGCGGCATGTGGCTGGAGTCTTCGAACAGCGCCCAGCGCACATCGGCAATCTCATCCAGGAACGGCTTGACCACCAGCGGCGTGGCCTCGTCATGGCGACCGGAAATCACCAGGGTCGGCACATTGACCTTCGACAGCCGGCCGATCACGTTCCAGTCTTTCAAGCTGCCAATCACATGGAATTCCGTCGGGCCGCTCATGGCGTGATACACCGTCGGGTCCGAATCCACCTGGGCGAATGTGCGGGCGACTTCTTCCGGCCACGGATTGACCCGGCACACGTGCTGGTCATAGAAAATCCGCGAGGCGGCCAGGTACTCAGGGTCCTGGTAGGTGCCGGCCTGTTCATGCTTGAGCAAGGTCTCGTGCACGCCTTCAGGCAGTAGCTTGCGCAGGCGGTTGGCCTCGGCAACCCAGGTACGCATGCAGGTCGGCGAGTTGGCCGGAATAAATGCACGCAGGCCCTTGGGTTGCAGGATGGCGTGTTCGCTGCCGAGCATGCCGCCCCAGGATTGACCCAGGATCGCGTAGTTGTTGCTGATCTGCAGATGGTCCAGCAGGTTGTCCAGTTCTTCGAGGAACAAGCCGACGGTCCAGAATGAAGGGTCTTTGTCAGGCAGGTGGGTGGAGCGGCCGTTGCCCAGTTGGTCGTAGTGAATGACCGCGTGGCCACTGGCGGCTACGTCCTTGTAGGCATCGACATAATCATGGGTACAACCCGGGCCACCATGGAGGATGACCAGCGGCGTGAGGCCGCTGTCCAGGTCGCCGGTTACCCGATACCAGGTCTGGTAGTCGCGAAAGGCCGCATAGCCTTCGCGGATTGTTTCGATGAATTCCATTTCGTGCCCTGCCCTGAGAAAAAGTGATCAGGTACACGATAGTCGGCACAGAAAGTTTAAGTAACTAGCAAAACAGCTAGGTTTTTCCTTCGGATCAGTCTTCCAGCAGCCGGTAATGAGTGGCCCGTACCACCGCTTGCACCCGGTTCTTGGCCCCCAGTTTGTGCATGGCCGACGCCAGGTGCAGGGTAACCACTGCCAGGGAGCGGCTCAATTGCGTGGCGATTTCGGCGGCGGTCAGGCCGTCGGCGGCCCATTTCAGGCATTCGCGCTCACGCTTGGTCAGGCGGATATGCGGGTAGGAGCGCAGTTCCTTGCTGAAAAGCGGGTAGGCCGCTTCCTGCAAGGCGTGGGTAATCAGGCTGAATTCCGACAGCGTCTGGCGGGCGTCCTGCAACACTGCGCTGGCCTTGCCGGTGCGCAGGCCGGTCAGCGAGGCGAAGCCGCCACGGGGCAAATGGATCGGCACGCTGACGCCGCAGGTCATCTGGCGGTCGTGCAGGTAGCTGGAAACCGGGGCGTGGCAAGGGTCGATGATTTTTTGCAGAGCGGTATCGGCCTTGGCCTCGTAGGACCACACAAACGGTGAAACCGTCGACAGCGCGAGGTGTTGCACCGGATCGATCTGATAAAAACCGGAGCTGCACCACAGGTTGTACCAGTCGGGCGGGGTATTGCGCAGTTGCAGCACAGAAGGGGTGATCAGTGCACCATTATGGTCAATGGGCACGGGGGTGTAGTCGTAGACCAACGCATCAAAACCCAGGTCCTGGGCCAATACGAGGGTGTTGTCCATCTGTTCATCCAGGCTCCTGCCGGGGATGAGACGGTCATTAAACGCAGTTAGCCTGGCCAGCATCCGTTCTGCTCCCGATTTCATTTGAATCTCGTCTTGCTGCAAGTAGAATGCCACGCCCCGGCGAAGGACTGCCAGACCAAACCTATAAGAATTACCAGGTTATGGACACGCGGCATCCTCGGTAGTGTTGGCCTCTAAACGGCCACTCTCCACAGGGCCGACACACAACAAGGAATGTATGCATGTGGCGTGAAATTGCCCCCGACCAGCGGTACAACGTGCAGGTCGATGGCCACAACCTCGTGGCCTATAGCTTTGGCGAAGGCGATGAGGTGTTGCTGTGCCTCAATGGCGGCCCCGGGCTGCCTTGCGACTACTTGCGCGACGCCCATGGCTGGCTCAAGGACAATGGCCTGCGAGTGGTTGCATTCGACCAGCTTGGCACGGGCGCTTCAGCCAGACCGACCGATGTTTCGCTGTGGGAAATCAGCCGTTATGTCGAAGAAGTCGAAACCGTGCGCCAGGCCCTTGGCCTTGGCCGCGTGCACTTGCTGGGGCATTCCTGGGGCGGATGGCTGGGCATCGAGTACGCCATTCACTACCCCGATGCGCTGAAAAGCCTGATCCTGGAAAACACCGTCGGCGACATTCCGCACCTGTCCCTCGAGCTGGAACGCCTGCGCGGCGCCCTGGGCAGCGAAACCGTGGCGATGATGCAACGCCATGAAGCCATGGGAACCCTCGATCACCCGCAGTACCAGGCCGCCATCACCTTGCTCAACTACCGCCACGTCTGCCGCCTGGACGAATGGCCGGCGCCGGTCCAGCGTTCCCTCGGCGACTGGAACATGGGCCCCTACGAAACCATGCAGGGCCCCAACGAATTTCTCTACATCGGCAACCTGAAGGACTGGAACCGCATCCCCGAGATGGCCGAGTTCAAGATGCCGATACTGATCACCACCGGCCAGCACGACGAACTGACCCCGGCCTGCGCCATGCGCATGAAAAGCGCGGCCCGGCACGCCGAGCTGCACGTGTTCCCCAACAGCAGCCATATGCCGTTTTACGAAGAGCCCCAGGCATACTTCCCGGTGTTGCTGGACTTCCTCGCTCGTCATCGAGGCTGACGGATGAACCTGGCGCGTTACCGTTTTGTGCTGTCCCGGCCGCTGCAATTGCTGCCGGTGCTGTTTGGCATCAGCCTGATCACCTTTGTGCTGGTGCGCTCGATTCCCGGCGACCCGGCGCGGGCCCTGCTGGGTTCGCGCAGCACCCCGGACGCGTTGCTGAAGATCCGCGCCCAGTACGGCCTCGACCAGCCGCTGTGGCTGCAATATTTCTACTTCCTGAAAAACCTGCTCAAGGGCGACCTCGGCCAGTCACTGCTGTACAAGGTCGACGCGCTGAAACTGATCGTCACCCGCATCGAGCCGACCCTGTTCCTGGTGCTCGGCAGTGTGCTGCTGGCGCTGTTGATCGCGGTGCCGCTGGCCACCGTGGCCGCGCGTAATAAAGGTGGCTGGGCGGATAACCTGATCCGGCTGTTCACTACGGTGGGCCTGGGCATGCCGGCGTTCTGGCTGGGGTTGATGCTGATCCTGTTGCTCAGCGTGCAATGGGGCCTGTTCCCGGTCTCCGGGTATGGGCGCACCTGGCTGGACAAGGCGCACCACATGGTTCTGCCGTGCCTGACCATCGCCCTGGCGCTGTCGGCGGTGCTGGTGCGCAACCTGCGGGCGAGCATGTTGATGGAGTTGCAGGCTGACCACGTTACCGCCGCCCGGGCGCGCGGGTTGTCGGAGGCGGCGGTGTTTCGTCGTCATGTGCTGCCCAATTCCCTGGTGCCGGCGGTGAACCTGCTGGCGGTGAACATTGGCTGGCTGATCAGCGGCACGGTGGTGATCGAAAGCCTGTTTGCGATTCCCGGCATCGGCCAATTGCTGGTGCGCGGCATCTTCACCCGCGACTACATGGTGGTGCAGGGCGTGGCGATGGTGCTGGCCTGTGCCACCGTGCTGGTCAACTTTGTTGCCGATGTGGTGACGGTCACGCTGGACCCGCGAGTGAAGATGCAATGAGCAGCCGCCCATTGATCGCCCCATGGCGCCTGCGCCTGCGCTTTGGTTTTCGCAATGGCCGGCTGACGGCGGCCTGGGGCCTGTTGATTCTGCTGACATGGCTGGCGCTGGCCGTGTTCGCCCCCTGGATCGCACCCTTTGACCCGATTGCGCAAAACACCGACATCAGTTTGCTGGGTCCCAGCCAGGTCCATCCATTTGGCACGGACAACTACGGGCGAGACATCCTTTCGAGGGTGATCTGGGGTGCACGCATCGACCTGCAACTGGCGGTGGTCGGGGTGATCTTTCCGTTCCTGATCGGCACCTTCGTCGGTGCGGTGTCCGGCTACATCGGCGGGCGTTTCGACAGCTTCTGCATGCGGGTGATCGACGTGATCCTCGCGTTCCCTTTCCTGGTGCTGATGCTGGCGATCATGGCCATTCTCGGTCCGGGTTTGAAAAGCTTTTACATCGCCATGGCGCTGGTGGGCTGGGTGTCCTACGCGCGGCTGATCCGCTCGCAGATCCTGGTGCTCAAGGAAAGCGACTTCGCCCTGGCCGCCAAAAGCCTGGGCTTTGGCCATGGGCGCATTCTGTTCCGGCATTTGTTGCCCAACGCGATGTTCGGTTCGATTGTGTTCTCGATGTCTGACGCAGTGCTGGTGCTGCTCAACGGCGCAGCGGTCAGCTACCTCGGCCTGGGCGTACAACCGCCGACCGCCGAGTGGGGCACCATGGTTGCCGAAGGCCAGGCGTTCATCACCACCGCCTGGTGGATTTGCACCTTCCCGGGCCTGGCCATCGTGACCCTGGCCATGGGCTTCAGCCTGCTGGCCGATGGTGTGGCGCAAGTGCTGGGGGATCGCTCATGAGCCTGTTGCAGGTGCAGGACCTGAGCGTCATCGCCAATAACACCGGGCGCGACGTAACGTTGGTGGACCGGGTGTCGTTCGACCTGGCCGAAGGTGAAATCCTCGGCCTGGTGGGCGAAAGCGGTTCGGGCAAGACCATGGCCTGTCGCGGGCTGATGCGCTTGCTGCCGTCCCCGAGCCTGCGGGTGCAGGGCGGTTCGGTGCGCCTGGCGGGCCAGGACCTTCTGCAGCTGGATGACGCCGGCATGCGCGCGGTACGCGGTGGGCAACTTGGGATGATTTTCCAGAACCCCAGTAGCCACCTCGACCCGTTGATGCGCATCGGCGAGCAGATCGCCGAAGGCATCCGACTGCACCAGGGCGCGTCGAAAAAGGAGGCGCGCTTGCAGGCTATCGAAGTGCTGCGCCAGGTCGGCATTCCCGATCCCCAGGCGCGGATCGACAATTACCCCCACGAGTTTTCCGGCGGCATGCGCCAGCGGGCAATGATCGCGGTGGCCCTTGGCTGCAATCCCAAGGTGCTGATTGCCGACGAACCGACCACCGCCCTCGACGTGACCGTGCAAGCCCAGATTCTGCGGCTGTTGCTGGACCTGCGGGACCAGCGTGGCCTGTCGATCATCATGATCACTCACGACCTGGGCGTGGTGGCGCAAACCTGCGACTCCATCGCCGTGATGTACGCCGGGCGCCTGTGCGAACACGGCAGCAAATACGAGCTGCTGGCACACCCGCAACACCCTTACACCGCCGGCCTGATCGAGTGCCAGCCCGCCACCAGCAGCGGCCACGCCCTGTTGCGCACCATCGCCGGCCAACCGCCATTGCTCGACGCATTGCCCAAGGGCTGCCGGTTCAACCCGCGCTGCCCGCAAGTCGGCAGTTTGTGCACCGAGCTGCTGCCGGAAGGCGCGCGGGTGGCCTGTCACTATCCCCTGGGAGTTCGCCCATGACGTTGTTGCAGGTGAATGACCTTGAGGTGCGTTTCGCCGCCGCCGGCAGCGGCCTGTTCGGCCTGAATAAACAGTGGGTGAGGGCGGTCAACGGGGTGTCGTTGACCCTGGCCGCCGGTGAAACACTGGGTTTGGTGGGCGAGTCCGGCAGCGGCAAAAGCACATTGGGGCGGGCGATCCTGCACCTCAACCCCATCAGCGCCGGGCAGGTGGTGTTTGACGGCATCGACATGGCCCACGCCGGGCCGGTCGATATCGCCCGTTTGCGGCACGAGACGGCGATGATCTTCCAGGATCCCTACGCGGCCCTGAACCCGCGTCTTACCGTCGGCGAAACCATCGCCGAAGTCCTGCGGGTGCAGCGCAAGGTGGCGTCGGAAAACATCCCACGCCGGGTCGACGAATTACTCGACCTCGTAGGCCTGCGCCCCGAGCTTGCCAGCCGCAAGCCCGGCTCCCTGAGCGGCGGCCAGTGCCAGCGCATCGGCATTGCCCGGGCGCTGGCGGTGGAGCCGCGGCTGATCATCGCCGACGAATGCGTGGCTGCCCTGGATGTGTCGATCCAGGGCCAGATCATCAACCTGCTGCTGGAACTGCAACAGCGCATGAACCTGGCGATCCTGTTTATCGCCCACGACCTGGCCATCGTCCGCCGCCTGTGCGACCGGGTGGCGGTGATGTACCTGGGGAAAATCGTTGAGGAAGGTCCGGTGGAGGCGGTGTTCACCACGCCGCGCCATCCCTACACAGCAGCGTTGATCCAGGCGATCCCGGAGATTGATCCTTACCGCCCGTTGCCCAGCGAACCGTTGCCGGGCGAGCCGCCGAGCCCGTTGAAACTGCCCAGTGGTTGCGCCTTTCACCCGCGTTGCCGACATGCACGAGCCGTGTGTGCCGAGGTATTGCCGCCGACTCACGTTGTGCAAACGCATCGGTACAGTTGCGTGCTTGAAGAACCTTTGCTTTGAACCCTTCCTGCCGATCATGAACAACCGCCGTTATAGACAAGGAGTTATGACATGCAATCCCGTCACTTGAAGTTGCTCGCCGCCGCCACACTCACCGCCTGGTCGCTGACCGCCGGTATCGCCCACGCGGCGGGTGTGCTGACCATCGGCTGCCGCGAAGACAGCACCACGTTTGACCCGATCAAAAGCGCGCAGAACCGCGACACCTGGGTGTTCGCCAACGTCTATGACACCCTGGTACGCGTGGACAACCTGGGCACCAAGATGGAACCGGGGCTGGCAGAAAGCTGGGACATTTCCAAGGACGGCCTGACGTACACCTTCAAGCTGCGTGCCGCGAAGTTCTCGGATGGCTCGCCGATCACCGCCGACGACGCTGCCTTCAGCCTGTTGCGCATCCGCGACAACAAGGCCTCGCTATGGAGCGACCCGTTCAGCCTGATCAACACCGCCAAGGCAGCTGATCCGCAGACGCTGGTCGTGACCTTGAAAACCCCGGCGGTGGCCTTCCTCTCGCAACTGGCTTCGCCGACGGTGTCGATCCTGTCGGAAAAAGCCATGACCAAGATGGGCGAAGACGCCTACTCGGAAAACCCGGTGACCTCCGGCGCGTTTACCGTGGACGAGTGGCGCAAGGGCGATCGGGTGATCCTGAAGAAGAACCCGAACTTCTGGCAGGCCAGCAACGTCAGCCTGGATGGTGTGGAATGGGTCTCCGTCACCGACGACAACACCCGCATGCGCATGGTGCAGAACAACGAGCTGGACACGGCGATCTTCGTCCCGTTTTCCCGGGTTGAAGAGCTGAAAAAAGACAAGAACGTGGTGGTGCACTCCGACCCGTCTACCCGTGAAGATCACTTGTTGATCAACCACGCCCACGGCCTGCTGGCCAAGCCGGAAGTGCGCCAGGCGCTGGACATGGCCATCGATAAACAATCGCTGGTGAAAACCGCCACCTTCGGCCAGGGCACCGTGGCCTATTCCTACATTCCAAAAGGCTCGTTGTACCACTACGCCAACAACCTGCAACGCCCGTATGACCCGACCGAAGCCAAGAAGCTGCTGGCGGCTGCCGGCGCCCAGGATTTGAAGCTCAACTACGTGGTCAACGCCGGCAACGAAGCCGACGAGCAGATTGCGGTGATGATCAAGGATCAACTGGCCAAGGTCGGTGTGACGGCCAACCTGCAAAAGGTCGACCCGACCCAAAGCTGGCAGATGCTGGTGGACGGCGATTACGATATTTCGGTGATGTACTGGACCAACGACATCCTCGACCCGGACCAGAAGACCACCTTCGTGCTGGGCCACGACACCAACCAGAACTACATGACCCGCTACAAGAACGACAAGGTCAAGGACCTGGTGGCCGCGGCGCGGATCGAGGCGGACCCGGTCAAGCGTGAGCAGATGTACGTCGACCTGCAGAAAATGGCGAAACAGGATGTGAACTGGATCGACTTGTACTACAGCCCGTACATCAACATCTCACGCAAGAACGTCAGCAACTTCCTGCAAAACCCGTTGGGGCGCTTCACGCTTGAGGAAGTGGTGAAGAACTAAGTTCTAGAGATCACCGCAATACAAATGTGGGAGCGGGCTTGCTCGCGAAGGCGGTGGATCAGTCGATATCTCTGTTGACTGACACTCCGCCTTCGCGAGCAAGCCCGCTCCCACATTAGGTTGTACTGTGTTCCAGATGGTTATTGCGCGTCAAACGCCTGCCCATTGATGCCGGTACTGTCCGGCCCCATCAGGTACAGGTACACCGGCATGATTTCCTCCGGTGTCGGGTTATCGGTCGGGTTCTCCCCTGGATACGCCTGGGCCCGCATGCTGGTGCGGGTGGCGCCCGGGTTGATGCTGTTGGCGCGCACTGGTGCGACGTTGTCCAGCTCGTCCGCCAGGGTTTGCATCAGCCCTTCGGTGGCAAACTTCGACACCCCGTAAGCCCCCCAATAAGCCCGGCCCTTGCGGCCCACGCTGCTTGAGGTGAACACCACCGACGCATCCTGGGACAGCTTGAGCAGCGGCAACAGCGTGCTGGTCAGCATGAACATCGCGTTGACGTTCACATGCATCACCCGCATGAAGTTCTCGCCGGACAACTGCTCGATCGGTGTGCGCGGGCCGATGATCGAGGCGTTGTGCAGCAAACCGTCGAGGTGGCCGAACTCCTTTTCGATCATCGCTGCCAGCTCATCGTATTGATGGGGCAGGGCGGTCTCCAGGTTGAACGGGATCACCACCGGCTGCGGTTGGCCGGCGACTTCGATTTCGTCGTAGACCTGGGCCAGGTTGGCTTCGGTCTTGCCCAGCAGCAGCACGGTGGCGCCGTGGGCAGCATAGGTTTTGGCCGCCGCTGCGCCAATCCCGCGACCGGCGCCGGTGACCAGGATGACCCGGCCCTTGAGCAGTTCTGGACGTGCGGAGTAATCAAACATAAACAACCTCGACAAAGTTCACAGAAAATCCATGTGATTGATTGCGGCTAAGGCTGGCCAAGGCTTCTGTGGCGAGGGAGCTTGCTCCCGTTGGGTTGCGAAGCAGCCCCAGCTTTTCGCGACTGCTGCGCAGTCGAACGGGAGCAAGCTCCCTCGCCACAAAGTTGCAGCAACCTCAGGCAGTCCCGATCAGCAGCTGCACAGCGCGCTGTCCAGCACTTTGCGCAATTCCAGCGGGTGATCCACCACCACATCGGCACCCCAGTTGCGCGGGTTGTCGTCCGGGTGGATATAGCCGTAGGTGACCGCCGCGGTGCGAGTGCCGGCGTCGCGGCCCGACTCGATGTCCCGCAGGTCATCCCCCACGAACAGCACGCTGGCCGGGTCCAGGTCGAGCATCTTGCACGCCAGGATCAACGGTTCCGGGTCCGGCTTGCTGTTCTTCACGTGGTCCGGGCAGATCAGCAGCGCGGAGCGCTCGGCCAGGCCTAGCTGCTGCATGATCGGTTCGGCAAAGCGCAGTGGCTTGTTGGTGACCACGCCCCAGATCAGCCTGGATTTCTCGATATCCACCAGCAGCTCTTCCATGCCCTCGAACAGCTTGCTGTGGATCGCGCAGCCCTTGAGGTAACGCTCGAGGAATTCCTGGCGCAGCTCTTCAAAGCCCGGGGACTCGGGGTCCATGGAAAAGGTCACGGCGACCATCGCCCGGGCGCCGCCGGAGATTTCATCGCGGATGTGCTGGTCGTTGATCGGTGCCAGGCCGCGGTCAGCGCGCATGGCCTGGCAGATGGCGATAAAGTCTGGCGCGGTGTCCAGCAGGGTACCGTCCATGTCGAAAAGAACCGCTCGCAACTTCACAGGCTTACTCCTCGCGCAGGGTCTGGATCATGTAGTTGACGTCAACGTCGCTGGCCAGCTTGTAGTGCTTGGTCAGCGGGTTGTAGGTCAAGCCGATGATGTCCTTGACGGTCAGCCCGGCCTGACGGCTCCAGGCGCCCAGCTCGGAAGGGCGGATGAATTTCTTGAAGTCATGGGTGCCGCGGGGCAGCAGCTTCATGATGTATTCGGCACCGATGATCGCGAACAGGTACGCCTTCGGATTGCGGTTGATGGTGGAGAAGAATACCTGGCCACCGGGCTTGACCATGCGGAAGCAGGCGCGGATCACCGAGGACGGGTCCGGCACGTGTTCGAGCATTTCCAGGCAAGTGACCACGTCGAACTGCCCGGGCATCTCTTCGGCCAGCTCTTCGGCGGTGATCTGCCGGTATTCGACGTTCACGCCGGACTCCAGTTGGTGCAACTGGGCCACGGCCAATGGCGCTTCGCCCATGTCGATACCCATCACGGTGGCGCCGCGCTGAGCCATGGATTCACTGAGGATCCCGCCGCCGCAACCCACATCCAGTACCTTCTTGCCGGCCAGGTTGACGCGCTCGTCAATCCAGTTGACCCGCAGCGGGTTGATGTCGTGCAGGGGTTTGAACTCGCTTTCGCGGTCCCACCAGCGATGGGCGAGGGCTTCGAATTTGGCGATTTCAGCGTGGTCGACGTTGCTCATGGGGAATCCTCTAAATCTGATAAAACGTTTTGCCGGCCCTGGCATGCGTTGCCAGGGCGGGTGTTATTCGCTGTGTCCGCTGATGCGCTGGCCCCAGGCGATGGCCGTGGCGCACAACTGTTGTTCATCCAGGCGGGTCAGTTGCCGGTCGTCGAGCAATTGCTTGCCGCCGACCCAAAGGTGTTTCACACAATCGCGTCCGGTGGCATATATAAGCTGTGAGACCGGATCGTAGATCGGTTGTTGCGCCAGGCCCGACAGGTCGAAGGCCACGATGTCAGCGGCCTTGCCGACTTCCAGCGAGCCGATTTGACTTTCCAGGCCCATGGCCCGGGCGCCGTTGAGGGTGGCCATGCGCAGGGCGCGGTGGGCATCCAGGGCGGTGGCCGAGCCGGCGACGGCCTTGGCCAGCAGCGCGGCGGTGCGGGTTTCGCCCAGCAGGTCGAGGTCATTGTTGCTGGCCGCGCCGTCGGTGCCTACTGCCACATTGACGCCGGCTTGCCACAGGCGTTCCACCGGGCAGAAGCCGCTGGCCAGTTTCAGGTTGGATTCCGGGCAATGGATCACGCTGGTGTTGCTTTCTACCAGCAAAGTCAGGTCGTCATCGCTGATTTGGGTCATGTGAACGGCCTGGAAGCGCGGCCCCAGCAAACCCAGGCGGCCAAGCCGTGCCAGCGGGCGTTCACCACGCTGTTCAACGGACTGCTGCACTTCGAAGGCGGTTTCATGCACGTGCATGTGGATCGAGGCGTCCAGTTCCTCGGCGATCACCCGGATTTTTTCCAGGTTTTCATCGCAGACGGTGTACGGCGCGTGCGGGCCGAAGGTGATTTTGATCCGTGGGTGATGCTTGAGGTCGCCGAACAGCTCGACGCCCTGGCGAATCGCCTCGTCGGCGTCAGCAGCGCCGGGAATCGGGAAATCCAGGATCGGGATGGCGATTTGCGCACGCATGCCGCTGTTGTGCACGCGTTCGCTGGCGACTTTCGGGAAGAAGTACATGTCCGAGAAACACGTGATGCCGCCCTTGATCTGCTCGGCGATGGCCAGGTCAGTGCCGTCGCGGACGAAGGCTTCGTCGACCCACTTGGCCTCGGCGGGCCAGATGTGGTTTTCCAGCCAGGTCATCAGCGGCAGGTCGTCGGCCAGGCCGCGAAACAGCGTCATGGCCGCGTGGCCGTGGGCGTTGATCAGGCCGGGGCTGAGCAGCATGCCCGGCAGTTCACGCACTTCGCTCGCTGCGAGCTTCAAGGCCGCGGCGCGTGGGCCGATAAACGCAATGCACCCGTCACGAATGCCCAGGGCGTGCTCCTTGAGCACTACGCCGGCAGGCTCGACAGGTACCAGCCAGGTGGGCAGCAGCAATAAGTCGAGCGGGGCGGCAGTCGGTGTCATCGAGGGCAGTTTCCCAGGCATCTATAAAGAACGGCGAAGTATACCCGAGCGTCCTGGCTGGCGGATCGCTATAATCGGCGGCTTTTGTTCATGAGTGCGGGGTGAGGGATGCGCGATCGACTGTTGGCTGCGGAGAAAGTGAAGGCCATCGACTGGCGTGATGGCGCACTGTACCTGCTCGATCAGCGTATTTTGCCGTCTGCAGAAACCTGGGTCGCCTGCACCAGTGCTGCCGAGGTGGCCGAGGCCATTCGCACGATGGTGGTGCGCGGTGCGCCGGCCATTGGCATCAGTGCGGCGTATGGCCTAGTGCTAGCCGCTCGTGCCCATATCGCCGAGGGCGATGACTGGCAGGCCGCCTGGGAAGAGGACTACGCGCTGCTGGCGGATACCCGCCCGACCGCGTCGAATCTTTTCTGGGCCATGAAGCGCATGCGCGATTGCCTCGATCGCCTCAAGAAACACGCCGATCCGTTGAAGGTGCTGGAGGCCGAGGCGGTGGCGATTCACCAGAGTGATCGTGAAGCCAACCTGACCATGGCGCAGCTGGGTGTAGAGCTGATCCGCAAGCACCAGGGCAATGTCCAGGCGATCCTGACCCATGGCAATGCGGGTGCGTTGGCTACCGGCGGCGTCGGTACCGCGCTCGGGGTGATTCGCGGGGCGTTCCTGGAAGGCATGGTGGAGCGCGTCTACGCCAACGAAACCCGGCCCTGGCTGCAAGGCTCGCGGCTGACGGCCTGGGAATTGGCCAATGAAGGCATTCCGGTCACCGTGAATGCCGATTCGGCGGGTGCGCATATCCTCAAGACCAAAGGCGTGACCTGGGTGATCGTCGGTGCCGACTGCATTGCGGCCAATGGCGATGTTGTCAGCAAGATCGGCACCTATCAGCTGGCGGTGTGCGCCATGCATCACGGCGTGCGTTTCATGGTGGTGGCGCCCAGCTCAACCATCGACCTGATGGCGGCCAGCGGTGATGACGTGCCGCTTGAAGAGCGCGACGCCCGTGAACTGCTGGAAGTCGGCGGCACCCGCGTAGCCGCTGATGTAGACGCCTTCAACCCGGTGTTCGACGTGACGCCGGCGGACCTGATTGATGTGATCGTCACTGAAAAAGGCATCGTCGAACGCCCCGACACGGCGAAGTTGGCGCAACTGATGTGTCGTAAACGCCTGCATTGAGGCAATTTGCCCGCAAAAATCCCCTTGGATCCAGCTCTAAGGCCCTCTCGTCGCCGTCAAGCCTGTCATCCGTCAACTTACTATGCTCCATGCGCATCAGGGGGATAGGTGCGTGGCGGCGATTGTGATAACATCCGGCGGTTTCCAGGGTCACCCCAAGGGGTAACCTTTAATGCGCAGATCCGTGTCATAACTCGTTGATTTGTCGTAAGTCGTTGCCAGGCATCATGCCGGCAGCGGCGAGCTTCGTTCGTCCCATAGGATGTGACGAGGTTTCACCCGAAAAAGGAATCAGGCTTCTCATGGGCGAACTGGCCAAAGAAATCCTCCCGGTCAATATCGAAGACGAGCTGAAACAGTCCTACCTCGACTACGCGATGAGCGTAATTGTCGGTCGGGCACTGCCTGATGCGCGCGATGGCTTGAAGCCCGTGCACAGGCGTGTGCTGTTCGCGATGAGCGAGCTGGGTAACGACTGGAACAAGCCGTACAAGAAATCTGCCCGTGTTGTCGGTGACGTGATCGGTAAGTATCACCCTCACGGCGACACTGCGGTGTACGACACCATCGTTCGGATGGCCCAGCCGTTTTCCCTGCGCTACCTGCTGGTAGACGGCCAGGGCAACTTCGGTTCGGTCGACGGCGACAACGCTGCGGCCATGCGATACACCGAAGTGCGCATGACCAAGCTGGCGCACGAGCTGCTGGCTGACCTGCACAAGGAAACCGTGGACTGGGTGCCGAACTACGACGGCACCGAAATGATCCCGGCGGTCATGCCGACCCGTATTCCCAACCTGTTGGTCAACGGCTCCAGCGGTATCGCCGTGGGCATGGCCACCAACATCCCGCCACACAACCTCGGTGAAGTCATCGACGGTTGCCTGGCCCTCATCGACAACCCCGAGCTGACCGTCGATGAGCTGATGCAGTACATCCCGGGTCCGGACTTCCCGACCGCCGCGATCATCAACGGTCGCGCCGGCATCATCGAAGCCTACCGTACCGGTCGCGGCCGCATTTACATGCGTGCCCGCTCGATCATCGAAGACATCGACAAGGTCGGTGGCCGCCAGCAGATCGTCATCACCGAACTCCCTTACCAGTTGAACAAGGCGCGTCTGATCGAGAAGATCGCCGAGCTGGTTAAAGAGAAGAAGCTGGAAGGCATCACCGAGCTGCGCGACGAGTCTGACAAGGACGGTATGCGCGTGGTGATCGAGCTGCGTCGTGGCGAAGTGCCTGAGGTGATCCTCAACAACCTCTACGCCCAGACCCAGCTGCAAAGCGTATTCGGTATCAACGTGGTAGCGCTGATCGACGGCCGCCCGCGCATCCTGAACCTCAAGGATCTGCTGGAAGCCTTCGTGCGTCACCGCCGCGAAGTGGTAACCCGCCGTACCGTATTCGAACTGCGCAAGGCCCGTGAACGCGGCCACATCCTGGAAGGCCAGGCTGTTGCGCTGTCGAACATCGACCCGGTCATCGCCCTGATCAAGGCTTCGCCGACGCCGTCGGAAGCCAAGGAAGCGCTGATCAAGATGCCGTGGGAATCCAGCGCCGTAGTAGCGATGGTGGAACGGGCCGGTGCAGATTCGTGCCGTCCGGAGACCCTGGACCCACAATACGGCCTGCGCGACGGCAAGTATTTCCTGTCCCCGGAACAGGCCCAGGCCATTCTGGAACTGCGTCTGCACCGTCTGACCGGCCTGGAACACGAGAAACTGCTGGCCGAGTACCAGGAGATCCTCAACCAGATCGGCGAGCTGATCCGCATCCTCAACAGCGCGGTGCGCCTGATGGAAGTGATCCGCGAAGAACTGGAAGTGATCCGCGCCGAATACGGCGATGTGCGCCGCACCGAGATTCTCGATGCCCGTCTCGACCTGACCCTGGGTGACATGATCCCTGAAGAAGATCGCGTCGTGACCATTTCCCACGGTGGCTATGCCAAGACCCAGCCGTTGGCTGCGTACCAGGCCCAGCGTCGTGGCGGTAAAGGCAAATCGGCTACCGGCGTCAAGGATGAGGACTACATCGCTCACCTGCTGGTTGCCAACAGCCACACCACGCTGCTGCTGTTCTCCAGCAAGGGCAAGGTGTACTGGCTGAAAACCTACGAAATCCCGGAAGCGTCCCGCGCTGCCCGTGGTCGTCCGCTGGTCAACCTGCTGCCGCTGGACAGTGATGAATACATCACCACCATGCTGCCGGTAGACGAGTACACCGAAGGTCACTTCATCTTCATGGCCACTGCGAAAGGCACCGTGAAGAAGACCCCGCTGGAATCCTTCAGCCGTCAACGCAGCGTGGGCCTGATCGCCCTCGAACTGGACGAAGGCGACGTATTGATCAGCGCGGCCATCACCGACGGCGAGCGTGAAGTCATGCTGTTCTCCGACGGCGGCAAGGTCACGCGCTTCAAGGAGTCCGACGTTCGTGCCATGGGCCGTACCGCCCGCGGTGTGCGCGGCATGCGTCTGCCGGAAGGGCAGAAGCTGATTTCGATGCTGATCCCGGAAGAAGGCAGCGAGATCCTCACTGCATCGGCCCGCGGCTACGGCAAGCGTACGGCCATCAGCGAGTTCCCCGAGTACAAGCGTGGCGGCCAGGGCGTTATCGCCATGGTCAGCAACGATCGCAACGGCCGCCTGGTCGGCGCGGTCCAGGTGCTGGATGGTGAGGAAATCATGCTGATTTCCGACCAGGGCACCCTGGTACGTACCCGGGTTGATGAAGTGTCGAGCCTGGGGCGTAACACCCAGGGCGTGACCTTGATCAAGCTGGCCAGCGACGAAACGTTGGTAGGCCTGGAGCGTGTCCAGGAGCCATCGGAAGTCGAAGGCGAGGAGCTGGAAGGTGAAGAGGGGATTGCACTCGAGGGGCAAGTGATCGGCGATGCCGATGACGGCGTCGACGAGCCAACACTCGACGCTGCCGCAGACGAAGAAGAACCGCAGGAATAAGCGGACACACAGGGGGCGGATGAAGATTCGCCCCCTTGTTGTTTGTCCCGTTTGAAATACGACGCCGCGCCGCTCTTGTAGGAGCCGGCTTGCCGGCGATGGCATCAACTCGATTCAAGTGAGGCACCGAGTCGTTTGCATCGCTGGCAAGCCAGCTCCTACAGGGTTCCGCGTTGCGGGATGTTGATTGCAGTCCCACCAGATCAGAGAGATTGGATGTGAGCAAGAGAGCCTATAACTTCTGTGCCGGTCCCGCGGCGCTTCCTGAAGCAGTCCTGCAGCGCGCGCAGGGTGAACTCCTCGACTGGCATGGAAAAGGCCTCTCTGTGATGGAAATGAGCCATCGCAGCGATGAGTTCGTGTCCATTGCCACCAAGGCCGAGCAGGATATGCGCGACTTGCTGGACATCCCGTCCGATTACAAAGTGCTGTTCCTGCAGGGTGGTGCGAGCCAGCAGTTCGCCCAGATCCCGCTGAACCTGCTGCCGGAAGACGGCACTGCGGACTATATCGACACCGGTATCTGGGGGCAGAAGGCCATTGAAGAGGCCTCCCGTTACGGTCACGTCAATGTGGCAGGCACGGCCAAGCCCTACGACTACTTCGCCATCCCCGGTCAGAACGAGTGGAAGCTGTCGAAAGACGCGGCCTATGTTCACTACGTGGCGAACGAAACCATCGGCGGCCTGGAGTTCGATTGGGTGCCGGAAGTGGGTGATGTCCCGCTGGTCTGCGACATGTCCTCGGACATCCTCTCGCGCCCGATCGATGTGTCCAAGTACGGCATGATCTACGCCGGTGCACAGAAGAACATCGGCCCGAGCGGCATCCTGGTCAACATCGTCCGTGAAGACCTGTTGGGTCGTGCGCGTTCGCTGTGCCCGACCATGCTCAACTACAAGGTCGCGGCCGATAACGGCTCGATGTACAACACCCCGCCGGCCTTCGCCTGGTACCTGTCGGGCCTGGTGTTCGAATGGCTGAAAGAGCAGGGCGGCGTGGCTGCCATGGGCAAGCTCAACGAAGAGAAGAAACGTACCCTGTACGACTTCATCGACGCCAGCGGCCTGTACAGCAACCCGATCAACCTGACCGACCGTTCGTGGATGAACGTGCCGTTCCGCCTGGCGGATGATCGCCTGGACAAGCCTTTCCTCGCCGGCGCCGACGAGCGCGGCCTGTTGAACCTCAAGGGCCACCGTTCGGTAGGTGGCATGCGCGCCTCCATCTATAACGCTGTCGATATCCACGCCGTCAAGGCGCTGGTGGCTTACATGGCAGAGTTCGAAAAGGAACACGGCTAATGTCTGAGCAAGAACTCAAGGCCCTGCGCGTACGCATTGACAGCCTGGACGAGAAAGTCCTGGAGCTGATCAGTGAGCGCGCGCGGTGCGCCCAGGAAGTTGCACGGGTGAAGATGGCTTCCCTGGCTGAAGGCGAAGTGCCGGTATTCTACCGTCCGGAGCGTGAAGCCCAGGTGCTCAAGCGCGTGATGGAACGCAACAAGGGCCCGTTGGGCAACGAAGAGATGGCGCGGTTGTTCCGTGAAATCATGTCGTCGTGCCTGGCACTGGAGCAGCCGCTGAAAGTGGCTTACCTGGGCCCGGAAGGCACCTTCACTCAAGCCGCGGCCATGAAGCACTTCGGTCACGCGGTGATCAGCAAGCCGATGGCTGCGATCGACGAAGTGTTCCGTGAAGTGGCCGCCGGGGCGGTGAATTTTGGCGTGGTGCCGGTGGAAAACTCCACCGAAGGTGCCGTCAACCACACCCTCGACAGTTTTCTTGAGCACGACATGGTGATCTGCGGCGAAGTCGAGCTGCGTATTCACCACCACTTGCTGGTGGGCGAAAACACCAAGACCGACAGCATCAGCCGCATCTACTCCCACGCCCAGTCCCTGGCCCAGTGCCGCAAGTGGCTGGACGCGCACTACCCGAATGTGGAGCGCGTGGCGGTGTCCAGCAACGCCGAAGCGGCGAAGCGGGTCAAGGGTGAGTGGAACTCGGCGGCGATTGCCGGCGACATGGCTGCCGGCCTGTATGGGCTGACGCGCCTGGCCGAGAAAATCGAGGATCGCCCGGATAACTCCACGCGCTTCCTGATGATCGGCAGCCAGGAAGTGCCGCCGACCGGCGACGACAAGACATCGATCATCGTCTCCATGAGCAACAAGCCCGGCGCGCTGCATGAGCTGCTGGTGCCGTTCCACGACAACGGGATTGACCTGACGCGAATCGAGACTCGTCCTTCGCGCAGCGGTAAATGGACTTATGTGTTCTTTATCGACTTCGTCGGCCATCACCGCGACCCACTGGTCAAGGGTGTGCTCGAGAAAATCAGTCAGGAAGCCGTGGCACTCAAGGTGCTGGGCTCTTACCCGAAAGCGGTTTTGTGAGGCTTTAACATGAGTGGCAACTTCCTCGCCCTGGCACAGCCGGGCGTGCAACAACTGTCGCCTTACGTTCCGGGCAAGCCTGTGGACGAGTTGGCGCGCGAGTTGAACCTGGATCCGTCGAAGATCGTAAAGCTGGCCAGTAACGAAAACCCGATGGGCCCAAGCCCCAAGGTACTGGCTGCGATTCGTGAGGCGCTGGCCGAACTGACCCGTTATCCCGATGGTAACGGCTTTGAGCTCAAGTCCCTGCTGGCGAAAAACTGCCGCGTTGATATCAACCAGGTGACCCTGGGTAACGGCTCCAACGATATTCTGGAGCTGGTCGGCCGCGCCTATCTGGCGCCGGGCCTGAACGCGGTGTTCAGCGAGCACGCGTTTGCGGTCTATCCGATCGTCACTCAGGCCGTTGGCGCCGAGGCGCGTGTGATTCCTGCGAGAGACTGGGGTCATGACCTGCCAGCCATGCTGGCGGCCATCGATGACAATACTCGTGTCGTGTTTATCGCCAACCCGAACAACCCGACCGGCACCTGGTTCAGCGCCGAGGTGCTGGATAACTTCCTGCAGGACGTGCCGGAGCATGTACTGGTGGTGCTGGACGAGGCATACATCGAGTACGCCGAAGGCAGCGACTTGCCGGACGGCCTGGACTTCCTCGCGGCTTATCCGAACCTGCTGGTCTCGCGCACGTTCTCCAAGGCTTATGGCCTGGCGTCGCTGCGGGTCGGTTACGGCTTGTCCACTGCGGTGGTGGCCGATGTGTTGAACCGTGTGCGCCAGCCATTCAACGTCAACAGCCTCGCGCTGGCGGCGGCTTGCGCTGCGGTGCAGGACACCGAGTACCTGGAAGAAGGCCGTCGCCTCAACGAAAGCGGCATGCTGCAATTGCAGGAAGGCTTCCGTGAGCTGGGCCTGGGCTGGATTCCGTCCAAGGGCAACTTCATCTGCGTCGACCTCGGCCAAGTGGCGGCTCCTGTGTTCCAGGGCTTGCTGCGCGAGGGTGTGATCGTGCGTCCGGTGGCCAATTACGGCATGCCGAACCACCTGCGCATCACCATCGGTCTGCCTGCTGAAAACAGCCGCTTCCTCGAAGCGCTGGCCAAGGTTCTGGCTCGTGGTTGATGTCACTGCATTGCAACCTGCTGTACCTATGATCGGTCGCCTGGTGGTGGTCGGTCTGGGATTGATCGGCGGCTCCTTTGCGAAGGGCCTGCGGGAAAGCGGCCTGTGTGGCGAAGTGGTCGGTGTGGACCTGGACCCGCAATCGCGCAAGTTGGCGGTGGAGTTGGGTGTGGTGGACCGTTGCGAGGCTGACCTCGCTGTAGCCTGCCAGGGCGCGGATGTCATTCAGCTGGCGGTGCCGATCCTGGCCATGGAGAAGTTGCTGGCGCTGTTGGCCGGCATGGATCTGGGCCAGGCAATCCTGACCGATGTCGGCAGTGCCAAGGGCAATGTGGTGCGTGCGGCGCGGCTGGCCTTTGGTGGCATGCCTGCACGGTTTGTGCCCGGGCATCCGATTGCCGGGTCCGAGCAGAGCGGGGTGGAGGCGTCCAATGCGCAGCTGTTCCGTCGCCATAAAGTGATTCTGACACCACTGGATGAAACCGATCCTGCGGCACTGGCCGTGGTGGATCGGCTCTGGCGCGAGCTGGGGGCGGATGTCGAGCATATGCAGGTCGAGCGCCACGATGAAGTGCTGGCAGCGACCAGCCATCTGCCGCATTTGCTCGCATTTGGCCTGGTGGATTCGCTGGCCAAGCGCAACGAGAACCTCGAGATTTTCCGCTACGCCGCCGGTGGTTTCCGCGACTTTACCCGGATCGCCGGTAGTGATCCGGTGATGTGGCACGACATCTTCCTTGCCAACCGCGATGCGGTGTTGCGCACCCTGGACACGTTCCGCAGCGACCTCGACGCCTTGCGCGACGCGGTCGATGCTGGCGACGGGCACCAGTTGTTGGGCGTGTTCACCCGTGCGCGGGTGGCACGGGAGCATTTCAGCAAGATTCTGGCGCGTCGGGCCTATATGGATGCTGCAGTAAACGCGGATGACCTGGTGTTTCTCGCCAGTCCCGGTGGCCGCTTGAGCGGGCAGATCCGCGTGCCTGGGGATAAATCGATTTCCCATCGCTCGATCATGCTCGGTTCTCTGGCGGACGGTGTCACTGAAGTCGAAGGTTTTCTGGAGGGTGAGGACGCCCTGGCGACCTTGCAGGCGTTCCGCGACATGGGCGTGGTGATTGAAGGCCCGCACCATGGGCGCGTCACCATCCACGGGGTTGGCCTGCATGGCTTGAAGCCGGCGCCAGGTCCGATCTATCTCGGTAACTCCGGCACCTCCATGCGGTTGTTGTCCGGTTTGCTGGCGGCCCAGCGCTTCGACAGTGTGTTGACGGGTGACGCCTCGCTGTCCAAACGCCCGATGAATCGCGTCGCCAAGCCATTGCGCGAAATGGGTGCGGTGATCGAGACCGGGCCGGAAGGGCGCCCGCCGCTGACCATTCGTGGCGGCCAGGCACTCAAGGGCCTGACCTACGCATTGCCGATGGCCAGCGCTCAGGTCAAGTCCTGCCTGTTGTTGGCCGGGTTGTATGCCGAGGGTAAAACCTCGATTACCGAACCGGCGCCGACCCGCGACCATACCGAGCGGATGTTGCGTGGTTTTGGGTATCCGGTGGACGTGGTGGGCGCTACGGCTTCGGTCGAGTCGGGCCATGCGTTGACCGCGACCCATATTGAGGTGCCTGGGGATATTTCCTCCTCGGCGTTCTTTCTGGTGGCGGCTTCAATCGCCGAAGGCTCCGAGCTGTTGCTTGAACATGTGGGTATCAATCCGACCCGTACCGGCGTGATCGATATCCTGCGACTGATGGGCGCTGACATCACCCTGGAAAACCAACGGGAAGTGGGTGGTGAGCCGGTCGCTGATTTGCGTGTTCGTGCGGCGCCGTTGAAGGGGATCGAGATTCCTGAAGCCCTGGTCCCGCTGGCTATCGATGAGTTCCCGGTGTTGTTCGTGGCTGCGGCGTGCGCCGAAGGCCGGACGGTATTGCGTGGGGCAGAGGAGCTGCGGGTCAAGGAGTCCGACCGGATCCAGGTCATGGCCGACGGTCTGCTTGCGCTGGGCGTGAAGTGTGAACCGACACCTGATGGGATTATCATCGATGGTGGCGTGATCGGCGGTGGTGAAGTCCACGCCCATGGCGATCACCGGATTGCCATGGCCTTCAGCGTGGCTTCCCTGCGAGCGGCTGCGCCGATTCGTATCCATGACTGCGCCAACGTGGCTACGTCTTTTCCGAATTTTCTTACACTGTGTGCCCAAGTCGGCATCCGTGTTGCCCAAGAGGCTCAATTGTGAATATCAAAGCACCGGTGATTACCATCGACGGGCCAAGTGGCTCGGGCAAGGGCACGATCGCCGGCATCCTGGCCAAGCGCCTGGGCTGGTGCCTGCTGGATTCCGGGGCGCTGTACCGCTTGCTGGCCTTTGCCGCCCGCAACCATGGCGTCGACCTGACCAACGAAGAATCGCTGAAGTTGCTGGCTGCGCATCTTGACGTGCAGTTCGTCGGGGCGACCGAAGGTCATCCCCAGCGCATCATCCTGGAAGGGGACGATGTGACCGACGACCTGCGCAACGAGCAGGTCGGCTCCTGGGCTTCCCAGGTCGCCGCATTGCCGGCGGTGCGCGATGCTTTGCTGCAGCGCCAGCGGGCTTTCCAGGAACCGCCGGGTCTGGTGGCCGATGGCCGCGACATGGGCACGGTGGTCTTTCCCGAGGCGCCGCTGAAGATTTTCCTCACGGCCAGCGCCGAGGAGCGGGCCCGTCGCCGTTACTTGCAGTTGAAGGGCAAAGTCGATGGTGTTAGTCTGTCGAGTCTGCTAGATGAGATCCGTGCACGCGATGAGCGTGATACCCAGCGTGCGGTAGCCCCGCTCAAGCCGGCGGCTGACGCCATACAGCTGGATTCCACGGAGTTGTCCATCGAGCAGGTGCTGGAACGCATCTTGAGTGAGATCGCCATTCGCGATATCGCCGGGTGACCAAGAAGGCCGCAGGGGACCAGTCATAGTCCTGTGGTGCTTCTTTTAATTGAAACTGACCCACACCGTCTGGGGTGCGGAGATGGGCGTATTCTTCGCCCTTATCAACAGGAATTAAAATGAGCGAAAGCTTTGCGGAACTCTTTGAAGAAAGCCTAAAAACCCTGAACCTTCAGGCAGGCTCCATCATCACCGGTGTTATCGTTGATATCGATTACCAAGCTCGCTGGGTAACCGTTCACGCTGGTCTGAAGTCTGAAGCTCTGATCCCGCTGGAACAGTTCTACAACGATGCTGGTGACCTGACTATCAATGTCGGTGACGAAGTTCACGTTGCTCTGGACTCGGTTGAAGACGGTTTCGGTGAAACCAAGCTGTCCCGTGAAAAAGCCAAGCGCGCTGAATGCTGGATTGTTCTCGAAGCAGCCTTCGCAGCTGAAGAAGTGGTCAAGGGCGTTATCAACGGTAAGGTTAAAGGCGGCTTCACTGTCGACGTTAACGGCATCCGTGCGTTCCTGCCAGGTTCTTTGGTCGACGTTCGTCCTGTGCGCGACACCACGCACCTGGAAGGCAAGGAACTCGAATTCAAGGTCATCAAGCTCGACCAGAAGCGCAACAACGTTGTCGTTTCCCGTCGCAGCGTCCTGGAAGCAGAGAACTCCGCCGAGCGTGAAGCTCTGCTGGAATCCCTGCAGGAAGGCCAACAAGTCAAAGGTATCGTCAAGAACCTCACCGATTACGGCGCATTCGTCGATCTGGGTGGCGTCGATGGCCTGCTGCACATTACCGACATGGCTTGGAAGCGTATCAAGCATCCATCGGAAATCGTCAACGTTGGCGACGAGATCGATGTCAAGGTTCTGAAGTACGATCGTGAGCGCAACCGTGTCTCCCTGGGCTTGAAGCAGCTGGGCGAAGATCCATGGGTCGCTATCAAGGCTCGTTACCCAGAAAGCACTCGCGTCACCGCGCGTGTTACCAACCTGACCGACTACGGCTGCTTCGCAGAGCTGGAAGAAGGCGTGGAAGGCCTGGTACACGTTTCCGAAATGGACTGGACCAACAAGAACATCCACCCTTCGAAAGTCGTACAAGTCGGCGACGAAGTGGAAGTTATGGTTCTGGACATCGACGAAGAGCGTCGTCGTATCTCCCTCGGCATCAAGCAGTGCAAATCTAACCCATGGGAAGATTTCTCTGGCCAGTTCAACAAGGGCGATAAAATCTCCGGCACCATCAAGTCGATCACCGATTTCGGTATCTTCATTGGTCTGGACGGCGGCATCGACGGTCTGGTTCACCTGTCCGACATCTCCTGGAACGAAGTTGGCGAAGAAGCTGTTCGTCGTTTCAAGAAGGGCGACGAGCTGGACACCGTTATCCTGTCGGTTGACCCAGAGCGCGAGCGCATCTCCCTGGGTATCAAGCAACTGGAAAGCGATCCGTTCTCCGAGTACGTTCAAGAGAACGACAAAGGCGCAATCGTTAAAGGCATCGTGAAGGAAGTTGACGCTAAAGGCGCCATCATCACTCTGGCCGACGATATCGAAGCGACTCTGAAAGCCTCCGAAATCAGCCGTGACCGCGTTGAAGACGCGCGCAACGTTCTGAAAGAAGGCGAAGAAGTAGAAGCCAAGATCATCAGCGTTGACCGCAAGAGCCGCGTAATCCAGCTCTCCATCAAGTCGAAAGACGATGCTGAAGAGAAAGAAGCCATCCAGAGCCTGCGCGACAAGCCAGCTACCTCTGAGCCTTCTGCTGGTCCTACCACTCTGGGCGACCTGCTGCGTGCACAAATGGAAAAGCAGAACTAAGTTCTGTCAGACCATAGAAAAAGGGCGACTTCGGTCGCCCTTTTTTGTGCCTGGGATTTAGTGTTGTGCGCAACGTCGCCTTGGTGTTCTGCAGGTGGAGCGCTGTGGTCACGCTGGCAGCGCATCGGCTCCTGCAGGCTCTATCTGGCAGTGATCGCCGTGG
Source organism: Pseudomonas sp. IPO3774 (assembly GCF_013386835.1). Classification (NCBI taxonomy): domain Bacteria; kingdom Pseudomonadati; phylum Pseudomonadota; class Gammaproteobacteria; order Pseudomonadales; family Pseudomonadaceae; genus Pseudomonas; species Pseudomonas sp. IPO3774. The sequence continues at coordinate 196,792 of NZ_JACAQY010000014.1, forward strand.
AGTGGCTTCAGTGAAGCTGAGCGGCGGCTAGCGGCCGTGCGGCGCAATGCCAACTCTCATCGAGTTACGCCCCAACTCTTTGAATATAAGTCAATACTTGGGCTGTTCAAATTCCTCCGGTCATGCTAAAACCTTCGAAGCGCTTTTCCTAGCTGCTTGAAAAAGAAGGGAAAAATATGACGAAGTCGGAGTTGATCGAACGAATTGTCACCCATCAAGGGCTGCTCTCATCCAAGGATGTGGAGCTGGCCATCAAGACCATGCTTGAGCAGATGTCCCAATGTCTGGCTACCGGCGATCGGATTGAAATTCGTGGGTTTGGTAGCTTCTCGCTGCACTATCGTGCGCCTCGTGTGGGTCGCAACCCAAAAACCGGGCAGTCCGTCAGCCTTGACGGCAAGTTCGTGCCTCATTTCAAGCCGGGCAAGGAATTGCGCGATCGGGTGAACGAAGACGAAGAAGAAAGCGTCTGAGTGTTTTTGGGGTAGGAGAAGGTTATGCGTGGGGTTAAGCGCGTTGTTCTGGTGCTGGCTATGCTAATTGTCGTGCTGGCAGTGTTGGGGTTCGTGCTGGAAAACCAGCAGGGCGCGTCTCTTTCATTCCTGGGCTGGGTGACCGGGCAGATGCCGGTGTCGGTGTTTGTGGTCGTGGCCTTGATAATTGGAATGCTGCTGGGACCACTGTTTAGTGTCATCGTTGGGTGGGGCCGACGTCAAAAGTCCATGCCCGCAAGGCGTGGGTAGAGGCTCAATGGTTATTGTGTCACTCGCGAGCCGTTCGTCGGATTTTTCTGGTGCGGTGCGCATCGGTTACGTCGAGTGATCGGCATGTGGTAAGTCCGGCGATACCACTGACTATTGTTTCGCGGCTACGAAATTTGCTTTTCTGCCCTTTTCGGACGGCCTATATAAGGGTTGCCCCTATCTGTGTAGGAAGACTCCTACAGATATGTCAAGACTTGTAATATGTCAGTGAGATGGCAAAATGGAATCTGTTCTCGATAACAGGCATTTTGTGCGCTAAAGTCCGGCAGCGACGCTGGGTTTTTTCGGCCATATAACTAAAATAAAAATACACAATCTTGTCTGCATAACGAGCCCGCAGTTTCTCTTTGAAGGCAGGTTTTTGTTGTGAGTAGTAGCTTCCGTGCTCCCCCGGTTCGATCGTCCGACGAAATTGATTTTGTGCGACTTTTCGCGTCTGTCTGGCAACAAAAAAAACTTCTGCTTTTCGTCACTCTCGGGGCGGGATTGATTGCGGCGTCCTACGCATTTTTAGCTGCCCCTGTATATAAGGTCAGCACGGTTTTGCGGCCTGCGGCGATTAATGATTTGGATGCGCTAAATCGATCAGAGATATATCAGCTTCCTCCGGCTGACGCGCTCCTCAAAGTGGGCGCAGCGCTCGACTCTTATGATACGCGCCTGAGCTATTTCAAGAAAAATCAGAAGCTTTTCGAGAAATTTGTTCGTCCTGGGCAGACTCTGGAGCAGAGTTTTCAGGAGTTCAATCATGACTCTATTCGTTTGATTCTTCCTGATGCAGATAAGAAAAACTCGCTGAGTTCCTACATCAAGCTCGAGATGATGTATCCGAAAGGCGTCGACGGCGTCTCTATTCTTAATGGCTTTGTCGACTACGCTATCGAAAGTGAGCGCGAACGCGTCACGGCTGATTTGAATGTGATCGTTAAAAACCGTTTGAGGGAGCTTAAAGGCAAGCTCGATTCGGCTCGCTCAAACTACGATATTGAAAAAGAAGCCAAAATAGCGTCATTGCGAGAAGCTGACTCGTTGAAACGCGCGCAATTGCAGGATGAGTTGAAGGCGCTGCGTTCTCAGTTGAAAACCTTGCGTAGCGACCGTATTGCTCAGCTGAATGAGGCTATAGGGATTGCCCGTTCCCTGGGCATTCAAAAGCCGGCTACGCCTTCTTCACTTGGTGAATCGGCCGTGACGAACGCTGGTAGCGTGATGCGTACGGAGGTGAACAACCAGCAGATCCCACTTTATTTTATGGGGGTAGATGCGCTTAAGGCTGAGCTTGCTGCATTGCAGTCACGCAAGTCGGATGATTTTACCGAGTCGCGCATCGCTCAAATCGCCAAGGAACTTCAGTTGCTCGCATCCAACCGAGAGATTGAGGTCCTGGATGCTCGAAAAAATGAAGATATCTTTCTTGCGGGCGTTCAACCGTTGAGAACAGAAATTTTCCGTTTGAGTAGCCTGAATATCGACCTGGCGAAGCTGCGGCTGGTGAGTATTGACCAGCAGGCCCTTGAGCCGTTGGTTCCGTCGAGTCCGAATCGTCCATTGATCATTTTTCTTGGCCTGCTCCTGGGGGCGATTGTCGCGATTGGTATTGCGTTGGTCAGGCAGGGGTTACGTGCTGTTCGCGACAATGCAGAACGCGATGGGCACGAGCCGGCAGGCTCACTTCTCCATTCGGTCGCTCAGTTGGATCGGCAACAAGAGCCTGGCAATAAGTTAAACCGAAAATAACTCCAAGGCCGTGAAGCTTTTGGCTTCACGCGTTTTCCCCTCGGGGCCGTATTTCTTGCTTTCATACGGAACCTGCATTACGTGCTTGCGCAACTGTGAACCGCCGAGGGGCATTCCTGGGTGGTTTCTCGGCTATCAAAAGTTACTAAGACTTTGCGTCGAGTCTTCATGGCGTTTCGGCATTTGATCTTTGTTTACTTGTGCGGGCGTCAAGCGTCCTGCACAGGTTTGTATTGTTGGTTTAATAGTTGATGGTGCACCGCCTAATACGGTTTGATGTGGATTTTTATGTGCGGTCTCCAGGTTAATGGCTTATGGCTAGTATTGGTTCGGAATTTGATAAGGGCGTCCCGTTCGGCCAGGTCGGTCGTGCAGAGTGCGCTGGCGATTAGCAACGAGCTGCATGGCACAGTCGGGCGTGGGCCCAATTGCGATCTCGGATAAGTCGGGTTCCTGTGGGGCAATAACCAAAAGCCCAATTTCAATGAGAGGTTGCGACGCACCATTGCGGTGAAGCGACTCACCGCAATGGTGCGGTAAAACGTTGTCCTGTCCTGAACTGAGTGGGGGATGATGGGGTCTCATGGGGCGTGTGGTTGAGCCAGCCAGGCGTTATGTTGGCACGCTTGTTGATGATATGCTGCGCTGCAAAGCAGAGGCGGTTGCAGTTGGAGCGGCGAAAACTCGCTTGCGCGTAATCGGTAGGTCAGGCAGGGGCATGGCAGCGTTGCTGGTTTCCAGACTGATTCTCTGACTAAATAATGATATGGAATCGTTGGTAATCTAATGACTTTAAAGATCTTGAGTGTTTTCGGTACGCGACCGGAAGCTATAAAAATGGCTCCATTAGCTTTAGCGTTGAATGCAGATGAGCGTTTTGAGGCCAAAATCTGCGTCACGGGTCAACACCGTGAAATGCTGGATCAAGTGTTAGAGTTATTTAAACTTGAACCTGACTTTGATCTTAATATCATGAAGTCGGGTCAAGACCTTACCGACGTGACAACTGGTATTCTTCAGGGAATGAAAGAGGTCTTCCGGACTTATCGGCCGGATATTGTCTTGGTGCATGGTGATACCGCTACGACCTTTGCAACTACATTGGCGGCGTACTATCAGCAAATTCCTGTGGCTCATATCGAAGCTGGGCTTCGCACCGGAAATTTATATTCTCCCTGGCCGGAAGAGGCCAATCGAAAGTTGACGGGAGCACTCGCGCTTCTTCACTTCGCTCCTACTGAACGATCGCAACAGAATTTACTGCGTGAAGGGGTGTCACCTGACGCGATTCATGTGACTGGGAATACTGTAATCGACGCTCTGCTTGAGGTCGTACAGAAGCTCGAGACCAATGACCAGTTAAAACAGAAGTTCTCCGAGCAGTTCGCATTTTTACCTGCTCAACGCCGCGTCATCCTTGTGACAGGGCATCGGCGTGAAAGCTTCGGCGATGGATTCGAAAGGATCTGCAGTTCGTTGGCTTCGATTGCCCATGAGTTTGATGACGTGGAGATCGTGTACCCCGTTCATTTGAATCCAAATGTCCGTGAACCGGTCAACCGTTTGTTGGCTGGTATAAAAAATATTCACCTCATCGAACCATTGGATTATCTACCTTTTGTCTATTTGATGAATCGGTCGTACTTGATTCTGACGGACTCCGGTGGTGTGCAGGAAGAGGCACCTTCTTTGGGCAAGCCCGTGCTGGTCATGCGGGACACTACCGAGCGGCCTGAGGCGATTGAGGCGGGTACCGTCAGATTGGTCGGTACAGAGAAGGACAAGATAGTTCACCACTTGCGTGAGCTTTTACTTGATCAAAAGGCTTACGAGGAGATGAGCGTTGCTCATAATCCTTATGGTGACGGTCACGCCTGCATGCGTATTGTTAATGCTCTAGCCACTTTCAAAAATTAAGGTTTGGTCATGGATTTTTCCACTATTTCTGTAATTGGTTTGGGCTATATAGGTTTGCCAACCGCAGCCGTTTTTGCTGCGCGAAAGTTAAAGGTCATTGGTGTCGACGTTAATCAAAAGGCCGTCGATACGATCAACGGCGGACAGATTCATATCGTTGAGCCTGATTTGGACATAGTCGTGCACGCGGCCGTGACCGAGGGGTATCTGCGCGCCAGTACACGACCTGAGCCGGCGGACGCCTTCTTGATTGCGGTGCCCACTCCTTTCAAGGATGGTCATGCTCCGGACCTTTCTTACATTGAGTCCGCAAGCAAATCCATTGCGCCAGTATTGAAAAAGGGTGATCTGGTCATCCTCGAGTCCACTTCTCCCGTGGGTGCGACTGAAAAGATGTCGGCATGGCTGGCTGAAGCACGCCCTGACCTGACGTTCCCGCAGACCCATGGCGAGGCGTCGGACATTCGCGTGGCTCACTGCCCTGAGCGCGTGCTTCCCGGTCACGTGTTGCGCGAGTTGGTACAGAATGATCGCGTCATCGGCGGGATGACACCCAAGTGCTCAGAAGCCGCCACACGTCTGTACAAATTGTTTGTGGAGGGCGAGTGCATTATCACCAACGCCCGAACAGCAGAAATGTGCAAGTTGACCGAGAACAGCTTTCGCGATGTGAATATTGCCTTCGCGAACGAATTGTCGATGATATGCGATAAGTTCGATGTCGATGTGTGGGAGCTTATCAAGCTCGCCAACCGGCACCCTCGCGTCAATATCCTCCAACCAGGACCTGGCGTGGGTGGGCATTGCATCGCCGTCGACCCTTGGTTCATCGTGAGTCAGGCTGAAGGCCAGGCGAAACTGATCCAAACTGCACGCGAAGTCAATGACTCAAAACCGTCGTGGGTTATGGAGAAAGTTGATGCTGCTGTGGCCGATCATCTGTCGAGTCACCCCGGGAAGTCGGAAAAAGACATTGTTATCGCGTGCTTCGGCCTGGCATTCAAACCTGATATTGATGACCTGCGGGAAAGTCCATCTCTGGAAATTACGAAAAATATCTCAAGCCGGCACGCCGGGAAGGTTATTGTCGTAGAACCTAATATTGATTCTCTGCCTGCGACGTTGCCGAACGCTGAGTTGTGCACAATAGAAGAAGCGTTTGAGCGCGCGGATGTCTTGTTGTTACTGGTGGATCACAAGCCATTCAAAAGTGTTTCTTCTTCACTTCTCGAGGGTCGCCGGATTGTTGATACCCGGGGAATCTGGCTTGTATGAAAATTCTTCCGGTTATTATGTCTGGAGGCTCGGGAACGAGACTCTGGCCGCTTAGCAGAACTCTTTACCCGAAGCAGTTTCTGGCAATTTCGGGGCGGGAGACGTTGTTTCAGCAGGCGATTGCCCGACTGTTGAAGATTGACGGTCAAGGCTCGGATTTATTGGCTCCATGCATCGTTGCCAACGATGAGCATCGTTTCCTGTGTCTCGACCAGATCCGGGAAATGAACGTTTCTAAAGCTGTTGTCATTCTTGAACCGGTAGGACGCAATACGGCCCCTGCGCTTACGTTGGCGGCGCTTTATGCGCGCGATGAGGTGGGAGAGGAGATTGACCCGGTTCTGGTCGTTGTCCCGGCCGACCAGATGATTCTCGATATTCAAGCTTTTACTGACACGGTCAGTAAAGCGGTCGATGTTGCGAAAGACGGCAGCATTGTGATCTTGGGGATTACGCCTGATCGCCCTGAGACGGGTTATGGTTATATCCACTCGGCAGATCCCTCTACCGTCAAGAGGGTGGATGCGTTTGTTGAAAAGCCTGAGCGGACAACCGCAGAAAAATACCTGGAAGATGGAAGCTATTTCTGGAATAGCGGTATTTTTGTGCTGCGCGCGTCAGTCTGGTTGAAAGCACTGGGCGCGTTCAGAAGTGACATCTTCGATGCCACTGAGGCCGCGTGGAAGGGCCGAGTTGAAGATAATGGGTTTATTCGACCACAACTTGACGCGTTTTCCCTGATACCGCCTGAGTCGATTGACTATGCCGTGATCGAGCATTGCGCGAAAACGCCTTCAGCTGGCCTGACGTTGAAAATGCTCACGATGGATGCCGGTTGGTCTGACCTGGGAGCATGGGATGCTGTTTGGCGTTCGAGTGAAAAGGACGAAAAACAAAACGCTACCCATGGCGACGTAATAATAGACTCCAGCTCCAATACATTGGTTTACGCCTCTCACCGTTTGGTAACGGCCGTGGGGCTTGAAAATATTGTTATCGTCGAAACGCCTGATGCCGTATTGGTTGCGGATAAAGATCGTAGCCAGGGTGTGAAGGCTATTGTCGAAGCGTTGAATATCAAGGCCAGGCCAGAATCAAAGCTTCATCGTCGTGTTCATCGCCCGTGGGGCTGGTACGACAGCATAGATTCGGGCTCACGCTTTCAGGTGAAGCGGATATTGGTGAAGCCGAAAGCAACCTTGAGTTTGCAGAAGCATTACCATCGGGCGGAGCATTGGATTGTTGTGTCTGGCACCGCTGAAGTCACCTGTGAAGATCGTGTTTTCCAGCTGAACGAAAACCAGAGTACATATATCCCTATTGGCCATGTTCATCGCCTTTCCAATCCTGGCACCATTCCTCTTGAGATCATAGAGGTGCAGTCGGGAACGTACTTGGGTGAGGATGATATTGTTCGATTTGACGATACCTATGGACGTGTTTAAGGCTTAAATTTTTAGGAGTTGTACAGATGCAGAAGCATGCGCTGGTTACTGGTGTTACAGGTCAGGATGGGGCTTACCTTGTCGAACTGCTGCTGTCCAAGGGTTATAAGGTCTATGGCGCCTATCGCCGCACAAGTTCTGTAAGTTTCTGGCGATTAGAGGAACTTGATGTTTTTGGGCATGATGATCTTCATCTTGTCGAATTTGATTTGACTGATCTCTCCGGAACTATTCGTTTAATTCAGAATTGCGCCCCGGACGAGGTTTATAACCTGGCGGCTCAAAGCTTCGTAGGCGTTTCCTTCGATCAGCCAATTACTACCGCGCAGATTACCGGAGTCGGTGCGCTTAATTTGCTCGAAGCGATCCGAATAGTAAATCCGAAGATTCGTTTCTATCAAGCTTCGACATCTGAAATGTTTGGGCTGGTACAGGCTGTTCCTCAATCTGAAAGCACGCCTTTCTACCCACGCAGCCCTTATGGTGTTGCGAAGTTGTTTGCGCATTGGACAACCATCAACTATCGCGAATCATATGATATTTTTGCCACCAGCGGCATTCTGTTCAATCATGAGTCTCCGCTGCGAGGAAAAGAGTTTGTTACTCGTAAAATTACCGATGCTGTAGCCAGTATCGAAATGGGCGAGCAGCAAGTGCTGGAACTCGGAAACATGGATGCCAAGCGAGACTGGGGTTTCGCTAAAGAGTATGTAGATGGCATGCACCGGATGTTGCAGATCGACACACCGGAAACATTTGTGCTTGCTACTAACCGTACTGAAACCGTTCGTGATTTTGTTGCCATGAGCTTCAAGGCCGTAGGGGTTGATATCGATTGGTCTGGAAGTGGCGAGAACGAATTCGGCGTTGACCGTCGTACCGGCATCACCCGGGTAAAAGTTAACCCACGCTTCTATCGACCCGCGGAAGTCGAGTTGTTGATTGGCGACGCTTCGTTTGCAAAAGAGCGGTTAGGCTGGAAACCAGAAACGACGCTGGAGCAACTGTGCCAGCTGATGGTTGAAGCTGACTTGAGAAGGGTTCGCAATGGCACTTCAAAGTAAAGATCGGACAGTACTGATTACAGGGCTCTCGGGTTTTACTGGAAAGCATTTGGCGCAAAGCCTCACCAAGGCCGGCTGGCGGGTTGCCGGCCTTGGTGGGGAGCGCCTGGCCTGTGAGTTTGACCACTTGGATGCGGACCTGAATGACACGGCGCGACTCAGTGGTTGGATAAAACAGGTTCAGCCCACCCATGTTATTCACTTGGCCGCGCTGGCGCATGTCACCAGCAGCGATGCCTTGTCATATTACCGAGTCAATGTATTGGGTACAGAAAGCCTTCTTAATGCGATTAAGGAGGCTGAGGTGGTCGTTGAAAAAATCATCATTGCGAGCAGTGCAAACATTTACGGGAACGCTATTTCATCGCCCATTTCAGAAAGCAGTGAACCGCAGCCCGTTAATCATTACGCACTGAGCAAGCTGACGATGGAGGCCCTTGTCCGCAAGTGGTTTTCTCGTATGCCTATATTGGTGGTACGGCCATTCAATTACACTGGACCCGGCCAGTCGGAGTCATTCGTTTTCTCCAAGATCGTGGGCGCATTTGCCCGTGGAGAAAAGGAGCTCAGATTGGGCAATCTGGATGTATCCCGCGACTTGTCTGATGTCGGTTTTGTGGTGGAGGCCTATTCAAGGCTGTTGACGTCCAATCAACGTGGTGAGTTTATAAATATCTGCTCGGGGCGCAGCATTTCCTTACTGAGCGTGATTGATGAAATGGAACAGATTGCAGGTTATCGGCCAACGATAACAGTTGATCCTGCCTTTGTCAGGGAAGATGAAGTTAAAGAGCTTTATGGTAGTCCGGCCAAGCTCTTTGATGTGGTAGGTGAAATTAATGTGCCTAGTTTGCACGATACATTGCTGTCAATGTATCAGCAGAAGGCACGTGTTTAATACGGTTGGCAAGTAACGGGTTGGTGCACTGTGCGTATATGTTTTTTTGCTAATATGTCCGCTCACGCTAATTGGCGCGAGATGTTTGATAAAGTTGAGTTTTATCGGGTTGATATTCGAATTCTCAAGGAGCTCGGACACGAAGTCGTTCTGTCTGGGACGCCGGGCACTCTAGATTGGAAGGCCGATCTCTATTTTTGCTGGTGGTGGGGGCATTCACCATTTCCGTTGCTCGCCGGAAAGCTACGTCGTCGTCCGGTGATCGTAACTGGCGCTTTTGACTACTCCACCTGCAGGAAGGAAATTCCGGGTCTTTGCTATCTGGATCGCCCATTATGGCAGAAGGCGGTACTGCGCACCTCGTTGTTATTAGCCGATCGAAACTTGTTTATCTCACGCTCCGAGTGTGAAGAGGTTACATCTAACCTGCCGGTTAGGAACCCGGTGTACGCGACGCTGGCGATTGATACGGATTACTATTCTCCTGGCGAGCTTTCAGCGGTCGAATCGGATTATTTTTTTACAGTGACCTGGACAAGTCGTACAAACGCCATTCGTAAGGGACTCATTCCGACGATAGAAGCGTTCGCAAAAGTTTCGTCTCATTCAAGTCATCTTCGACTTGTCGTTGCTGGTAAGCACGGCGATTACCTGCAGGAACTAAAAGATTTGGCGCAGCGCCTGGGTGTAGCAGACAAGGTGGAGTTTGTCGGGATGATTTCCGATGAGGAGAAATTGCATCATTACAGGAATTGCCTGGCTTATGTTCAACCGACACTCTATGAAGGTTTTGGACATGCGATCGGCGAAGCGCTGGCGTGTGGCGCGCGGGTAATCACCTCGCCACGGGGCGCGGTGCCGGAAGTCGCAGGCGACTTCGCTTACTGGGTTCAGCCAGATAGCCAGGAGGAAATTGCAGCGGCCATGGCGGCAGTTGTGGCGACACCGGTTTGTGCTGAAGACGCCAAAGCCAGGCATCAGTGGATTTCCTCGAATTATTCCATCGCGGCCCGTCGTGTGGCGCTTAAGAGTGTTCTGGATTCCTTATCACCGGTGAAATAAATGAGAGCGTCGTTGAGAATATTTATAAAGGTTGATGGCGGTACCGTGTGTTGAATCGTCTGATCGGCATGTTTGAGAACTCAAAGCTTTTGCAGCTTATTGTTATTACGGCCTGTATTCAGGGTGGCGTAATAATAAGTCAGTTTTTAATCACGCCTTGGGTTGATCCTTCAGTGGTCGGTACGGTGCGCTCGCTGGAAACAATTATCGCACTGGTGGTACTTGCGGGCAGCTTGGGCATGCAGAGTATCGCTATCCGCGACACCGCGGCGAGCAATGGTGTTTTTCACCAAAGTGAAGTGCTTCGCCAGGTTTTTTTGTTAGTTGCGATGGCTTCAGGTGTAGTGATCTCAGGGGTATATATAGCGCATGAGTTTTTATTCACTTCAGTGATCAGTTCATATGTTTTTAATGCCTGTGGCCTGGTCCTGCTAACTAATCTGCTTCGTGTGACTACGGGATTTGCCCAAGGTGCGAAGGCAATGCGCGAAATTTATTTCGTGCTGATGCTGGTTACGTCCATTGGCGTTATTATGCATGTTGTATTGACGAAACTGTTTGGCATCAAAGGGTGGATGGTCGCTCGTTACATTGGAGAGTTTTCCTGTCTTGCTGCGATATGGTGGAAGCTACGAGCTCATATTGTGCTGGCGTTGGATTTCCGTTGTGTGAATCGCAGCGGATTGGTGGCTAGCGCCAAGTCCGGGGCGATTAACAATGCAGGTCTATTTGTTCGTTTGTTAGTGGACAGTTTGCCTGTTTTGATGTTGACCGCCTATCATGTAAAAGCTGATGAAATTGGATTTTTTGGTATTGCCATATTGAGTCTCATACTTGGTTTACTTCCGTTGGCAATAATTGCGCAAAGGGCGTTGCCGGACTTGGTAGAAGTAATCAATAATAAAAGTGAGCTCCGCGACAGGTATCACGCACTTTCCAAAAGCATGTTGAAGATTTCGTCTACGGTTGCACTGTTGCTAATTTCAGTCTCTACAGTGTGGGCGTTGTTTGTTGGTGGTGCTTATAAGCAGACCGCCATCTATGTAATTGTGCTGGCATTGACCCTGCCGTTGAAGGCCGTTGCACTTACGAGCGGTACGCTACTGGTCGCGTTGCGTATTTTTGGTTTGAGCCTCAAAACCAATATCGTCGAAGGCTTGTTTGTTTTTTTGATTCTATACGTAGGTATCCCCATTTTGGGTGCTTGGTCTGGAGTCCTGGGATATTTCGTTGGTGCTGCGTTATCCTCAGTACTTCTCCTGGTTGCGGTGAGAGCCCGCCTCGCTGAATTATGATCCAAGAGGTGAAAACGTTGGAAAATAAATATACAGAGCAAGAGGGCTTGTTACCCAAACCAGGGAAAGGGGTTTTCGATTGTTTTAGTTTTGGTTTTTTCTTTCTGGTTATATGGTTCGCAGGTGTCATCGTCCCTCTGTATCCCTTTATCATGGGGTTTGACGGGTTTACTCAATATTGGGAGTATCCTTTTTTCGATAAGGACAGCTCTATAGGTTATGCAGTTTTACTGTATGCCGGGACGTTGATTTTCGTTTTGATGGGGTGCTGGCTGGGGCGAAAAACTTATCTTAGTTTTCCCGGTAGAACTCGCAAAATCGTAAGCTCAAGGATTTTTTTTCAAAGGGCAGTTATATTTACCTTGGTGGCGTTGCTAGGATTTTTAACTATCCTTTTTATTCTGGGGGGGATATCCGGTTTGCTTCATGGCGCCAGTGATCGGATAAGGGCGTTTGCAGGGTTAAACGGCCTGTTTCTTCTGGAAAACCTGATGCTTTCTGTCTCGCTTGCCTGGTTCATACGTTTGACGCGTAGTGGAAAAAAATCACGTGCCGAGCGTTTTTGTTTCTGGCTGTACTTTTTGGGCGGGTTATTTATTTGCGCGCTTCAAGGGCAGAAGTCAACAATCTTCATTATCATATTGTCGTTGATTATAGTCCGGCACTATCGTGTCAAGCGTGTCAACCTCGTAAAAGGTGCTGTGCTCGGCGCAGTAATGTTTGTTTCTCTGATGGCTTACCACTTGTTTAAGCAAGAGTATCTCGCAACAGGTAAGTTTTATTTTGTCGACGAAAATCAAGGTGTCTTTTTATCGTTTGTTCATTTTTTAGCGATACAGTTCACGGGTAATCTGATGCAGTTGCAAACAATGACCGTGCTCATAGACGCTATGCCACAGAAGCTAGAGTGGCAAAACGGTTCAATGCTGCTGATGGTCGTATTGATCTTGTTACCTTCGGGGCTTTTTCCTGACAAGCCGCTTACCACTGCCGGCGTATTTACAAGTGCTTTTTGGCCAGATAAATGGCTCACGGAAGGAACGACATTGCCGCCGGGCATATTTGGCGAGATTTATATGAATTTTGGCACCTTAGGCGTATTGTTCGGCGGCTTTTTTATCGGGCTTATAGGTGGGCGGCTTTATGGCGCAGTCGTCTATAACCCTAAAAGTGATAGAGCATTGGGTATCTATGCATTGGCAGTCGCATCCATGCTTCATTTTTTTCGTGGGGAACTGGCTTCGGTCGTTCTTCTCATGGCGTCTATATCGCTTCCTTTTTTATTCTTGAGCTCAAAGCGCGAAGAGCCAGTCAATAACCCAATCTAGAGAAACTGATATGTGCGGAATTTTGGGCTACATTCACAACGGAACGCGGGAATCTATTGACTTCTCTTCAGCGCTTTCGTTTATTCGACGTCGTGGGCCTGATGATCAAGGCGTCTGGGCCGATACCGACGTTGGTGTATGGTTGGGCCAGGTGCGCCTTTCCATTCTCGATACCACTTCCGCCGGTCATCAACCCATGGTCTCTGCCGATGGGCGAGTGGTCATGGTGTTTAACGGTGAAATCTATAACTTTCGGGAGTTAAGGGCTCATCTCGAAGCGGCGGGGGATCATTTTTCCAGCCAGTCCGACTCCGAAGTATTGCTCGCACTGTTCTGTCGTTATGGGATTGAGTGTTTAAACCGTTTGAACGGGATTTTCGCGGTCGTATTCTGGGAACGCGACACCGAAACGCTTTGGGTGGCTCGAGATCAGATGGGCGTCAAACCCCTCTATATCCATTCCAGTGATGGTTGTTTTGCATTTTCAAGTGAAATGAAGGGCTTGATCCGAGGCGGCTTCAGTAAAACTGAAATCGACCCGCAAGCCGTACTCGCGCACCTTGGTTTTCTCTGGTCGCCGGGTGATCGGACGATCGTGCGGGATATCAAAAAGGTTTTACCTGGCCAAGCGTTATGCGTCCGTAATGGGCATATCGAGAAGAGTTGGTTTTACTACGAACTGCCGATTTCCGAGAAACCCCTGACAAAAACGGTTGCTGATGTCGCTGTTGATGTCGCCGATGCCGTCAGGACTGCCGTCCAGCGTCAGTTGGTGTCCGACGTACCCTTGGGTTCATTCTTGTCAGGCGGCTTGGACTCCAGTGCCATCGTCGCGTTTGCAGCGCAGGAAATGCGCGATAAGGGGCGGTTGCAGTGCTTCAGTATCCGTGTAGACAACGGCTCCACTGCGAACGAGGGGTTCGCCGATGACCTTCCGTACGCACAGCGCGTTGCCAAGCATCTGGATGTCGACCTGCATGTCGTAGGCGTCGGCGATGAGATGATGGATCGTCTGCCTGAAATGGTTTATCTGCTCGATGAACCTACGCCGGATCCGGCGGCGCTGAATGCGTTGTTCATCTCGGAACTGGCAAGCCAGAACGGCATCAAGGTTCTGCTGTCGGGTGCCGGGGGAGATGACATTTTCACGGGCTATCGTCGTCATTTCGCGTTGGCGCAAGAGCGTTGGTGGGGCGGAATGCCTCGACCGCTGCGTTCGGTTTTGGCCAGCAGTTCAAACCTGCTTCCTGCATCCTCTCCGCTGTCTCGTCGTCTCGGGAAGGCTTTTCGCTATGCGGACTTGCCTGCTGATGATCGCTTGATCAGTTATTTCCTCTGGCTTGAACCTGAACAGGCGTATGGCCTGTTGGCGCCAGACTTGCGACGCCAGCTGGCGGCCGATGATCTGTTTGCGCCGATGCGAGAAACACTTTCGCGGCTGCCTTCGGATGCCACGCCCCTTGATAAAATGCTCACCCTGGAGTGCAAGCATTTTCTCACCGATCACAATCTCAACTACACCGACAAGATGGGTATGGCGACGGGCGTTGAAGTGCGTGTGCCGCTGCTGGATCTTGACCTGGTCCGCCTGGCTGGCTCACTGCCATCGGATATCAAGCAAAAAGGCCGGGAAGGGAAATGGATTTTCAAGAAGGCCATGGAACCCTATCTGCCTCACGACGTCATCTACCGGCCCAAGACGGGCTTCGGCGTACCGCTTCGCAACTGGTTGCAAGGACGCCTGAAGCCTTTGGTCGATGAGGTGCTTTCTCCTGCATCCCTGCTGAAAAGGGGGATATTCGATCCCAAGGCGGTGGCGCATCTGATCGAAGCAGATCGTTCAGGCCGGATAGACGCTGCTTATACGTTGTTCGGCATCGTTTGCATGGAACTCTGGTGCAAACAGTATCTGGACGGCGATTTCGCCCTCGACGGTTGAGTGGGCGGCGACGCCGCGGCCTTATCCGATGGTAGGATACATAGCTCTATACAAGTTTCTCAGTGATGAGTGAATTTTTAACTTTATTGGTGTGAATGCATGAAGCAGGTTGTTCAGAACATGGCTAGCGGTGAGACGTCATTGGTTAATGCACCCGCTCCCGCCGTTCGTAGTGGCACGCTAAAGATCCATACAACCAATACGCTGATTTCTGCCGGCACGGAACGCATGCTGGTAGGGTTTGGCCGTGCCAACTGGTTGGAAAAAGCTCGCCAGCAACCTGACAAGGTCCGCATGGTTCTGCAAAAGGTCCAGACCGATGGCTTGGCGACAACGGTGGAAGCCGTTCGCTCGAAGCTTGCGCAGCCGTTGCCGCTTGGATACTGCAACGTGGGTGTTGTGGGTGCCGTGGGCAATGATGTGTCCGGGTTCAAGCCGGGCGACCGTGTGGTTTCCAATGGTCCTCATGCCGATATCGTTGTTGTTCCCAAGAATCTGTGTGCCTTGATTCCGGACTCGGTCAGCGACGAAGCCGCTTCGTTTACCGTGCTTGCCAGCATCGGCTTGCAGGGCATTCGTCTGGCTCAGCCGACATTGGGGGAAACCTTTGTAGTCACCGGCGTAGGCCTGATCGGACTGATGACGGTCCAGCTCCTGCGGGCTCAAGGCTGCCGGGTACTTGCCGTTGACTTCGATGAGCAAAAGCTGGCATTGGCTCGCAGTTATGGCGCCGAAACCTGCAACCCCGGCAAGGGCGAAGATGTTGTTTCGGCGGGAATGACATTCAGCCGCGGAAGAGGGGTGGATGGCGTCATCATTACGGCGTCGACCAAGTCGTCCGACCCGGTCACCCAGGCGGCACACATGTGCCGTAAGCGTGGGCGCATTGTTCTGGTAGGGGTAACCGGGCTTGAGTTGAGTCGAGCCGACTTCTATGAGAAGGAACTGACATTCCAGGTTTCATGTTCTTACGGGCCCGGGCGCTACGATCCGAGTTACGAAGATCAAGGCAACGACTTCCCGATTGGCTTCGTTCGCTGGACTGAGCAGCGCAACTTCGAAGCCGTCCTGGACATGCTCGCCAGCGGCCAATTGGAGGTCAACTCGTTGATCTCCCATCGGGTTGCATTCGAAGACGCCGCGGATGCCTATCAGACGCTTACGACGGATAATTCGGCGCTGGGCATCATTCTTCAGTACACCTCGGAAGAGACCGAGCGAAACATCAAGGAAGTGGTGCTGGCACCTGGTGCGGTAGCCAGTTTCGACCCGGTCAAACCCGTGGTGGGCTTCATCGGTGCAGGAAACTATGCATCAAGAATGCTGATACCGGCATTCAAGGCCGCAGGGGCTCAGTTCCATACGATTGTGACTGCCGGTGGCATCAACGGTGTAATACACGGCAGCAAGGCCGGATTTGCACAAGCCTCGACTGATATCAGTGCGATGCTTGGCGAGAGCACGATCAACACTGTTGCAATTGTCACCCGGCACGACAGCCATGCCCGTTTTGTCGCGCAAGCGCTGGAGGCGGGTAAACATGTGTTCGTCGAAAAGCCATTGGCAATTGAAGCCCAGGATCTGGCAACGGTTGAAGAGGCCTATCGAAAGGCTGTCGAACAAGGGCTCAAGCCACATTTGATGGTGGGGTTCAATCGACGCTTTTCGCCGCAGGTGCAAAAGATGAAGGCGTTGCTCTCGGCTGTAAAAGAGCCCAAGTCTTTCATCATGACGATGAATGCCGGAGCGATTCCCGCAAATCACTGGACCCAGGACCCGTCAGTCGGCGGTGGGCGCATTATTGGCGAAGCGTGTCATTTCATCGACCTGATGCGTTTTCTCGCGGGCAGCAAAATTGTTTCGATCCAGGCCCGCAGAATGGGCGATACGCCTGCTGTTGCCATTACGGAAGATAAAGCGGCGATCACCCTGGGGTTTGAGGATGGCTCTTTCGGCACCATCCTCTATCTGGCCAATGGCGCTTCAAGCTTTCCAAAAGAGCGAGTTGAAGTTTTCGCTGCCGGACGCGTCCTGCAACTGGATAACTTCCGCAAGTTGAAGGGGTTCGGCTGGCCGGGCTTCAGCAAGCTGAATCTCTGGAAACAGAACAAGGGGCAAAGCGAGTGCGCTGCAGCTTTCCTGGCAGCGGTGCAAAACGGGGCGGTCACGCCGATCACTTCCGATGAGATTTTCGAAGTGGCGCGCGTGAGCATTGAAGTTGCCCGGATTCTGCGCGAGCAATGAGCCTTCTTCTTGTTAAAGCCAAAACTGCGATAGCTCTCGGTTTTGGCAATCTGGCGCGTGCATTGACGTATCGGCTCGGGGTCAAGACTGGCTTGAACCCGGTCCGACGCCTTCGGGCTGAAATTCCTCAAGGCCCGTTTTTTGCGGAAAGTGCGAGGCAGGCCGGCTCGTTGCCATGTGCGTCCCAATGGGATTCCCAGGTCCGGTATTTCGGGTTCTGGGAATGCCCGGTATCGGACGCGCCCCCTGACTGGCATTTGAATCCGCTGAATGGAGTTCGAGTGCCTGATCCCGGCCGGGAATGGTGGCGGATTCCTGATTTTGATGCCGCTGTCGGTGATATCAAGAATATCTGGGAAGCTTCGCGATTTGACTGGACGTTGGTCTTTGCCCAGAAGTCCTGTGTTAGCGGGGCTTCAGGGACGGCGCAGTTAAACGGTTGGTTGACGGATTGGTGTGTCAACAATCCTCCCTATTGCGGTCCGAACTGGAAGTGCGGTCAGGAGGCGTCCATTCGTGTCCTGCACCTGGCGATGAGTTCGGTCATTGTCGAACAGTTTGCCAACCCGTTGCCGGGGCTTGTGGATCTGGTCCGACTGCACCTCAAGCGTATCGAGCCGACGCTGAGCTATGCGATGGCTCAGGACAATAACCACGGGACTTCCGAGGCGGCTGCACTTTTTGTCGGCGGCAGTTGGTTGACCTCAAGCGGTTGCCCCGAGGGCGAACGCTGGCAGCGATTGGGGCGCAAATGGCTCGAAAACCGGGCCGCTCGGCTGATCGAGCAAGATGGCAGTTTCAGCCAGTACTCCGTCAATTATCATCGGGTGATGCTCGACACATTTTCCATGGTTGAAATCTGGAGAAACAAGCTGGGGCTCCCGGCGTTCTCCGCCACTTTCCAACTCAGGGCTCGCACAGCCGCGCATTGGTTATTTTCGTTGGTCGACGAGCACACTGGAGATGCTCCGAACATTGGCGCAAATGATGGTGCCCGGCTGCTGCCACTGACGGATACGGACTATCGCGACTTCAGGCCTTCGGTCCAGTTGTCCATGGCGTTGTTTGCCGGAAAGAGAGCCTATGAGGCGGCAGGTGAATGGGATTTGCCACTGCAATGGCTGCTGCTGCCCGGCCCATCGGCGGTAGCGGAGCGTCCAGGTAGCCAGCTGTTTGATCAGGGTGGTTATGCATTGTTGCGGCGTGAACAAACCTTCGCTGTATTGCGCTACCCGCGCTTCCGGTTTCGCCCCAGCCAGGCCGATGCCCTGCATGTGGATCTATGGCGTGCAGGCATTAACCTGCTCCGGGATGCAGGTACCTTCAGCTACAACACCTCTGCCCAGTGGCTGAGTTATTTTCCGGGTACCGCCAGCCACAACACCCTTCAACTCGATGGGCGAGACCAGATGCCGAGGCTCAGCCGGTTTCTGTTCGGGGAGTGGTTGCGTACGCGCCAGGTCGAAAGCCTGGTTGAGCAGGCTGGAACAAGCGCCTGCGGCGCCACGTATATCGACGGTAACGGCGTCCGTCATAAGCGGCATGTGAGCCTGAGCGACACCGGCATGCTGGTCAGGGATGAATTTAGCGGATTCAAGGATCGTGCAGTTCTACGCTGGCGTTTGCAGCCGGGGGACTGGCGGCTTGAGGGCGACGTCCTGACCAACGGCTCCCATCGATTGTCGGTTGCAGGCAGCATGCCTATCGTGCGACGAGCGCTCGTCCAGGGTTGGGAGTCTCGTTACTACTTACAAAAAACTGAAGTGCCGGTGCTTGAGGTTGAGGTGACTTCGGCGGGCGTTTTGACTACGGAGTATCACTGGTAGACATGAAAGTCCTTTATTTTCATCAGCATTTTTCTACTCCGAAAGGAACAATCGGAATCCGGTCCTATGAGATGGCCCGTCGTCTGGTTGCGAGAGGGCACCAGGTAACCATGGTCTGTGGCAGCTATGGTGGCGGCGAAACGGGGCTGGAGAGCCCTTTCGTTGGTGGAAAACGCAAAGGTACCGTCGACGGTATCGAGATCATCGAATTTGACCTGGCGTACTCCAACAGCGATGGCCTGTTCGTTCGAGCGCTCAGCTTTTTAAAGTTTGCAGTGCGCAGTATCGGGATTGCGCTAACCGAGCGCTACGATCTGGTTTTCGCGACCACCACGCCATTGACAGCCGGTATCCCCGGGATATTCGCCCGGTGGTTTCGTAATAAGCCGTTTGTATTTGAGGTCCGGGATCTCTGGCCCGAACTGCCGAAAGCGATGGGCGTCATTCGTAATCCATTGATCCTTGCCGCCATGTCTTTTCTTGAGTGGGCGAGTTATCGCTCGGCTCACCGACTCATCGGGTTGTCGCCAGGTATTGTGGATGGCATTGCGCACCGCGGTGTGGCGCGTGACCGAATCGAAATGATCCCAAACGGTTGTGACCTTGATATTTTCAACACGCCTGCTGAGCCATGGTTGCCGGCAGGAGTGGATAAAAGCCATCTGGTAGCGGTCTTCGCGGGTACTCATGGAGTGGCCAACAAGCTGGACGCGGTGCTCGATGCGGCTCGAGAGCTTAAACTGCGAAAGCGCGATGATATCCGGCTGGTTTTGATCGGGCAGGGCAAGCTCAAGCCCGCGCTTCAGAAGCGTGCAGCGGAAGAACAGCTGGACAATGTGATATTTCATGCCCCGGTGAACAAGGCCCGGTTGTCCGGTTTGATGGCCAGCGCGGACCTGGGGCTGCAGATATTGGCAAACGTACCGGCCTTTTACTACGGAACGTCGCCTAACAAGTTTTTCGACTATATCGCGTCAGGGTTGCCTGTTTTAAATAACTACCCGGGCTGGCTCGCCGAGATGATTTCCACCGAGAACTGCGGTTTTGTCGTACCTGCAGATGATGCTGCGCTTTTCGCAGATGCTTTGATACAGGCGGCAGATGACCGTGACGAGCTGCGGGCGAAGGGCGCACGAGGCAGAGAATTGGCGGTCAGAGAGTTTGACCGGCGTAAATTGGCTGACCGGTTTGTAGATTGGCTGGAGGGTGGTGTTAGATGATCAAGCGTGGATTTGATTTATTTGCGTCGTTGCTTGGACTAATTCTGCTTTCGCCGGTCATAGCAATTATTGCCTGGAACATTCGCAAGAAGTTGGGCTCTCCCGTCTTGTTTCGCCAGGTACGACCAGGTCGGAACGGCAAGCCTTTCGAAATGATCAAGTTCCGTACGATGCGAGATGCTCATGATGCAAATGGTGAGCCTTTACCGGACTCCCAGCGCATGACAGCCTTTGGCAGCTTTCTGCGCTCCAGTAGCCTGGATGAATTGCCTGAATTGTGGAATGTGGTCAAGGGCGATATGAGCCTGGTAGGTCCACGACCGTTACTGATGGAATACTTGCCTCTCTACAGCGTCGAGCAATATCGTCGTCATGAGGTTCGCCCTGGCGTCAGCGGTTGGGCGCAGATCAACGGTCGGAACGCAATTGAATGGGAAGAAAAGTTCAAGCTGGATACCTGGTACGTCGACAATCAGTCTTTTTGGCTGGATATGAAGGTGATTTTCCTGACAATCAAGAAAGTTCTGGTGCGTGACGGTATCAGTGCCGAAGGCGAAGCTACCGCGCCGAAGTTCACAGGTTCCAAGCCATGAGCCGCCTTGCCTGGACGGTTCTTGAAATATAGGCGCCTCGCGAACAGCGGATTGAGCGAATTGCAACGGGGCTCGTAGTGACGAGTCTTTCATATTTTCGAATGAAAACTGACGGGTACTGGTTGTGTTGAATTCACCATTTTCTCCTTGGCCTTCTTTTACTGAAGAGGAAGCTGACGCCGTACGTGATGTGATTCTGTCCAATAAGGTCAACTACTGGACTGGTACACAGGGGCGTGAGTTTGAGAAGGAGTTCGCTGCATGGGCGGGCACCGAATACGCCATCGGCCTGGCTAACGGAACGGTTGCCCTGGACCTTGCCTTGAAGGCGTTGGGTATCGGTGCTGGCGATGAAGTGATTGTCACCTCACGCACGTTTCTTGCTTCCGTCTCGAGCATTGTGAATGCCGGGGCTGTTCCGGTTTTTGCCGATGTGGATCGCGATTCGCAAAACTTCAACGCGCAGACTATCCGCGCTGTACTGACTCCTCGCACCCGGGCCGTAATCTGTGTGCATTTGGCTGGCTGGCCTTGCGATATGGATCCGATCATGGCCCTGGCCGAGGAATTCGACCTTAAAGTGATCGAAGATTGTGCCCAGGCCCATGGCGCCCGTTACAAGGGGCGCCCGGTGGGGTCAATTGGCCATATCTCTGCCTGGTCCTTTTGTCAGGACAAGATCATGACCACAGGTGGCGAGGGCGGAATGGTCACAACCAACGATCGTAAGTTGTGGTCGGACATGTGGTCGTTCAAGGATCATGGCAAAAGCTGGGAAGCTGTCTACGAACGTAACCATCCTCCTGGTTTTCGCTGGTTGCATGAAAGCTTCGGTACGAACTGGAGAATGCTCGAGGTTCAGGCCGTCATCGGTCGGATTCAGCTCAAGCGCATGACCGACTGGCAGGCCAGCCGGCTGGCGAATGCCGGGCAGATATGGGAGTGCGCCAGCCAACTCAAAGGTTTGCGTGTGCCAATCATGCCTGAGGGCAGTGTTCACGCGGCGTATAAGTGCTACGTGTTTGTCGAGCCTCAGGCTCTCAAGGCCGGATGGGATCGTGATCGTATTCTGGCGGAGATTTCGGCACGAGACGTTCCGGTATTTTCCGGTTCCTGCTCCGAGGTCTATCTGGAGAAGGCGTTTGACAATACTGGCTGGCGTCCGGCGAGCCGGTTGCCGGTAGCACGGGAGCTCGGCGAAACAAGTGTAATGTTTCTCGTGCACCCGACGTTGACGCAGCATGAGATCGACAAGACATGCTCGGTGCTCAAGACCGTTATGCAGTTGGCTACCGAAGAGTAATCAGTTAGACAGTCAGGAATGCCCGTCTTTGTTTGCAACGCAGAAGGATTTGAGCTGCGGGCCAGTCAAATGGAATTTTCCATCATCATGGTATGAGGTCCCTTGGAATCATCCATGGTGGTGGCGGATGTACTTTAGGAGTAACAGAGGTGTTTCAAGGCGTTATGGATAAGTTGAGAACCTTATTACTGGGTTTAACGCGGCGGCAGAAACGTGCCTTCCAGGTAGTGACCGACGTTTTTCTTGTCTGGTTTGCCCTTTGGATGGCCTTTGTCGTTCGTTTGGGGATTGATGAGCTGATCAATCCTTTCACTGAATACCTATGGCTATTCCTGAGCGCCACGGTCATCGCTATTCCGCTGTTTGTACGGTTTGGTATGTACCGTGCAGTCATGCGCTATTTTGGAAACGATGCGCTGATCGCAATTATCAAGGCCGTCAGCCTGTCATCGTTGATTCTCGCGCTGGTTGTTTACTGGAGCGGCAACCATCAGTTGTTCGTTCCACGCTCGGTCATCTTCAATTACTGGTGGTTGAGCATGGTCATGATCGGGGGGCTACGCCTCGCGATGCGCCAGTATTTCCTGGGAGACTGGTTCGCGGCTGCGCAACATGTTCCTTTTACCAATCGAGATGATGGACTGCCGAAGGTGGCCATTTATGGTGCGGGGGCAGCCGGTAATCAATTGGTTGCTGCATTGCGCATGGGGAGGCTGTTGCGTCCTGTCGCCTTTATTGATGATGACAGCAGCATTGCCGATCGTGTGATTTCAGGCTTGCATGTCTATAAGCCAAAGCATATCCAGCAGATGGTTGACGTCACCGGTGCCCAGCAGATTCTTCTCGCCATTCCGTCTGCCAATCGTGGGCGCCGCCGGGAGATATTGACCTTCCTGGAGGGGTTCGCACTCCATGTGCAAAGCGTGCCCGGTTTTATGGATTTGGCCAGCGGGCGAGTGAAAGTCGATGATATCCAGGAAGTTGATATTGCTGACTTGTTGGGCCGTGACTCTGTCCCCCCTCAGGACGAGCTGCTTGAACATTGCATCAAGGAGCAGTCGGTTCTTATAACCGGGGCGGGCGGTTCAATCGGGTCTGAGCTTTGCCGGCAGATTCTCACGCTGCAACCCACGACACTGCTGTTGTATGAGCATAGCGAGTTCAATCTCTACAGCATCCTGCAAGAGCTTGAGCAGCGAATCGTGCGTGAGTCGCTTTCAGTTAAGTTATTGCCAATCCTGGGTTCTGTGCGCAATCAGGAAAAGCTCTTTGACGTCATGAAAACCTGGCGCGTGAACACGGTCTACCATGCGGCGGCTTACAAGCATGTACCGATGGTCGAGCATAATATTGCTGAAGGCGTGCTGAATAATGTGATGGGCACGCTGAGCGCCGCGCAAGCCTCTTTACGCGCCAATGTGGCGAACTTCGTGCTGATCTCTACTGATAAGGCGGTGCGTCCCACCAATGTAATGGGAAGCACCAAGCGTCTCGCAGAAATGACACTGCAGGCGCTCAGCAGTGAAATTGCTCCGGTGCTTTTCGGTGAGACTTCGAATGTTTCCCGTGTGAACAAGACCCGCTTTACCATGGTGCGGTTCGGCAATGTGCTGGGCTCATCAGGATCAGTGATCCCGTTGTTCCACAAGCAAATCAAATCCGGTGGCCCGCTGACGGTTACGCACCCCAAGATTACCCGGTATTTCATGAGCATCCCTGAAGCCGCTCAATTGGTTATCCAGGCGGGCTCCATGGGGCTGGGCGGTGACGTATTTGTTCTGGATATGGGCGAGCCGGTGAAAATCGTCGAGCTGGCCGAGAAGATGGTGCACCTTTCCGGCTTGAGTATTCGCTCTGATAAAAATCTTCAAGGTGACATCTCCATTGAGTTTACGGGGCTGCGTCCCGGCGAAAAACTTTATGAGGAACTGTTGATCGGCGACAACGTAGTCACGACGCCGCACCCGATGATTATGAGTGCCAATGAAGACTACTTGCCCTGGGAGGTGTTGAAGGGCCGATTAACGGAGCTGCTCAGCGCCGTGGAACAGGATGACTACACGCGTGTGCGTCAGTTGCTGCGCGAAACGGTCAGCGGCTATTCCCCGGACGGTGAAATCGTCGACTGGATCTACCAGCAGCGTCGTCTTGAGCCCTGAGTTCACACCCTGTAACTCACCCATTTTTGACTCTCCCCAAACATCGCCTAAGTTTGAAAAGCAGCTTCGGAAAAGCTGCTTTTCCCTTATCGATGTCATGGAGTGTCACCTATGCGTAAAGCTTATTTCTCATCCTTTGTCTTTGCCTTTCTTGCCAGCCTCTCCCTAGCCACTACTGCCGCACCTTCCACCAAACCCGAAACGCCAACCTCCATTTCCACACAAATGACCAAGGTCGACCACACCACCAAGGTCAGCCTCAACTCCGCAGACGCCGAAACCCTGCGCCGGGACCTCTTCGGCATTGGCGCAGCCAAAGCCAAGGCCATCGTCGCTTACCGCGAAACCAACGGGCCCTTCACTGCGATAGATGAGTTGCTGGAAGTAAAAGGTATCGGCAAGGCATTGCTGGAGAAGAACCGCGACAGGCTTGAGGTCAATTGAACATCTGAAAAGCAGGCGAGGAGGCCGGTCATTGACCGGCTTTCTTCTGGCCGCAGAACCCCGCTTTCAAGCTCCCCCGCACCACATCAAGAATCCGCGTGGCCAATTCGGCGCTCTCCACACTTCTTGCCAACACCAACGCTCCCACCAGCGTCGACATCAGCACAAGGCCCTGTTCGCGGGCATTCGGGCTATCAAGGGCCGCTTCGACCTGCTTGAGCCGGGCGTTAAGCACCTCATCCGTCGTCCTGCTGTTCTGCCCGCGCAACCCCAGCTCGGAAGACATCGTGGGCAGCGGGCACCCCTCATGAGGTGATGTCTGATGCCATTGCGACAGGTAGCTATCAATGAACGCGTCCAACGGTCGCTGTTGGCTGAACAGCTTTTTGCAATGTTCATCCAGTTGAGCTGCGGCCTCTTGCAACGCCTTTTCCACCAACTCGTCCTTTGACCTGAAGTGCGCGTAAAACCCGCCATGCGTCAGGTTCAGCGACTTCATCAGCGGCTGCAGGCCGGTCGCACCAATGCCGTCGCGGCGAAAGCGTACCGAGGCCTCCTTGATGATGCGCTGGTGGGTTTGAGCTTTGTGGTCTTGTGAATAGCGCATGGGAAGGCCTCCGAAACATCAGGCCATATTAACCAAGCTTCGCTGGGCATACGCGGGTGTTTACAAAATTGTGCGGCTCAACGGGGAGCCGCTTCAGTCTCAGCGATCCTGCGCATCCTTGGCGTCCGCTTGGGCATTGCGTTCTGCCACGCGCTTACGTTGTTCATCAGTCAATTCAACCTTGTTGGCGCTGTCTCGCAGCATCAACAAACCACCGACGATCGAACCGATCGCGACCACTAAAATCAACCAGGCATACCACGGCATAGGGCTCTCCTTGAGGCAGCAAACCGTGGGGAAATTTCCCACGGTAATGACTGCTTTGAGTAACGGGCTTTCTTAGTAGTTCATTGTAGGCCCGTTCTGCCCCGGTAGCCTTACAGCCCGGTCAACATAGCGTCCGCCGGTGCATCGGCGCGGTCTTGCGCGGTCAGTTGGAAGTACACAAAACCCACCACCATGAAGCCCAGGAAGATCAGGCCGATCAGCGCGTTGAACCACGCCATGGCCACCAGGCAGACCACGGCCAGTACCAGCGCAATCCCCGGCACGATTGGATAGCCCGGGGCGCGGAAGGTGCGCTCCAGCAGTGGCTCGGTCTTGCGCAGTTTGAACAGGCTGAGCATGCTCATGATGTACATGACGATGGCACCGAACACCGCCATGGTGATCATCGCGGCGGTCAGGGTCATGCCGCCCAGGTTGATCAGCCCGTCGCTGTAGATGGCGGCGATGCCGACGATGCCGCCGGCGATGATTGCCCGGTGCGGCGTCTGGAAGCGCGACAGTTTGGCGAGGAAGGAGGGCAGGTAGCCCGCGCGCGCCAGGGCGAAGAATTGGCGGGAGTAACCCAGGATGATCCCGTGGAAGCTGGCCACCAGGCCGAACAGGCCGATCCACACCAGCATGTGCAGCCAGCCCGAGCTGTCGCCGACCACGGTTTTCATCGCCTGGGGCAGCGGGTCGTTGATGTTCGACAGGGTGCGCCAGTCACCCACGCCACCGGCAAAGAACATCACGCCCATGGCCAGAATCACCAGGGTGAGGATGCCGCTGATGTAGGCCTTTGGAATAGTGCGCTTGGGATCTTTCGCCTCTTCGGCAGCCATGGCGGCGCCTTCGATGGCGAGGAAGAACCAGATGGCAAAGGGTATGGCCGCAAACATTCCGGCGATCGCCGGTGCGCCGAAGGTGTCGGAGCCGGCCCAGCCGTTGAGGGCGAAGTTGCTGAAGCTGAAGGCGGGAGCGACCACGCCCATGAACACCAGCAACTCGGCCACGGCAAGCACGCAGACCACCAATTCAAAGGTGGCGGCGAGCTTCACCCCGAGGATGTTCAGGCCCATGAACACAATGTAGGCGCCGACGGCCGCATGTTTCGGATCGAGGGCCGGAAACTGCACGTTCAGGTATGCGCCGATGGCCAGGGCGATCGCGGGTGGGGCGAAGACGAACTCGATCAGCGTCGCCAACCCGGCAATCAAGCCACCTTTCTCGCCAAACGCCCGGCGGCTGTAGGCAAAAGGGCCGCCAGCATGAGGAATCGCGGTGGTCAGCTCGGTGAAACTGAATATAAAGCAGGTGTACATGGCGGCGACCATCAACGAGGTCACCAGGAAGCCCAATGTTCCCGCCACGCCCCAGCCATAGCTCCAGCCGAAATACTCTCCGGAAATCACCAGCCCGACTGCGATGCCCCACAAATGCAGAGTGCCCAAGGTGGGTTTGAGTTGTGTGTTCATCGTGTAGCTCTCCCTGAACGGTTTGGAATGTTTCAGGGCATTGCAGCGGACATGCCATTAACCAAAGCCGTGTCGTAAAGGCGCCGAACTGTCGCCGAGGGAACGGTTTGGCGTTTGAATCATTTCAAGCGCTGCACCAGATAAGGGCGTTGGTGTCTGGTCTGACGCTATCGCGGGCAAGCCCGGCTCCCACATTTGAAGTGCATACCCCCCGTAAACCCCGCATAAACCCACTCTTTACGCCGTCTTTACGCCCCACCCATACCGTCGCTCTCGTTCCTTTACGCCACTCCTGCGGACAATCCTCCTACACGCGGCAGTCGCCGCACGACGGAGAAACTTCCATGAGCGTTCTGGACGGGGTGTCACTGCTGTTGGCTGTGGCGCTGTTCATTTATCTGCTGGTTGCGCTGTTACGCGCGGATCGGAACTAGGAGCAGGCTATGCACAGTTATGACTATTGGCTGATCATCGCCTTCTTTGCCTTGGTGCTGATTCCGGCACCGGCCCTGGGGCGGTTCTACTACAAGGTAATGGAAGGGCAGCGAACCTGGCTCACGCCGGTGTTCGGCCCGGTCGAGCGCGTGTGCTATCGCCTTTCGGGTGTCGATGCAGACCAGGAACAGAGCTGGCAGAAATACGCGCTGGCGTTGCTGGCGTTCAACCTTGCCGGTTTCGTGCTGCTGTTCGCGATCCTGCTGTTCCAGGAATACCTGCCGCTGAACCCGCAGAAATTGCCGGGTCAGGAATGGACCCTGGCGTTCAACACCGCCATCAGTTTCATGACCAACACCAACTGGCAGAACTACAGCGGTGAAGCGTCCCTGAGCTACCTCAGTCAGATGGTCGGCCTCACCGTGCAGAACTTCGTCAGTGCCGCCACCGGCCTCGCCGTACTGGTCGCGTTGTGCCGTGGGATCGGTCGCAAATCCACCAAGACTTTGGGCAACTTCTGGGTCGACATGACTCGCGCCACGCTCTACGGCCTGTTGCCGTTGTGCCTGGTGTTCGCGTTGTTCCTGGTCTGGCAGGGCGTGCCACAAACCTTCGCTCACTATGTGAACGCGGTCACTATGCAGGGCGTTGACCAGGTCATCCCACTGGGCCCGGCTGCCAGCCAGATTGCGATCAAGCAACTGGGCACCAACGGTGGTGGCTTCTTCGGCGTCAACTCGGCGCATCCGTTCGAAGACCCGACTGCCTGGGCCAACCTGTTTGAGCTGGGCGCGATCATCCTGATTCCGGTGGCGCTGGTGTTCACCTTTGGCCACTACGTGAAAGACCTGCGTCAGAGCCGGGCGATCCTCGGTTGCATGCTGGCCCTGTTCATCATCGGCGGTGCTACCGCGATGTGGGCCGAGTACCAACCCAACCCGGCGCTGAACAACCCGGCGGTTGAGCAGGCGGCACCGCAGGAAGGTAAAGAAGCGCGCTTCGGCACCACTGGCACCGTGTTGTGGTCGGTGGCGACCACCGCCGCGTCCAACGGTTCGGTCAACGGTATGCAAGACAGCCTCAACCCCCTGAGCGGGATGGTGTCGCTGGTCAACATGATGGTCGGCGAAGTGATCTTCGGCGGCGTCGGCGCCGGCATGTACGGCATGTTGCTCAACGTGTTGATTGCGGTGTTCCTCGCCGGTTTGATGATTGGCCGTACACCGGAATACCTCGGCAAGAAACTCCAGGCCAAGGAAGTGCAGTTGCTGGTCGTGACCTTGCTGGTGATGCCGGTCGGCACCCTGGTACTCGGTGCCATCGCCGCCAGCCTGCCTGGCCCGGCCGGTGCCATCAGTAACCCTGGCCCCCACGGTTTCAGCCAGTTGCTGTACGCCTACACCTCGGCCAGTGCCAACAACGGTTCGGCGTTCGGCGGCTTCAGTGCCAACACCGCGTTCCACAACCTGATGTTGAGCCTGTCGATGTTGCTCGGTCGCTTCGGTTACATCCTCCCGGTACTGGCCCTGGCCGGCAGCCTGGCGATGAAGAAGACCGCACCGATTGGCCAGAACAGCTTCCCGACCCACGGCCCGCTGTTCGTGACCCTGTTGACCGTGACCATTTTGCTGGTGGGCGGCCTGACCTTCCTGCCGACGCTGGCACTTGGGCCTATCGCTGAACATCTGAGCATGGGCTTCTAAGGGGATATGAAAATGAATATGCCTGCAAAAAACGCGGCTCCCGTGAAAACCCAGGAGCCAGCCAAGACCGCAATGTCGGCCCTGTGGCGTCCGGCGCTGGTCCAGGCGTTCGTCAAGCTGGACCCGCGCCAGCTGCAACGCTCGCCGGTGATGCTGGTGGTCGAGCTGACCGCGATCCTCACCACCATCCTGTGCTTCGTGCCGGATGTTGCCGTACCGACCTACGTCGCCGTGCAAATCGCCGTTTGGCTGTGGTTCACCGTGCTGTTTGCCAACTTCGCCGAAGCCTTGGCTGAAGGCCGCGGCAAGGCCCGCGCCGACAGCCTCAAGGCCGGCAGCGAGGGCCTCAGCGCCCGCCGCAAGGAAGCCGACGGCAGCTTCAAGGTCGTGCCGGCCACCAGCCTGCGCAAAGGTGATGTGGTACGCGTGGTCGCCGGGGAAATGATCCCGGGTGACGGCGAAGTCATCGAAGGGATTGCCGCGGTCAACGAAGCGGCCATCACCGGTGAATCGGCCCCGGTTATCCGTGAATCCGGCGGCGACCGCTCGGCCGTCACCGGCAACACCCGCCTGGTCTCGGACTGGTTGATGATCCGCATCACCGCCAACCCGGGCGAGTCGACCCTGGACCGCATGATCGCCCTGGTGGAAGGCGCCAAGCGCCAGAAAACCCCCAACGAAATCGCGCTGGACATCCTGCTGATCGGCCTGACGCTGATCTTCCTGCTGGTGGTGGTGACCCTGCAGCCGTTCGCCCACTTCGCCAATGGCAACCTGCCGCTGGTGTTCCTGGTGGCGCTGCTGGTCACGCTGATCCCGACCACCATCGGCGGCCTGTTGTCGGCCATCGGTATTGCCGGCATGGACCGCCTGGTGCGCCTCAACGTGATCGCCAAATCCGGTCGCGCGGTGGAGGCGGCGGGGGACGTGCACGTGCTGTTGCTGGACAAGACCGGCACCATCACTTTCGGTAACCGTCGTTGCACCAACGTGATCGCCGCGCCGGGTGTCAGCGGCAAGGAATTGGCCGAGGGCGCGCTGCTGGCATCCCTGGCGGACGACACGGCCGAAGGTAAGTCCATCGTCGAATACCTGCGCGGCCAGCACCCGCAAGCCGAGCCGTCGACGGATGAGCTGACCTCGGTACCGTTCAGCGCGGAAACCCGCCTGTCCGGCGTCGACTACCAGGGCCGTGTGTTCCGTAAGGGTGCCGTGGATTCGCTGCTGGCGTTCATTGGCCTGCAACGGCGCGACCTGCAACCGGCGCTGTCGCGGGAAATCGACAAGATCGCCCAGAGCGGCGGCACACCATTGCTGGTGTGTGCCGACGGCAAATTGCTCGGCGCGATTCACCTCAAGGACGTGGTCAAGCCCGGCATCCGCGAACGGTTTGCCGAGCTGCGCAAGCTGGGGATCCGCACCGTGATGGTGACCGGCGACAACCCGCTGACCGCTGCTGCGATTGCCGCTGAAGCCGGTGTGGATGACGTGCTCGCCGAAGCCACCCCAGAGAAAAAACTCGCGCGCATTCGTCACGAACAGAACGATGGTCGCCTGGTTGCGATGTGCGGCGACGGCGCCAACGACGCCCCGGCGCTGGCCCAGGCTGACGTCGGCATGGCAATGAACGACGGCACGCAAGCCGCCCGTGAAGCGGCCAACATGGTCGACCTCGACAGCGACCCGACCAAGCTGCTGGACGTGGTGCAGATCGGCAAGGAATTGCTGGTGACCCGTGGTGCGCTGACCACCTTTTCCATCGCCAACGACGTGGCCAAGTACTTCGCGATCCTGCCGGCGCTGTTCGCCTCGATCTACCCGCAACTGGGTGTGCTCAACGTGATGCACCTGCAAAGCCCGCAGAGCGCGATCCTCTCGGCCATCGTGTTCAACGCGCTGATCATCGTGGTGCTGATCCCGCTGGCGCTGCGCGGTGTGCGTGTACAGGCGGCGAGTGCGGCGGCGTTGCTGCGTCGCAACCTGCTGATCTACGGCCTGGGCGGGATCGTGGTGCCGTTCGTGGGCATCAAGGCGATCGACATGCTGTTGACCGCGCTGCACCTGGTTTGACTCGATGCCCGCAGGTACCGGCAAACCGGTGCCTGCAGGTTGCAATGACCGAATTGAGGAATTTGAAATGTCCAACATTATCCGCCCTGCCCTGAGCCTGCTGGTGTTGATGAGCCTGATCACCGGTGTGGCCTATCCCCTGGTTGTCACTGGCGTGGCGCAAGTCGCGTTCCCTGACCAGGCCAACGGCAGCCTGGTGCACGATGCCAGCGGCAAGGTTCGCGGTTCGAGCCTGATTGCCCAGGATTTCACCGGTGACGGCTGGTTCCACCCACGGCCATCTGCCGGTGCGTTTGCTACGGTTTCCAGCAGCGCCAGCAACCTCGGCCCAAGCAACCCCGCACTGGCCACTCGTGTATTTGACGATGCCAGGAAAATGCTGGTGCCAGACCAGGGCCCAGTGCCGATGGCATTGCTGACTACCTCCGGCAGCGGTCTTGATCCACACTTGCCACCGCAGGCGATTGCCTATCAACTGGCCCGGGTAGCCGCCGCGCGTAATCTGCCGGTGGCGACCCTGCAGCGCTTGATGGATGAGCACATCGAAAGCCCGTTGGTGGGGCCGCCGGTGGTGAACGTGCTGGCGTTGAACATGGCCTTGGAAAAACTGTAAGCCGTGGCGCCGCTTTCGCGAGCAGGCCCGCTCCCACATTCGACTGAGTTTCACCTTTGGAATGCGGTCAAATGTGGGAGCGGGCTTGCTCGCGAAGGCGGACTCAAGAAACCCACATCAACACCTGAAGGAAGACCGCCCGCATGAGCGACTCCGGCCGCGCCGATGCCCTGTTAGCCGATCTACCCCGGGACGGCCGTGGCCGGCTCAAAGTCTTCCTCGGCGCCGCGCCCGGCGTGGGCAAGACCTACGCCATGCTCCAGGCCGCCCACACCCAGCTGCGCCAGGGCGTGCGGCTGATTGCCGGCGTAGTGGAAACCCACGGTCGCGCCGAGACCGAAGCCTTGCTCAGCGGCTTGCCACAACAGCCGCTGCTGCGTTCCGAATACCGCGGCGTGATGCTGGAGGAAATGGACCTCGACGGCCTGCTCGCCGCCAAGCCCAAACTGGTGCTGGTGGACGAACTGGCGCACAGCAACGCCCCCGGCAGCCGCCACGAAAAACGCTGGCAAGACATTCAGGAATTGCTCTCGGCGGGCATCAACGTCTTCACCACGGTCAACGTCCAGCACCTGGAAAGCCTCAACGACCAGGTGCGTGGCATTACCGGCGTGCAAGTGCGCGAGACCTTGCCCGACTGGGTCTTGCAGGAAGCCGATGAACTGCTGCTGATCGACCTGCCATCCCGGGAACTGCTGGAGCGCCTGCGGGACGGCAAGGTCTACGTGCCGGAACAGGCCCGTGCTGCCATCGATGCCTTCTTCACCCAGACCAACCTCATGGCCCTGCGCGAGCTGGCGATGCAAACCGCGGCGGCCCATGTCGACGATGACCTGGCCCAGGGTTATCGCCAATTGGGCCAGGCCGCACCGGCTGTGCGTGGCCGCTTGCTGGTGGGCGTGGACGGCGATGCCCAGGCCGAACGCCTGGTGCGTCATGCCAGCCGCGTAGCCCAGCGTCGGCATTTGCCGTGGAGCCTGGTGCATGTGGATAACGGCCGGGTGCGGGATGAACAATCGCGCCTGCGCCTGCAAAACGCCCAGCAACTGGCCGAGCGCCTCGGTGGCGAAGTGGTGCTGCTGCGGGCGGGGGAAGTGGCCAAGACCTTGATCCAGCATGCTGCCGAACGCCGCGCCAGCCTGATTCTGGTGGGGCAATCGCGGCCGCGCTGGCATCGCACCGTGTTTGGTGGTGGCCTGGCGTCGCGTTTGTTGCGCAATGCCCGGGGCCTGGAAATCAACGTCCTCGACAGTGACGAAGTGCCGGCTCCGCCACGCCTGCCGGATGTGCGCGGGCTGGTGTGGTTTGACTATGCCCTCGCCGTGGTGGCAACCGTGATTGCGGCGGCGGTCGCTTGGGGCGTCGCCAGTGTTTTGCCTTTACCGAATATCTCGCTGGTGTTCCTCGCCGCCGTATTGCTGGTGGCGGTGCGCAGTAGCCTGGGGCCGGCGCTGGCGTGTGCGGCGCTGTCATTCCTGAGCTACGACTTCCTGTTCATCCCGCCGAATTTCTCGTTCGCGATCCAGCGTGAAGAAGACGTGCTGACGCTGTTGTTCTTCCTGCTGATGGCGGCGCTCACCGGTAATCTCGCTGCACGCCAGCGCCGGCAGTTGCAGGCGCTGCGCGATACCCAGGAAGAAACCACCGAGCTGCTCGACCTGTCCCGCAAACTCACCGCCGCCACCGATCGCCAGGCAGTGATCAGTGCCGCCGCGCATCATCTGGAAGGCTGGAGCGACCTGCAATTGTGCCTGCTCAACCGCGACGGGCAGGGCGACTGGAAGGTCGAGACCGGAGGCCCGATCACCTTTACCGAAGCCGAACGCGCCGCCGCCGACTGGGCCTGGCAGCACGATCAGCCGGCCGGCATGGGCACCGGCACCTTGCCGTTCGGGCGCTGGTGGTGGTGGCCGTTGTCCAGCGAAGAAGGCCCGTTGGGTCTGCTGGGGGTCAGCCCGAAGGCCGGGCTTGAACTGAGCGGCCAGCGCCGTCGCCTGCTCACGGCCTTGAGCCAGCCCTTGGCCCAGGCCCTGGCCCGTGCACAACTCGGCCAGGAGCTGGAAGCCGCGCGCCTGCACGGCGAAACCGAGCAATTGCGCAGCGCCTTGCTGGCTTCGGTGTCTCACGATTTGCGCACACCGCTGACCTCCATGCGTGGCAGCATCGACAGCCTGCTGGCCCTCGGCGAGGCGATTCCCCTGGAAGATCGCCGGGAGCTGCTGGAAGGCACTCGCGATGAGGCTGAGCGCCTGGATCGCTACATCCAGAACCTGCTGGACATGACTCGCCTGGGCCACGGCGCCCTGAAGCTGGCGCGGGACTGGGTGTCACCCGGCGATATCGTCGGCAGCTCCCTGGGCCGCTTGCGTGCGGTATTGGCGCCGCTGCAGGTGATCACCGACGTGCCGCCCGAGCTGCCGCTGCTCTACGTGCATGCCGCGTTGATCGAGCAAGCACTGGTCAACGTACTGGAAAATGCCGCACGCTTCTCGCCGCCACAAGGCCGGCTGAAACTCAGCGCGGGCGTGCAGGATAACCAGTTGTTTTTTGCTGTTGCCGATGAGGGACCGGGGATTCCCGAGGAGGAGCGGGCGAAGATTTTCGATATGTTCTACACCGCCGCCAGGGGGGATCGCGGCGGGCAGGGCACCGGGCTCGGCCTGGCGATCTGCCAGGGCATGGTCGGCGCCCACGGCGGGCATATCAGCGTGGCCGACGGCATTGAGGGCCGTGGCACCTGCATCACTTTATTCCTGCCATTGCAGGCCCAGCCTGGCCTGGAAAGCGAACCTTGAGCTACCCTCTTTTCTTCACGGATTTTGATTGGACACCATG
The DNA here is from genome assembly GCF_013386835.1 of Pseudomonas sp. IPO3774. Taxonomy (NCBI): domain Bacteria; kingdom Pseudomonadati; phylum Pseudomonadota; class Gammaproteobacteria; order Pseudomonadales; family Pseudomonadaceae; genus Pseudomonas; species Pseudomonas sp. IPO3774. Next base: position 231,310 of record NZ_JACAQY010000014.1, read on the forward strand.
AGCCAGACTGCGACGATTTTGGTCATTGACGACGAACCGCAGATCCGCAAGTTCTTGCGTATCAGCCTGGCCTCCCAGGGCTACAAAGTGATCGAGGCCGGCACCGGCAACGAAGGCCTGGCGCAGGCCGCCTTGAGTAAACCGGACCTGCTGGTGCTTGACCTCGGCCTGCCGGACATGGACGGCCAGCAGGTGCTGCGCGAGTTTCGTGAGTGGTCCACGGTACCGGTACTGGTGTTGTCGGTGCGAGCCAGTGAAGTGCAAAAAGTCGAGGCGCTGGACAACGGCGCCAATGACTATGTGACCAAGCCATTTGGCATCCAGGAGTTTCTTGCACGGGTGCGGGCGTTGTTGCGCCAGGCGCCGGCGGGGGAGGCCCAGGAAGCGGCACTACGTTTTGGCCCGCTGACGGTAGACCTGGCTTATCGGCGGGTGCTGCTGGACGGTGTCGAAGTGGCGCTGACCCGCAAGGAATACGCGGTACTGGCGCAACTGGCGCGGCATCCCGGGCGGGTGATCACCCAGCAGCAACTGCTCAAGGATATCTGGGGCCCGACCCATACCGAAGACAGCCATTACCTGCGGATTGTGGTGGGGCATCTGCGCCAGAAACTGGCGGATGATCCGACCCAACCACGGTTTATCGTGACTGAGGCCGGTGTTGGGTATCGGCTATTGAACACCGAAGCCTGAAGCGTTAGCTCACCTGTGGCGAGGGAGCTTGCTCCCGCTGGGCTGCGCAGCAGCCCCAGAATCCTGGGAGCGCTTCGCACTCCAGCGGGAGCAAGCTCCCTCGCCACACAAGCCCTGCTTATCAAACCTCAGTGTTGCTCGCTCTCGTAACGATCCAGCGTATCGCTCGCGATCTCCCGCCCCAGCGCGATCAACTCCGGCGCTTTGTAAAACTCGAAAAACCGGCACACGCGCTTCGGCACGTTGATCAGAATATCCGGCGGATACCCGGCGATCTTGTACTGCGCCAATGACGTCTGCATCACCTCAAAGCTCTGGTTGATCAAATCCAGCAGCGATGCAGGCCCCACGTTATCGATGATGAACGAGCCGGTCGCCGACTTTGGCGCCCCGGCCTTTTCCGGTGCCGCCGCCGGTTGTTGCGCCTCGGGTTCGGCAGAGTCCAGCCACGGGTTGATGTCGGCAGCCTGGGCCAGCAGCGCTTCCTGTTCCAGCATCAACAACTGCTCGGCCTGCTTGCGCCGAAACGGCAAGTGCGAACCCAGTGAACGCACCAGGTTGTCGAAGCGGCTCCTGAACGCCGGCGGACGCTGGATCACCGGAAGCTTGTAGTGCTTCTGGTTGGTGGAGTTGAGGTTGACCGCAATGATCAGGTCGCAGTGGCTCGACACCACCGGCACGATCGGCAGAGGGTTCAGCAAGCCGCCGTCCACCAGCATGCGATTGCCCTGCATCACCGGGGTGAACAGGCTGGGAATCGCCGCCGAGGCCCGCATGGCCTGGTGCAGGCAGCCTTCCTGGAACCAGATTTCCTGCTGGTTGGTCAGGTCCGTGGCCACGGCGGTGTAGGGAATGCGCAGGTCTTCGATATTGATCTCGCCGACGATCTTGCGGATCTGCCCGAACACCTTCTCGCCACGGATCGCCCCCAGGCGAAAGCTCACGTCTACCAGGCGCAGTACGTCCAGGTAGTCGAGGCTTTCGATCCAGTTTCGGTACTCTTCCAGCTTGCCCGCGGCATAGATCCCACCCACCACGGCGCCCATGGAGCAACCGGCAATGCAGGCGATGTCGTAGCCGCGTTTTTCGATTTCCTCGATCACGCCGATATGGGCGTAGCCCCGGGCGCCGCCGGAGCCCAGCACCAATGCAACACGTTTCTTCATGACCTGATCCTTCGTAAAACAGGTGACCACAATGCACCCATCGAGGGGCGCGCTTCAATCATCACTGTCACAACCGATTATTTTCGCGAGCGGGCCACCACGCTCGGGTATGCTCTGGCAATCGGGACTGCGGATTCAGGCAGTCGGATAAGGCACTTTTCGGTGTAGGCAACGTCTACACCTGTGACTGTTTTTTCTTTTCTTGAGGTGTCATTTGATGAAAGCCTGGATGTGTGTGCCTGTGATCGTGTTGGCCCTGGCCGGTTGTGCCGGGAAAACCGCTTATCGCGACAGCTGCGGCACGCAACTGGATGCTGCGTGGCACGAGCTGGACCTGGCCAAGGCCGAAGGTTTCGCCGGCACCGTGAGTTACTCCAAGGCTCTGTCGTTGTTGACTGGCGCCAAGACCCAGCAGCAGTTCGAAGCCTTCGAAGGCTGCTCGACCAAGGCCGAGAAAGCCCGCTTCTATATTCGTGAGTCGCGCGCAGGGCGCTAACCCCGCGTAGCAGTTGTCGAGTGCAACGAGGCTGCGTCGGCGGCCTCAAGCCCGAAGGTTTAATCATTGAGGAGGAAAGGATGTCAGCCTTGGTCGATCAGCTAGTCGCTCAGATCATCGGCCTGGAAGTTGGGTTACTGAGCTGCCAGGCGCGCCTCGCCGCCGTCACGGACGACGAGGCCCTGCACGATCTGCGCACCACGGTGCGGCGCTTGCGCAGCCTGTTGCGGCCATTGCGCGGGTTGCCCGGTGTCGAGCAGCTCGAGGCGGCCGCCAGTGCCGTCGGCCAACTGACCACGCCATTTCGCGACCGCGAAGTGCTGGCGGCGTACCTCCACCAACACGGCCATCATGAGGCGGCCGAGCGGCGTATCCGGCAGCAGCCGGCCACCTACCGCTCGGTTGCACAAGGGCCTGAGCTGGCGCAACTGCTGTTGATCCTCGAAGCATTCCCCCGCTTTATCCGCGCTTCCCAACGGCAGAAGTTGCTCAAGGGCCTGCGCACGCGCATTGAAAAACGCCTGGCCAAGCAATGGAAGAAGCTCGGCGAAGCGCTGCACGACCCCAACCACGACCGTCATCGCCTGCGCCTGTTGATCAAGCGCGTGCGTTATGCGGCCGAGGCTTATCCCGAGCTGAACAAGCTACCGCCCAAAGCCATATCGCGTCTCAAGGCGGCCCAGGGCGCCCTGGGTGATTGGCACGATTGCTGGCAATGGCTGGCGCAAGCCGGGCACGAGCCCGATTTGCAGCCGTGCGTGCCTGGTTGGCACCGCACCATGGCCGAGGCGGAAGGGCAGGCGGATCGGGTTTTGGATAAGTTGAACGCCGACTGCTTCGCTTGACCCTGCGACCTATCTGTCCGGGATTTTGGCCGGAATAGGCGCTGCATGGTGTAGGCCGGCTGGTTAAGATCCCTCAACTCCTTTTTCAAGTTGAGACCGCCATGCGCTTTAGTGATTTGCTCGACGCTGCCCGCAGCCACCCGTTGGACGTTTCGATCCCGGCCGAATGGGCCCAGGGCCGCGCCAGCTTTGGCGGGCTGGTTGTGGCGTTGGAGTACGAGGCCTTGCGGGCGAAAGTCCCGGCGGATCGCCCGTTGCGCTCACTGGCGATCACCTTTGTGGGGCCGGTGGCGCCGGATGTGCCGGCCCGCTACGAGGTCGAAGTGCTGCGCGAAGGCAAGGCCGTCAGCCAAGTGCTGGGACGTGTTGTGCAGAGCGGTGAAACGATGACCCTGGTGCAGGCCAGTTTTGGCGCATCACGGCCTTCGCAGATTGACGTCGCCGCCGAACCGGCGCCCACCTTCAAGCATTGGGATGAATGCCAGGAGTTGCCCTACATCAAAGGCGTGACGCCGGAGTTCATGCGCCACCTGGCGATGCGCTGGAGCGTCGGTGGCCTGCCTTTCACCGGCAATACATCTCGGGAGATGGGCGGCTGGGTGCGCTTGCGTGGCGATGTAAAAGAAGAGCCGCTGACCGAAGCGCACATCCTCGCGCTGGTGGATGCGTGGCCACCGTCGGTGTTGCCGCACCTGAAACAACCGGCGGCCGGCAGCACCCTGACCTGGACCATCGAGTTTGTCCAACCGCTGCAAAACCTGAGCACCCTGGACTGGTGCCAATACCTGGTCCACATCGAGCACGCCCGCGATGGCTATGGCCATGCGGCTGCGCAGTTGTGGAGCCCCGACGGCCAGTTGATCGCTATCAGCCGCCAGTCGGTGGTGGTGTTCGCCTGAGTCCTCAGACCAGCAAGTGTTGATCGCTGGAGGCGTCGCTGCCGCGTGCCTCCAGGCGACGACCGTGATGCTGCAATGCGAGGGCTGCCAGAATGCCGACGATACCGATGGCGGCACTCGCCAGGTTCTCGCTGAACACGCCCGATGCCATCAACAGAAAACCGATGACCAGGAGTGGCAGCGCAATCAGCTGCAACACTTGATTGGTCCCGTGCTGGTGATTTTGCGGGTGGGTGCGCCATTGCCAGGCGGGAATATTTGGATGACGTTTGCCCATGATCGTGATTCCTCTGTCCGTTGAAACATCTTGAGCAGAGTTTAGGTCGGGCAGGGTGGGGCCGCGAATCAAGGATGGCTATGGGGGCCATAGCCACCCCTTCAGGGGTTAAAGCCGCAACTGGCCGATGGCCTTGCTCAGTTCCCCGGCCAGGGTCGCCAGCTCATTGCTGGTGGTCGCCGAGTCTACCGTCTGCTGCACGGTGTTTTCGGTGACGTCCCGAATGCTCACCACCGCCCGATTCATTTCCTCGGCCACATGGCTTTGCTGCTCGGCAGCCACGGCAATCTGCGTGTTGCTCTCGCGCATCTGCGCCACCGCGCCGGTGATCTCGGCGAGGGCAATCCCGGCTTCTTGAGCCTGTTGCACACAGTCGTCGGCCTTGAACGAGCTTTCCTGCATGAAATCCACCGCGTCCCGGGTGCCGGCTTGCAGGGCGGACACCATGCGGGTGATTTCATCGGTAGAGCTTTGCACCCGCTTGGCCAGGTTGCGCACTTCGTCGGCGACCACGGCAAAACCCCGGCCCATTTCGCCGGCGCGGGCGGCTTCGATGGCGGCGTTGAGGGCCAGCAGGTTGGTCTGTTCGGCGATGCTGTGAATCACCCCGACCACGCCATTGATTTTCTGGCTGTCCTCGGCCAGCTTCTGGATCATTTCGGCGGTCTGCTGCACGCCGGTGGACAGCCCGGCAATCGAGCGCTGTACCCGGCTGACCACTTCCTGGCCGCTGCCGGCGAGAGTGTCGGCCGTCTGGGACAGGTCGCGGGTGGCGCCGGCGTGCTGGGCGATGTGGTAGACGGTGGCGGTCATCTCGTTGATCGCCGTGGCGGCCTGGTCGGTTTCGCTTTGCTGGCCGAGCATGCCGTGCTGCACCTCGTTCATGCTGCTGGCCAGGCGTGCGGCGCCGTCGTCCAGTTGCCTGGCGGTGCGCGCAACCGTGTTGACCACCCGTTGATAACCCGCCTGCATCGCGTTGAAGGCGCTGGCCATCTGCCCGACTTCATCCTTGCAGGCCAGAGGGACGCGGGCCGAGAGGTCGCCGGTTTTCTCGACGTGCAGCATCACGTCTTTCAAGGTGTTGAGCTGGCTGAGGAGAAAGCGGATCAGTAGCTGTGAGGCGCCGAGCATGGCCAGCATCAGAATCATCACCGCTACGGCGTAGTTGGCGAAGCGTTCTTCGAACACTTGGCTCAAGCTGGGCCCGTAGGCCAGCACGGCGACCTGTTGACCGTCGGCACGGCTGATTACTTCGGCGCCCATCAGCGGGTTTTCGCCGAACAGTGGCATGTGATTGAAATCCACCCAGCCACTGGCGTTGGCCAGGGCTGACAGATCTTCGTCGCCCAGTTGTGGGACTTTGCCCCTGGCAAACGTCAGCCAGTGCTCGCCCTTGGGCAGTGGCTGGCCGGCGGGCCAGGCACCGAGCAAGCGCCCCTGGGCTTGCGCCGACGCTTGCGCGGCCTGGCTGCGGGCCTGTTGTTCGAGCTGCACGGCGTACAACACCAGCAGCAGGGTAGTGATGAAGGCGACCGCGTTCACGGCCCAGAATTTGTACTTCAGCGAGATGTTGCTAAGCCAGGCACCCATGGAAGGTTTTCTCTGATAGCGGAAACAGCATTGGCAAGGTGCCATTATTTTGCCGCTATCGGGATGCCGGGTTTTGATATGGGTCAATGCGCCGCGTCAATCCGGCACAGGCAATCCAAAAAAGGCGCGGGCACAGGCGGTGCTGTGTTGCGCCAGGTCTTCCACGGTTTCTTCGCGGTGCAACGCGACCTCCCGTAGGACTTCCGGTAAATAGGCGGGTTCGTTGCGACCGTTTTTCGGCTTGGGCCGCAGGGTGCGAGGCAGCAGGTAGGGCGCGTCGCTTTCCAGCATCAGGCGGCCCCGGGGGATTTCCCTGACCAGCGGATGCAGGTGCGTCCCACGGCGCTCGTCACAGATCCAGCCGGTGATACCGATATGCAGGTCCAGGTCGAGGTAGCTGAACAGCGCCCGCTGCTCGCCGGTGAAGCAGTGCACCACGGCGGCCGACAGGTGATCGCGGTAGTCCCGCAGGATTTCCAGCAAGCGCTGGTTGGCGTCACGTTCGTGGAGGAATACCGGGAGCTTCAACTCCACGGCCAGGGCCAGGTGTTCTTCGAGGACTTTTTCCTGCTGGGGGCGCGGTGAGAAATCCCGGTTGAAATCCAGCCCGCATTCACCCACCGCACGCACGCGACTTTCCTTGAGCAGGCCGCGCAGGCGCCTGGCGCTTTCGGCGTTCCAGTCACTGGCAGAGTGGGGGTGAATGCCGGCGGTGGCGAACAGGCGTTGGCCACTTTCGTCCAGTTGCTGGCACAGCTCCAGGGCCTGTTCGCTGCCGTCGACACTGGTACCGGTGAGCACCAATTGGCTCACCCCGGCGGCGTAGGCACGGTCGAGAACGGCCTGGTGCTTTTCGTCGAAACTTGGGTTGGTCAGGTTGACGCCGATATCAATGAGTTGCATGGTGCTACCTCCGCCTGCGGTCGGAAAGCATATCAGAGCTGTAGATTTATAAGAAAAGCCAAGAACTACAACGAGTTAAAGCTGTCTTTGAAAGTCGCAAGTAACACCGTGTTTGGTTTGTCGCCATCTGCCGTGCCACCCTTGCGCCCAAAGCCTGCGCTCATGGCGCTCTGTTTCTGTCCCCCAACGCCTCGTTTTTCGCGAAGCAATGGGCAGTATTCTTTCTTCCGGAGAGCGGATGATCCGACCCTCGGCGTTGCTTGTGTTGTGCCTGACGTTACTGCTGCCCATGGCGGCGGTTGCGCGTCTGGACGGGCCGCTGGAAGTGACCCGGCCCGGCAAGGTCCGCGACCTTGCGGAAATCCGCAGCAGCCGCACCTTGCGGGTATTGGTCAACCAGAGCCGCAACAGTTCCGGCGAAGTCCAGGGCCAGGCCATCGGTGTTGAATACCATCGCCTGCGCGCTTTCGAGCAATACCTCAACGGTCACGCCCGTGACGGCGAGGAAATCAACCTCAAGATTATTCCCAAGGCCAAGGATCAGCTGATTGGCGCATTGGCCCGTGGCGAGGGCGACCTAGTGGCACCCGGCGAATTGCTGGATGTGAAGGCCGCCCACAAGATTGCCACCAGCGACCCGATCGCCAGCGACGTGCCGTTATGGCTGGTGGGGCTGAAGGGCGAGCGGCGGTTTACCCGGCTGGAGCAACTGTCCGGGCGCACGCTGGCCTTGACCACGGGCAGTGCCGCGTCGGATGCGATCAGCCAGGTCAACCAGAAGCTGGCGCTGCACAAATTGCCGCCGGTGAAGGTGGAATGGGTGGATCCGAGCCTCGCGGTAGAGGACGTGCTGGAGATGGTCCAGGCCGGGATTTTCCACCTGACCATTGTCGAGCGGCCGATTGCCGAACGCTGGGCGAAGATCCTGCCCAAGCTGCGTTTCGACCGGCAGGTGACCATCAGCGAGCCGGGCGAAGAGTATTGGTTTGTGCGCCAGGATGCCTCGATGCTGCGGGCCAGTATTGATCGCTTCCTCAAGACCTACCGCACGCCGTCCGATCAGGATGTGGCGTTCCAGCGCATCTACCGCCGCCTCTACCAGGTACGTTATCCACTGGCTCGCGTCGACCGCCAGCGCCTGGAAAAACTGCGCCCGGTGCTGCAAAAGCATGCCCGCGAGCAGGGCATGGACTGGCTGAACCTGGCCGCGCTGGCGTTCAAGGAGTCTGCCCTGGACCCTGGCGCTCGCAGCAGCGGCGGCCCCACCGGGCTGATGCAGATCACGCCATCGGCGGCGCAGCGGGTCGGGGTGAACAACATCGAAAGCCTGGACAACAATGTGCAGGCGGGCGCGCGGTACCTGGCGATGATCCGGCGCAAGTTCTTCTCAAGCCCCAAGCTCAACGAGCGCGAGCGCATGGCGTTTGTGCTGGCGGCCTACAACATGGGGCCCGAGCGGGTCCAGGGAATGCGTGCCGAGGCGCGGCGGCGGGGGCTTAACCCAAACCAATGGTTTTTCCAGGTCGAGCGCATTGCCATGGAGCAGGTGGGAATGAGCGGCGTCAGCTATGTTAATAGCGTGAACAAGTATTACCTGGCGTTTGATCGTGAGCGGGAGTCGTTGGAGCCGGCAGCGCCACGGGTTGCCTCACGTAAATGATCTATTAATTCGATCATAATGAGCCGCTTTATCGGCTTTTATCATTGCTTAAACTGATTAATATAGCGGCCAACCCAACCCCTACCTTGAAAAGGATTATCAGCATGAGCCCATTGATCACCCGCATCCTCTCCACCCGCGCCGGCTACGGCCTGACTGTCCTGCGGATTTTTGTCGGGATCATCTTCGCCGCCCACGGTTCGCAAAAGCTCTTTGGCTGGTTTGGCGGCGGCGGCCTGGCGGGCACTGCCCAGTGGATGGAAAGTATCGGCCTGGCCCCAGGTACCCTGATGGCGGTGCTGTCCGGTGGTACCGAGTTCTTCGCCGGGCTGGCGCTGATCATTGGCTTGCTGGCACGGCCGGCGGCACTCGGCCTGTCGATCATTTCCCTGGTGGCGATTTTCTCGGTGCATATCCATAACGGTTTGTTCATGGCCAACAACGGCTACGAGTTCGCCCTGGCGCTGCTGGGCGGTACGCTGGCCGTGTTGTTGGAAGGTGCGGGCAAATTGTCCGCAGACCGCGCCATCACTCACTGATACCGCGAACCCCCCTTAAAAGGCCCGCCCAGTGCGGGCCTTTTCGTTGCTCGGGATTCTTGACACCGCCCTACAGGCTTCTCTAGGATGTTGCCCATGCGCCGATTTAAACAGCTAATTGCGGGGCGCCACCGGTGACTGATCACAGTCCCGACAGAAGCCAGAGCCATGGGCCAGCTTCGAAATTCCGCTAAAGCGCTGGTTCGGTGTTGCCTCTCACCTGCCCGCAGACTTTTGAGGCAGAGACACGACACAATGAATGCACTACGCCCCCTCATACGCCTGGCCCCGATCACCGCGGACCTGACCCAACGCAATCCTAAAATCCTCTTGGGCGGCAAGCATCAGCCGACGTTGCTGCGCTATCTGGATGGCTGGCCGCGCCGCACGGGGCGGCCTTCGGCCTTTCTGATCCAGTTTGTCGAAGACGGCGACTCCCTTGCGCGCTTTGCGTCCAACAGCTTCGACCTGGCCGTCATTCAGGCGCCCAGTGCCAGCGACGCGGGCGAAGTGATACGCCAACTGACCCGCATTGCCCGGCAAGGGCTGATCGCCCGGCGTTGAGCCCTCAGTAGAACGCTGCTGAAGGCAGATGCCGGCGACGGCGACGCAGCAGGAAAATACCCCCCGCAATCAGGCACAGTATCAGCGGTACAGGCACGATATTGAGCAGCTTCACTTTGCGTTCCAGGGCGTGAACCTCGGCGTATGACTGGACCTTCAGCGCGTGAATTTCCATGGGGATTCGCAACCGCTCCTTGTTGAGCGCTTGCAGCAGTGTGTTGGAGGTTGCAGCCTGAGGGCCCGGGGAAATTGTCGGGGGGTTGAGCAGTTGCCATTCCTTTTCCGTTTGTTCCAGGCGTTGCGCCAGTTCGGCGGACTTCTCACCGTAGGCCAGTGCCGCGTCTTCGCGCATTGCCTGCAGCACCTGCAGTGATCGAGCACCGCCTGCGCGGGGGCGAATGTTCATCAGTGCATCGGGCGCCGCCAGGTTGTCCAGGGTGTTCAATACAAACATCGCGTTATCTGACAACGGGCCACCCGCCGCGCCATGCTTCTGGAGCATTCCAGACACACGATCGCTGAGCAGGTCAGTGTCGGCGACCACGACCACATGGATGTTCGCAGCCTTTTGCAAGCCGGTGTTACGCCCACTGATGCCGTCAGGAAAGGCGGAATAGGCGGGCCCTTCGACGCGGGCGGCGATCACTTGTTGTTGAGCGCGAGTGGCTGTTTCATTGATCAGTGAATTGAGCTGCGCTGGCAGGGCGAAGCGCTCTGCCTCAAACAGCGCGGCGTGCGCGGAGCTTTGCAGCAACGGGGTGAAGGTCATGCGGCTTCTCTTGGCAGGGGCCAGGGCGCCGCTGCTCAAGACGTTGACGTTGTGAAGTTTCCAGGCGCTGATGTCATCCTGTGCCATCGCCTGGCGGGGCAAGGTCAGTGCCGCGGGATGGCGCACAGGCGGCTGGCCTGTGGTCAGGATCACCGAAGTGGCATAGTCGCGATCGGCAATCACCTTGTTCGCGGGCATCTGGATGCCCCAGGCGGACAGCAATGCTTCCAGCCTGGGGTTTTCCGGGGCCGTGACGCTGGTGTCCAGCCCGACAAGCGGGTCGATAAACATCATCAACTTGCCTGCGCCCAATACAAACTGGTCTATTGCGTAGAGGGTTTGGTCAGGCAGGTTGCCGGGATGAATCACCATCAGGGTTTTGACGTGTTCAGGAATTTGCGCGATACCCGGCTCCAGGCTCACCACGTTGAACTGGCGACGGATCTCCTGCAACACCTGCCAGGGAGGCGTATTAACGCCGTTGCGTTCATCTCGCTCACCGTTTATTGGCAGCCGGGAGATCACGCCCACAATGGGTTGCTCGGGGTGGATCACCTTATGAATCAAATGGCTGATTTCATACTCCAGCAGTGACTCCCGGTCCGGGCTGAATGACGGGATGCTATGGGGCGCATGGCCCGCGCTGGTACCCACCAGGCCGAAGAATCCGTGTTGTTCGTCAAGTCCCAGTAACCTGGCTTTGTATTCATCTTCAGAAAAAGGGGTGGGGTCGATGAGGTGCAGGTTGATTTTGCCCTTTGCCGCTTTTTCATATTCCTTGAGCAACAGCTCTACCCGTTTAGCGTAGCTTTCAACGGCGTTGGCTTTGTGTGCACGGTTGCTTGAATTGAAGAAGTACAGATCCACCGGTCTTTCCAGTGAACCGAGCATAGTCTGTACAGGATCGGAAAGTGTATGGATGTTCTGTTCCGAAAAATCCAGCCGTGGATTTGGAAGTTTCAGTGCCCAGACCAGGTTAAAAGCGAGAAACAGTAACAGGAGCGTGATAATTGTGAGGCTGGCACTTAGTCGCGTTTTCATCGTGATGTGTCCCTCTCAACCGTTTCTTACATTCAGGACAATGACCGTCGCGCCAAGAAAGGCGATGATCATACTGATGAAGTACAAACTGTCTTGAAGAGCCAGTACCCCTTGGTCAATGGCGTCAAAACGCGCAGACGGGCTCAGGGAAAGAAGGCGGTCAATCAGCCATACCGGAACTTGATGTTCAATCGCATCAAGAATGGATGACAGGCCACTGGCGGTCAGCAGCAAGCACAGGGTTACGGTGAATATAATCGCGCGATGGTGTGTCAGTGCGCAGATAAAACAACCCACGGATAGATAACATCCGGCCAATACCCAACTTCCCAGGTATTGTGACGCAATGACTGTATTGTCCGGATTGCCAAAATAGTTGACGGTGATGACTATCGGGAAGGTCAACAGCAGGGCCACGCCGGAAACAATCCAGGCCGCCAGAAACTTTCCGACCACTATCTCGAAACGTGTGACGGGCAGGGTTTTCAGGAACTCCATGGAACCGGTGGTGGGCTCGTCGGCCCAAAGCCGAGTGCATAGAACAGGTGTCAACAGTAAGTAGAGCCAGGGGTGCAACTGGAAGAAGCCCTGCAAGTCGGCACTGCCGACTTCCAGTAACCGGGTTGAGTGGAAGCCAAATACAGCAGCGGCGGTCAGGAAAACCGCAGTGCTCAGGTAAGTGACGGGAGCCGAAAAATAACTGACCAGTTGACGCTTGAATATGACCGGGAGAAGTTTCAAATCGATGCCTCCTGGCTCATATGGTGCACAACGTCATCCAGGCGCCCGGCTTCCAGGTTCAGGGCATTGAGCTTCCAGCGGCGCTGGGTGACCAGTGCATTGATGTGGGGGTAGATGATTTGCCCCGGCAGGGCGAGTACGGTCACTGTGCCGGGAGTCTCGCGGTCTTCCTCGATGCCGGCGACCCCGGGCAATACCGCCAGGGCCAACAGGTCCAGCGGTGTGTCGGCTGCAAGGGTGACCGCCTGGTGATGACGGGAGCTGCGCTGCAGTTCGGGCACCGAAGCGTCTGCCACCAATCGGCCGTCGGCTATCACCAGTGCGCGGTTACAAATACCGGTCAGTTCTTCCGGCGCACGGGACGCGACAATGATCGTCATCTCGTCGCTGAGCGACTTGATGAGCATTCTGACTTTGTGTTTCTGGTCGGCACTCAGACCTTCTGTTGGCTCGTCGAGCAACAGCAGGCCGGGGTCATGCAGGATTGCCTGGGCGATGGCTACCTTGCGTTTCAACCCGTCCGTGAGGGTTTCCACCGGGCTTTTGAGTATCCGCCACAACTCAAGCCGTGCAACTGCCCGGTCAATCATCTTGCGTTTTTCCGCGCCGCGGAATCCGCGTATTTCGGCAATGAAACCGAGAAAGGCCTTTACACTCATTGCACCATGGCTCAAGAGTCGCTCTGGCTGGTAGCCGGTGACTTTCTTTGCCTGGAATGCGTTCAGGGCGATATCGTTACCGAATATTTTTATATGGCCTGAAGAGGGTGTAGTCGAGCCTGAGATCATTTTGATAATAGTTGTTTTTCCCGCACCATCATTTCCAAACAGCCCGAGGCATTCCTGGGGTTGGGCGTTGAATGAGAAGTCATGAATAATGTTTTTTCCGCCCATGGTTTTTGTCAGGCTCGTTATCTCGATCATTATGCTTTTCTACTGAATGGATATGGCAAGGCTGGATTAACCTGGGTGAACAGCAGGTTGTGAATGTTCGAAATTCAATGCTTGAAATCTTTTTATGTTGAAGCTTTTCCGGTGTTGCACTGTTAAAAAATGGTACGTTCAATAAACGCTCTTGGAAATGCTGAGGGGGCTGAATAAGATAAGTCCTACATGCCAGACTATGACTCGCTGAAACAATTGTTTTGCTTTTGATGATTTAATTACAGTCGTTGTTTATTTGGTGTTTATTTAAAGTTTATGCCAATTTGAAATGGAGCCTGATGTCATGCTGCTTCTACGTACCCTTGTTCTTGAACAGTCCGGGCATGATGCACCGGTCAATGGTGCACTGCTTTGTGGTTTTGCGGTGGCGCAGATCTCTTCAAACTTTCTTGCCTACAGTCTGGATGAAGAAACAGAGCCCGGTAGTTCACGGGTGTACATCGCAGCGTTGCGCAAAAAGTCCGAACGTTACTTTCTGGGGGCGATAGACTCCAAGGAAGACCTGCAAATAGCGACCCATGTCTTCAAGCAAATCCTGACGCTCGCGGCTGCTCCCGGGGCAAAATCTGCAAGCAGCGGCGAAACTCAGATTCCCTTTCATTTTGTTGATTTGAAAGGCTGCAAATTGCCCCCGGCCAGGCCTGAAGATCATCACTCGTTGACGATCAAGAAATCCCTGGTGATGAAGGTGATTACCCTGGGAACGTCGGCGCCCGGTTTGCCCGCCATTGAAAGCAACACGTTGATCGTGCCGTCGATTCGTTTCTCCTCAAGAATGGTGTCTGCTCCCAGGTCCCCCGATCCTTCAGAGCCTGCGCGGTCATTGCCCGAGCCGGTGACGCAGGCGCCCGAGGCTGAGCTCGAGATATCCGAGCCGCTCGTTGAGGCGCCACTACAGGCACCGATCGAGGCGCCTGCTGTCGCTGCGCCAGTGCCGGCGCCCATAGTCCAACAACCTGAACCGGTCCCCCAGGCGCCGCCGCCCATGCCTGCCCGGAATGAGTCAGCCTCGTTGTTTGAAGTGGACGATACGCTGGCCAATCTTTCCCGATTGTCACAGGAGCTGACGCAGCAAAAGCTCAGCGTGCTCAAGCAGGAAGAAGCGCTTGATCAGTTGCGTCTCGAACTGCGCCAGGAAAAGGCTGACCTTGAGCAGGAGAGTCAGCGGAGTGCCGACAGGATTGCCGAAAAGGAAACGTCCCTGGAACAGTTGGCCCGCACGCTGGCCCTCCGGGAAGAGCATCTGGCTGGCAGCTCGGCGCTGAACCAGACAGAGCAGCGTCGAATGGACGAGCGTGCGCGCTACCTGGAGAGCCAGGAAGCCCAGTTGCATGACCGTGACCTTGCGGTGCGCCTCAAGGAGCAACAGCTGACGGCTGCGCTGTTCCAGTTGCCTGTCCTGCGGGACAACCTGAGGGTTACGCTTCAATCCCTGGATGAGTCACTTGCATGGCTTGGCGAGAACGGGCGCGGCCAGCCTGAATGCGGCCCGACCCAGACGGAGGCTGACTGATACGCGTCGTTGCCGGAATCCGCCGGTGGGTCTGGCTACTTTCCCGAGTTCATTTATCATCGACCCCCACAGCCGACATCGGGCGTTAAATGCGTTGTGCCTGATGCGGCAGCGGGTCTGAAAAATGCAAACTTCCAGGGGATGTAGAGCTTTTGAGCACCAAGCTGATTACCAAAGAAGGTCATGAGGCCCTGAAAAAGGAGCTTGATTACCTGTGGCGAGAAAAGCGCCCTGATACCACCCGCAAAGTGACGTGGGCGGCCTCCCTGGGGGACAGGAGCGAAAACGCTGACTACCAGTACAACAAGAAGCTGCTGCGGGAAATTGATCGTCGGGTGCGTTATTTACGCAAGCGCCTGGAAGACATGCGCGTGGTCGAGTACATGCCCGAGCAGGAAGGGAAGGTGTTTTTCGGCGCCTGGGTGGAGATTGAAAACGAACAGGGCGAGACCAAGCGGTTTCGCATCGTGGGGTACGACGAGATCTATGAACGTATGGACTACATCTCCATCGACTCACCCATGGCCCGGGCACTGTTGCGCAAGGAAGTGGATGACGAGGCGCTCGTGCAGACCCCCAGTGGCGAAGTGTGCTGGTGGATCACCGCTATCGAATATGTGAAGTGACAACGGATGGCCCGTACGCATGAACGCGTGCGGGCCATCTGCGTTTTCAGCCCTCGCGCAGCACCGTCAACGGGCTGGCATTCAGTGCACGGCGGGTGCCGAACACGCCGGCACCGCCGATCAGCACGGCGCCGATCACCGGCAGCAGCAATAGCCACGGATGCGGGTGCCAGGTCAGGTCGAACGCGTAGCGGTACAGCACCAGTGTCACCAGTTCGGTGCCGAGCGCTGCCAACAGCCCGCTGACTGCGCCCAACAACCCGAACTCGATACGCCGGGCCTTGACCAGCAACTTGCGCTCAGCCCCCAGCGCCCGCAGCAGGGCGCCCTGGCGAATCCGCTCATCGAGGGTTGCCTGGAGCCCGGAGAACAACACGGCCATCCCCGCTGCCAGGACAAACAACAGCACGTACTCCACCGCCAGGGTGACCTGGGCCAGGATGCTGCGCAGTTGTTCCAGCAGTGCCTCTACCTGCAGGATGGTCACCGCCGGGAAGGCCCGGGACAGGTCGACGATCTGTTGGTCATGGCCGGGTGCGAGGTAGAAGCTGGTCAGGTAGGTGGCCGGCAGGTCCTTCAGGGTGCCGGGCTGGAAGATCATGAAGAAGTTGGGCTGGAAGTTGTCCCAGTTGATTTCCCGCAGGCTGGTGACCCGCGCTTCACGGTTTTCCCCGCCGACGGTAAACACCAGGTGATCGTTGAGCTTGAGTTTCAGGCTGTCGGCGACCTTGGCCTCCACCGAGACGCCTGGAATCTCGTCGGTCGGTTGCGCCGTCCACCAGGAGCCCGCCGTCAGCTTGTTGCCCGGTGGCAGGTCGGCGGCCCAGGTCAGGCTCAAGTCTCGCTGTACTGCACGATCGCCGCTGGAGTCCTTGCTGACAATCTCCTGCACCGGGGCGCCATTGATGCTGATCAAGCGTCCCGGCACCACCGGATACAACGGAGCAGACTGTGCCTGCAATTCCAGCAGGCGTGCGCCGAAGGTGTCTTTGTCGGCAGGCAGGATGTTCAGGGCGAAATAGTTGGGGGCGTCCTTGGGCAACTGGTTTTGCCAGGTGTCCAGCAATTCGCCCCGCAGCAATGCGATCAGTCCCATGGACAACAGGATCAGCCCGAATGCGAGGGACTGGCCCGCCGCCGCCAAGGGGTGACGCAGCAACTGGCCCAGCCCCAGGCGCCAGGGCAGGGAGGCCCGGGCCAGCAGGCGTCGCAGGCTTTGCAGCAACAGGAGCAGCAGGCCGCCGAGAACCAGCGCGGCAATCACGCCGCCGCCCAGCAGGGCGAAGGTCAGCACCAGGTCGAGGCTCAAGCGCCACATGATCAGGCCCAGGGCGAAGAGCGCCGCACCATAGACCATCCAGGTGCTGGAAGGGATTGGCAGCAAGTCGCGGCGCAATACCCGCAGTGGCGGCACCCGCCCCAGGGCGGCCAGCGGCGGCAGGGCGAAACCGGCGAGGGCTACCAGCCCGGTGCCAATCCCGGCAACGGCCGGCAGCAGCCCGCCGGGTGGAACGTCCGCCGGCAGCAGGTCATGCAACAGCGCAAACAGGCCCAATTGCGCCAGCCAGCCGAGCAGGGCGCCGGTCAGGCTGGCCAGCAACCCCAGCACGGCCAATTGCAGGCTGAACAGCAACATGGTTTCGCGTCGCGACAACCCGAGGCAGCGCAGCAGGGCGCTGGCATCAAAGCGTCGGCTGGCGAAGCGATTGGCCGAGAGCGCCACGGCCACGCCGGAGAGCAGCACCGCCACCAGGCTGGCCATGTTCAAGTAACGTTCGGCCTTGCCCAGCGCGCCGCCGATCTGCTGGTTGCCGTCGCGCGCATCCTGCAGCCGCTGGTTGGCAGCCAGGCCGGGCTTGACCAGGTCGCGATAGGTTTGCAGCACGGTGCCGCCCTGTGGCGCTCGCCACAGGTCGCGATAACTCACGCGACTGCCGGGCTGCACCACGCCGGTGGCGTCAAGGTCGGCCAGGTTGATCATCACCCTGGGCGTCAGGCTATAGAAGTTGCCGGCGCGATCCGGCTCATAGGTCAGCACGCGGGAAAGGCGCAGGGTCTTCATGCCGACGTCGATGCTGTCGCCGATTTTCAGGTTCAGTGCCGTCAACAGCCGTGCTTCCACCCAGGCTTCACCGGGTTTGGGGCCACCTCCGGCAGTTTCTTCGGCGAAGGGTTCGGCGGCGCTCTTCAGCTCGCCGCGCAACGGATACGCCTCGTTGACCGCCTTGATGCTGGACAGCTGGATGCCGGCGTCAGTGGCAATCACGCTGGAGAATTCCACCACCCTGGCGTGCTGCAGGCCCAGCTCGGTGCCACTCTGGATTTGCTCGGTGCGGGCGGGTGAACTGCCTTCCAGCACCAGGTCGGCCGCCAGGAACTCGGTGGCGCGCAACATCATCGCGCCGTTCAGGCGGGCACCGAAGTAACCGATGGCGGTGCTGGCGGCCACGGCCACCAGCAGGGCGAAGAACAGCACACGCAGTTCGCCGGCGCGGGCATCGCGCAGCAACTGGCGAAGGGCAAGGCTGAACAGGCGCAACAAGGGCAAGCGTGCCATCAAGGCTCCAGGGGCGCGACCATCAGGCCGGCTTCAAGACGGATCAGGCGACGGCAACGGTGGGCCAGGCGCTCGTCATGGGTCACCAGCACCAGGGTCGTGCCGCTCTCTTTGTTGAGTTCGAACAGCAGGTCGCTGATGCGCTCGCCGGTATGGCTGTCGAGGTTGCCGGTGGGTTCATCGGCAAACAGCACGTCCGGTTCGGCAGCAAACGCCCGGGCAATCGCTACCCGTTGCTGCTCACCCCCCGAGAGTTGGCGCGGCGAGTGGGTGAGACGCTGGCCCAGGCCGACACGCTCCAGCAGGTGTTTGGCGCGCTCGCGGGCGTCCTTGCGACCGTCCAGCTCCAGGGGCAGCATCACGTTTTCCAGCGCGTTGAGGCTGTCGAGCAACTGGAAGGACTGGAACACAAACCCCACGTGCTCGGCGCGGATGCGTGCACGCTGGTCTTCGTCGAGGGTACTCAGGGCCTGGCCGGCGAGGGTGACTTCGCCACTGCTGGGCAGGTCGAGGCCGGCCAGCAGGCCGAGGAGGGTGGATTTGCCGGAACCGGAGGCGCCGACGATAGCCAGGCTATCGCCCTTGTTCAGTTCCAGGCTCAGTTCGTGCAGGATAGTCAGTTCACCTTCCGCGCTGGGAACCACTTTGCTAAGGTTTCGCGCGGTGAGAATGCTTGCGCCCATGGAGAATCCAATGCGAATGTGGTTTTTGAGTGCTGGCCTGGCCTTGATGTGCATGGCCCAGAACGCAGCGGCGGGTACAGTCCTGATCGTTGGCGATAGTATCAGTGCCGGTTTCGGGCTGGATACCAGCAAAGGGTGGGTAGCGTTGTTGGGACAACGGCTCAAGAGCGAAGGTTTCGGCGATAAAGTGGTCAACGCCTCCATCAGCGGCGACACCAGTGCCGGAGGCCGGGCGCGGCTGCCGGCGGCGCTTGCAGAGCATAAGCCGGACCTGGTGATCATTGAGCTGGGCGGCAATGACGGCCTGCGTGGGCAGCCACCCGAGCAATTGAAACAAAATCTTGCATCGATGATTGAACAGTCCAAGGCCAGCGGTGCCAAGGTGCTGCTGCTGGGCATGCAGTTGCCGCCTAATTACGGGCCGAAATACACCACCGCGTTTGCTAATGTCTACCCGGCCCTGGCCAAGGAAAAAAGCGTCCCGCTGGTGCCGTTTTTCCTTGAAGGCGTCGGTGGTCATCCGGACCTGATGCAGGCTGACCAATTGCACCCGGCGGTTGGCGCGCAGGGCAAGTTGCTGGAAAATGTCTGGCCAACGCTAAAACCACTGCTATGACGCTTTTCTAGCAGCGGTCTTTCGGCTAAGGTGGCGCCCCCCCGATTTGGAGCCCCCGATGTCGCGTCCTGCCTGGTCACTGTTTGCCTACCAACTGATCGAGCCTGACGAACAGCTGGATCTGTTCGCCTGCCAGGAAGTCCGGGTGCATCTGGTGACGCGTCAATTGGAGTTGGGCGGGTCCATCGACCGCACCCTCTGCGGCACGTTGTTGCCTGCCCAGCCGCGCTGGTCATCGGTGGATCGCTCGATCTTCCAGGACCAGCGTTTGTGTCCCCTGTGCCGGGCGATCCTCGAGTCGCAAAAACGCGGCACACCGCCGATCTGGCCAGAGCTGCGCTTCGAGCTTTGAATATGGGTGCCCGCCGGGCAGCCGTGTACAATCCATTTTCTACTACCCGTCGATCTGCGAAGGAATTCCCGGATGTTGTCGCGCCTTTCCGCCGTCACCTGCTGCCTGTCTCTCGCTGCGCTCTGCGCGGCCGGTCCTGCTGCAGCCTTGCAGTTGCCTTTGCCGCCACCGGGTGAAGATATCGTTGGCCAGGTCCAGGTGATCAAGGCCAAGTACGAAGATACCTTCGCGGACCTCGGCACCACCTACGACCTGGGTTATTCGGAGATGGTCGCGGCCAACCCGGGCGTGGATGCCTGGCTGCCGGGAGCGGGTACCGAGATCGTGTTGCCGACGCGCTTCATCCTGCCGCCCGGCCCGCGTGAAGGCATCGTGATCAACCTGGCGGAATACCGGCTCTACTACTACCCCAAGGGCCAGAACGTGGTGTACACGTTCCCGTTGGGGATTGGCCGTGAAGGCTGGGGCTCGCCAGTGGCCCACACCACCATCACGGGCAAGATCCCGAACCCGACCTGGACCCCGCCAGCCTCGATCAAGGCAGAACACGCCGCCAATGGCGACCCGTTGCCCAACGTCGTGCCGGCCGGCCCGGACAACCCGCTGGGGCCGTTCAAGTTCACCCTCGGCACGCCGGGCTACCTGATCCACGGTTCCAACATGAAGTTCGGCATCGGTACCCGTACCAGCCACGGTTGCTTCCGCATGTTCAACAACAACGTGCTGGAAATGGCCGACATGGTGCCGGTGGGCACGTCGGTGCGGATTATCAACGACGCCTACAAGTTCGGCGCGGCCGGGGGCAAGGTCTACCTGGAAGCCCATACGCCGCTGAACGACGATGGCACCCCATCGGTCGTCGACAAGCACACCGCCGTCATCAACGCCTTGCTCAAGCGTGAAGACCTGTCCAGCAACCTGCGGGTCAACTGGGACCAGGTGCGTGACGTGGTTGCGGCCGAAGACGGTATCCCGACGGAAATCGGTGTGCCGGGCGGGGCGCCGATGGTGTCGAGTACGCCGGTCGATCTGCAGCAGTAAGCCTGCACGATCCATAACCCGTTATCGCCTCGCGCGGTGACGGGTTTTTTATAGTCTGGAATCCAGCCAAATCGCAGGCAAAAAAAAGCCGATCCAAGAATGGATCGGCTTGATAACAACCCCGGAGGATTATTACTTGCGGCTTGCTTTTTCAAGCATGCGCAGAGCGCGCTCGTTAGCTTCGTCAGCAGTCTGTTGTGCTTTTTGAGCAGCAGCCAGAGCTTCATCAGCTTTACGGTAGGCTTCGTCTGCACGAGCCTGGGAGCGTGCTGCTGCGTCTTCAGTTGCAGTCAGACGAGCTTCGGTTTCTTTGGAGACGCTGCTGCAACCGGTAGCCAGAACTGCGGCCAGAGCCAGAGCAGAGAATTTCAGAACGTTGTTCATCGTGTTCCCCTTCAAGGACTTTCTATTAAATGGCTACTTTCTCAGAGTGAGCTAATAGCCGGCGTACATACTACCCATTACTTGTAGTAAGTAAACTGACGTAGCGCAAGAAGCAAAAAAAATTCTCGCGTCCAATCTATTTTGGCTAATCTTTCGAGAGTCTGTATAAAAAATATGCAGATTTTTGCACTCGGCCGAGGATTGGATCCAGCCTGAAAGGGCCGGCTGGCATGTGTTAAGCCATGTAAACATAAGTCATTTTATATATCGTCCCTGACACTATTGTTCAGATTGTCTTTTCGCCATTCGGTATCTTTTGTGCATGTTGAGGTGACTTTAAGAGCGCGTGTTCGTCTCAAGCTTCAACTGCCGGCAATGTTCAGGCCATCGACGTAAGGAATCTCGATTGGCCCTTTCTATGTCCGCCAGCGCAACGGAAGACGAGCGCGTCTTGAGCAATTGTGCGATTGGCGCCTACTATTTCCCTGTGCTGGTTGTGAGCGCTAGTGCAAGGCACTGGCCGCTTTTCTCGTTGTCGAAACCGGCACCGGGTGGCGTAGATGTTCCTTCGCCGGAAAAACATCGGTAAGGTAGGGGTCAGAAACCAAGACCCGCGAGGAGTAGTGATGAGCGAGGCGTTGTCCATCCACCATGACCAGGCTGGTCATCAGTTCGAGACCAATGTGGACGGTCATCGTGCCTATCTGACCTATATGGATCTCGGGAAGCAGACCCTGGATATCTATCGCACCTTCGTGCCCAACGCATTGCGCGGCCGTGGCATTGCTGCCGCGCTGACCGAGGAAGCGTTGAAGTTCGCCGAAGAGGCAGGTTATACGGTGATCCCGTCCTGCTCCTACGTTGAGCGCTACATGGAGCGCCACCAGCGCCATGCCGCGAAGCTTTGAGCATTGAGTAGGGCGGTACGCAGAGCATCCCAGGATGCATTCCCACGCAGGGCGGGGGAACGATCAAAAAAAACGCCGGGTTTAGCCCGGCGTTTTTGTGTCCGCAGTCTGTGCTCAGCCGCGCTGGCGCTTGGGCAACACGTCCTTGAGCTTGGCGTGCATGCTGCGCAAGGTGGTCTCGGTGGCAGACCAGTCGATGCACGCATCGGTGATCGACACGCCGTATTGCAGGTCGGCCAGGTCCTTTGGAATCGCCTGGCAGCCCCAGTTCAGGTGGCTTTCGACCATCAGGCCGATGATCGACTGGTTGCCTTCCAGAATCTGGTTGGCCACGTTCTCCATCACCAGCGGTTGCAGGGCCGGGTCCTTGTTGGAGTTGGCGTGGCTGCAATCGACCATGATGTTCGGCTTGATCTTCGCCTTGTTCAGCGCCTGTTCGCACAAGGCCACGCTGACCGAATCATAGTTGGGCTTGCCATTGCCGCCACGCAGTACCACGTGACCGTAGGCGTTGCCCTTGGTGGTGACGATGGACACGCCACCTTCCTGGTTGATGCCCAGGAAGCGGTGCGGGCTGGAGACCGACTGCAGGGCGTTGATCGCCACGGTCAGGCCGCCATCGGTACCGTTCTTGAAACCCACGGCCGAGGACAGGCCGGAAGCCATTTCGCGGTGAGTCTGGGATTCGGTGGTGCGTGCACCAATTGCCGACCAGCTGATCAGGTCTTGCAGGTACTGCGGGGAAATCGGGTCCAGGGCTTCGGTTGCCGTCGGCAGGCCCATTTCCGCCAGGTCCAGCAGCAATTGACGACCGATGTGCAGGCCATCCTGGATCTTGAACGAGTCGTCCAGGTACGGGTCGTTGATCAAGCCTTTCCAGCCGACGGTGGTACGCGGCTTCTCGAAATAGACACGCATCACCAGGTACAAGGTGTCGGACACTTCCGCCGCCAGCACCTTCAGGCGCTCGGCGTATTCGTGGGCAGCCTTGAGGTCATGGATCGAGCACGGCCCGATGACCACGAACAGGCGGTGGTCGGTGCCGTCGAGAATCTCACGGATGACTTCGCGGCCCTTGGTGACGGTCTGCAGGGCAGCGTCGCTCAGGGGGATTTCGCGCTTGAGCTGATCGGGCGTGATCAGGGTCTCGTTGGATTCGACGTTAAGGTCGTTGATCGGTAAATCAGCCATCGTGTTACTCGTCAGGGTCACGGGTGCCGGCCGCCAGCGATCCCCGTGCGGCGGAGCACAGCATGATTTAAGTGCAGCGGGGAGCGGAACCTTAGCGCGTTACAAGGCTGCGAGACAATGGGCAACGTCCGCTTTAATCCAGCGCTGGCAGCACAAAAGCCTCATGGGAGAACTCGCCGGCATGGCGCGTGACCCATTCCCGGGCCAGCGCTTCGCTCTGTCCGGGTGTGGGCTCGACGCCTTCGTGGAGGCGGCAGTACCGTTCGATCTGGCACACTTGCTCACCCATCCGCGCACCGAACAAGGCCTGCTCATCGGTAAAGGCAATGTCGACGCGGTAGCCGTTTTCGGCCTTGCGGCACCATGCCACATAGCCCGGATAGCGGGCCGTCTGGCCCAGTGAGGGGATGTGCAACTCGATGGCCGCGCCCTGGCGCCAGGCGCGCGGGCAATTGCATGCGACGCCGCCCAGGCCGATAGTGTGCAGCCGTTGGCGGGAAATGCCGGAAATGGGGCGTTGGGTTATTTCGACAGCGACATCATCAGGGTGAGGAAAGAAACGACCCATGCACACGGACTCCGAGCACCGTCCAGTTGACGGCGGTGGCAGCAGTATAGTGAAAGAACTGCAACTTACCGACCTGGATATCGACCAGCAATTATTGGGGCTTCGCGGCACGTCCCTGGTGGTGTTTACCGGTGACGGCTGCTCGCGTTGCCGCTTCCTGCACCAGCAACTGCCGGGTTGGGACTTGCCGGTGGACCGGGTGTGCTGGGTGGATGCGGGTCACAATGGCGGGGCAGTGGAGCGCTACGAGATCTTTCACCTGCCGGCGTTGTTTGTGGTGTGTGACGGGAAATTCCATGGAATATTAGCGTCACTGACGCGTCTGACCGCCAGCGACCTGACTCAAGGTGTGCAGCAGGCGCTCAAACGAATACCAGAGGAGTTGCCATGACCGAAGTAACAAAACAGTCGCCACGGATCGGGATCATCGGCACCGGGGCCATTGGTGGCTACTACGGTGTGATGCTCGCGCGCGCCGGCTTCGATGTGCATTTCCTGCTGCGCAGCGAGTACGCGGCGGTCAGCGAGCGCGGCCTGCAACTCAACAGCACGATCCACGGAACCGTGCACCTTCACCCGGTACAGGCTTATGCCCGCGCCGCCGACATGCCGCCGTGCGACTGGCTGCTGGTGGGCACCAAATCGACCGGGAATGTCGAGCTGGCCCCGACCATCGCTCAAGTTGCCGCCCCGGACGCCAGGATAATCCTGTTGCAAAATGGCCTCGACGTAGAGGACAGCCTGCGTGAACACCTGCCGCCGTCGCTGCACCTGCTGGGTGGCCTGTGCTACATCGGCGTGCACCGCTCCGGTCCCGGGATCGTCGAGCATCAGGCGCTGGGCCGGGTCAACCTGGGTTACCACAGTGGCCCCGCGGCCAACGATGACAGCGGTCGGCAAGCCATCGTCGAAGAAGGCGCCGCGCTGTTTCACCAGGCCGGTATCGATTCCCAGGCCATGGCCAATGTGCACCAGGCGCGCTGGCATAAACTGGTGTGGAACGTGCCTTACAACGGCCTCTCGGTAGTGTTCGGCACGGGCACCACGGCGATGATGGCGGATGAGTCCAGCCGCGAACTGATCCAGGCGCTGATGGCCGAAGTGGTGCAGGGCGCCCACGCCTGCGGGCATGAGATTCCCGCCAGTTACGCCGGGCAGATGTTCACCATGACCGAGAGCATGGATGACTACTTGCCCAGCATGTATCACGATTACGTGCACAAGCGCCCGCTGGAACTGGCGGCGATCTACGCGCGCCCCTTGGCCGCGGCCAACGCGGCGGGTTGTGAATTGCCACGCATGCAGGCGCTGTATCAGGCCTTGAGTTTTATGGATCGGCATAACCGCTGATTGGGGGGAACACCATGGCGAAGGGATTGGGCGACAAACTGGTGCTGGCGATTTCCTCGCGAGCGCTGTTCGACCTGAGCGAGAGCCACAAGGTCTACCTGGCCCAAGGCGTCGAGGCGTACCGCAAGTACCAGATCGACCACGAGGAAGAAACCCTCGAGCCCGGTGACGCCTTCCCGCTGGTGAAGAAACTCCTGAGCCTCAACGCCAGCCTCGGCCGCGCCCGGGTCGAGGTGGTGCTGGTGTCGCGCAACAGTGCCGACACCGGCTTGCGTGTATTCAATTCGATCCAGCATTACGGGCTCGACATCTCCCGCGCGGCGTTTGTCGGCGGGCGCAGCCCTTATCCTTATCTGGCGGCGTTCGGCTGCCACCTGTTTCTGTCCACCCATGCCGAGGATGTGCGCAGCGCCCTGGATGCCGGGTTTGCCGCAGCGACGATTCTGTCGGGCGGCGCAGGTCGGGCCTCCAGTGCTGAATTGCGGATCGCCTTCGATGGCGACGCGGTGCTGTTTTCCGACGAGTCCGAGCGCGTTTATCAGTCGGGCGGCCTTGAAGCCTTCCAGGCCAGCGAGCGCGAATCCGCCCGCGAGCCGTTGCGCGGCGGCCCATTCAAGGGCTTCCTGGCGGCACTCAACCTGTTGCAGCGCGAGTTCCCCGACGAGTCCTGCCCCATCCGCACTGCGCTGGTGACTGCCCGTTCGGCGCCTTCCCACGAGCGGGTGATTCGCACGCTGCGCGAGTGGGATATCCGTCTCGACGAGTCGCTGTTTCTTGGTGGCCTGGAGAAGTCGGCGTTCCTCGAAGCCTTCGCCGCCGATGTGTTTTTCGATGACCAGGAAGGGCATTGCGAGAAGGCCCGGGAGTTCGTGGCTACCGGTCACGTCCCCCATGGCATCAGTAACGAGTTGAAAATTCAGACCGAGGGCTGAGCACTGCCAAAGGCGCTGCTAAGCTGAATCAATCCCCGCCATCCTGGCTGCCCAGGAGGTTCTATGATTCGTTCGATGCTGTACGCCACTGACCTCGGTCTGTATGCCCCCTATGTGATGCAACATGCCCTGGCGCTGGCGCGAACGTTCAAGGCTGATCTGTATGTGATTCACGTGGTCGAGCCCATCGGGCTGTTCGCCGAATCGGTGTTGCAGAGCTACCTTGATGAGAAGGCCTTGAGTGAATGGCAAAGCCAGGGCCTGACGACGGTGATGGCGACCATCGAGCAACGGGTGCTCGACAGTTTTCGCGAGGAGCTGGGGGACGGGGAGCAGGACCTCAAGTTGATCCGTTCGGTGCGGGTGATCCAGGGTGATCCTTGTGAAGTGATTCTCGACCAGTCGCAGAAACTCTCTGTGGATTTGTTGATCGTAGGTAGTCACAGCCAGGCGGTCGGGGTGGCAACACCTCTGGGGAGAACCGCCGCACGGGTGCTGCAGCTGTCCCAGGTGCCGGTGTACCTGGTGCCGCTGTTGCAGCGTCGACGCAGTGACGACGTGTGATTGGTAGAAAACGATAAAAAGTTCTAGATTTATCCGTCTAACCTTTAATATAGTTATATACCGTCGCTGATACCCGTGGCGTCTATCCGCTTTGAGGGACACATATGAAGCTTC
The DNA here is from genome assembly GCF_013386835.1 of Pseudomonas sp. IPO3774. NCBI lineage: Bacteria > Pseudomonadati > Pseudomonadota > Gammaproteobacteria > Pseudomonadales > Pseudomonadaceae > Pseudomonas > Pseudomonas sp. IPO3774. The sequence goes on from NZ_JACAQY010000014.1 coordinate 257,836, forward strand.
AACAACTGCGCTACATCTGGGAAGTGGCGCACCACGACCTCAACGTTTCCGCTACTGCTCAAAGCCTTTACACCTCGCAACCCGGTATCAGCAAGCAGATCCGCCTGCTCGAAGATGAGTTGGGCGTTGAAGTGTTCGCACGCAGCGGCAAGCACCTGACCCGTGTCACCCCGGCCGGTGAGCGCATCATCACCACCGCCGGCGAGATCCTGCGCAAGGTCGAAAGCATCAAGCAAATCGCCCAGGAATTCTCCAACGAGAAAAAGGGCACCCTGTCGATCGCCACCACCCACACCCAGGCGCGTTATGCGCTGCCGCCGGTGATCAGCAGCTTTATCAAGCAGTACCCGGACGTGGCCTTGCACATGCACCAGGGCTCGCCGATGCAGATCGCCGAGATGGCCGCCGACGGCACCGTCGATTTCGCGATTGCCACCGAAGCGCTGGAATTGTTCGGCGACCTGGTGATGATGCCGTGCTACCGCTGGAACCGTTGCGTCGTGGTCCCACAAGGCCACCCATTGGCCAAGCTGCCGAAGCTGACCCTGGAAGCCCTGGCTGAATACCCGATCGTGACTTACGTGTTCGGTTTCACCGGCCGTTCGAAACTCGACGAAGCCTTCAGCCATCGTGGCCTGACGCCGAAAGTGGTGTTCACCGCGGCTGATGCCGACGTCATCAAGACTTATGTGCGCCTGGGCCTGGGTGTCGGTATCGTCGCCAAGATGGCGGTCGACACCAAGCTCGACAACGACCTGGTGGTGCTCGATGCCAGCGAGCTGTTCGAGTCCAGCGTGACCAAGATCGGTTTCCGTCGTGGCACCTTCCTGCGTGGTTTCATGTGCGACTTCATCGAAAAGTTCGCGCCGCACCTGACGCGCGAAGTGATGGCCAAGGCCATCCAGTGCCACAACAAGCAGGAACTGGAAGAGCTGTTCGACGGCGTTGAACTACCGGTTCACTGATCGGCTTACTTCACCTCGGTAACAGCAAACTGTTGCCGAGCGCCCCCCACCAGAATCTCCACCTCATCCCCTTCGAACTTGCCCAACAGGCTTTTGCCCAAGGGCGAGCGTGGGGTGATGACGGTCACCGGTTGCCCCACCACATCGACCTTCAAGCCTGCGCCGTCCGGCGCCAGGAATAGCCACTGCTGGCGATCGTTTTCATCTGCCAACCCCAGTAATGCGCCCACTTCGATGCCGCGCTGGTCATCGTAGGCCCGCAGCTGCATGTTCTGGCAGAGCGTCAGCGCCTGCCGGATCTCCTCGACGCGTCGGGCCTGGCCGGCTGCCAGGTAAGAAGCCTCCAGGCCCAGGGTGTCGTACTTGTTCTCGGCGATGTTTTCTTCGTGGGTCGCAGTTTCGTACGCGGTTTGCGCGGCGCGCTGGGCGATATCGAGATCGACCGCGAGTTTGTCCAAAACCAACTGGTGAACGGCGTGTTTATTCATGGGCGGCTTTCGTGATCAATCGCAAAATTGCAGGACGTTGGCCCGGCTCTTGTCGTTGGGGGCGTTCTGGTCCTGTTGCAGCCAGAACTGGCATTTGGGGTTGGACAGGTTGCGCGGGTTGTTGCGGGCCTGGTCCAGGGTTTGCTGTTGCTCCTGCTTGCGCAGGTTCTCCTGGTACTGCTCGAACATCCGGTTCGGCGGCTCCGGTGCAACCACCTCCGGCTTGCCCAGTTGCTGCACCACTCGGGCCACCGGCGCCACGGTTTGCTCGGGCAGGTAGCGGGAAGCCAGCCACACGCTAAGCACAATGGCGATAAACCCCAGCCACAGGCCGAAGGCCACAGCGATACTGAGCTTGAACAGCGAGAACGAACGATCAGACATGGTGGCCTCCTGGCAGGCACGTGCGGCATGGCGCCGATTGTCCCACAGCCGCGCGCAGAATAATCGCGATCAACCCTTCTGTATCGAGGCATTTATACGGACAATCGAGCCTTTGAGGGTTGGAGCCCGGAATGAAAGCCCGCTGGGATATTTTTTGCAGCGTCGTCGATAACTACGGCGACATCGGCGTGACCTGGCGCCTGGCCCGGCAATTGGTGGCGGAACAAGGGTGTGCGGTGCGCTTGTGGGTCGATGACCTGCGGGCGTTCGAACGCATGTGCCCCGAGATTGATGTGCAGGTGCACCAGCAATGGCAAGAGGGCGTCGACGTGCGCTACTGGCCCTCCGACTGGCCGGCGACCGACGCGGCAGACGTGGTGATCGCTGCGTTCGCCTGTCAATTGCCGCCTGACTACATGGAGGCGATGGCCGCACGCGACCGCACGCCGCTGTGGATGAACCTGGATTACCTGAGCGCCGAAGACTGGGTGGTCGGCTGCCACGGTTTGCCCTCGGTGAAATTCAAGGGCGTGCAAAAGTACTTCTTCTTTCCCGGATTCCGTCCCGGCACCGGCGGCTTATTGCGTGAGGCGGGGCTGCTGGAACAGCGCGATGCCTTCCAGCAAGACGCCGCCGCCCGGCAGCAGTTTCTGCAGGCGCTTGGGGTTTTCCCGGTGGACGGTGCGCGGATGATGTCGTTGTTCGCCTATGAAAACGCCGGGCTGGCCAGTTGGCTCGACGTGCTGGCGGCCGATGGGCGCGCCACTCATCTGCTGGTGCCGGAAGGGCGGATCCTCGGAGATGTGCAGGGCTGGCTGGGGGTCGAGTCATTGGAAGTAGGTGATGTGCACCGGCGCGACGGGTTGACCGTGCAAGTGCTGCCGTTTGTGCGCCAGGAGCAATACGACCGACTGTTGTGGTGCTGCGACTTCAACGCCGTGCGCGGCGAAGACTCGTTCGTGCGGGCGCAATGGGCCGGGCGGCCACTGTTGTGGCATATCTATCGCCAGGACGAAGACATTCACCTGGACAAGCTCGATGCGTTCCTTGAGTTGTATACCGAAGGTCTGTCTCCGGCTGCGAAAGTCGCGTTGGTCGGCCTTTGGCAGGCCTGGAACGCTGATGGCGATATGGCACTTTGCTGGAAAATGCTGCTGGAACACTGGCCGGAAGTGACCGCGAACGCCGAGAAATGGGCTCTGGAACAAGCCTCGCGGACCGATCTTGCGACGGCGCTGGTACAGTTTTATGTAAATTGGATATGATACGCGACCTTGATTTTTGTAAATCCCATCCAAATTTCGGATATTCGCAATGAAAACTGGTAAAGAACTGAAACCCGGTACAGTGATCCGTCTCGAAAACGACCCTTGGCTGGTTCAGAAAGCTGAGTTCACCAAGTCTGGTCGTAACAGCGCAATCATGAAGACCAAGCTGAAGAACCTGCTGACCGGTTACAAGACCGAGATCGTCTACAGCGCCGATGACAAACTGGACGACGTGATCCTCGACCGCAAAGAAGCGACCCTGTCCTTCATCAGCGGCGACACCTACACGTTCATGGACACCACCGACTACACCATGTACGAGCTGAACGCTGAAGACATCGAAGCCGTTCTGCCGTTCGTGGAAGAAGGCATGGAAGACGTCTGCGAAGCTATCTTCTTCGAAGACCGTCTGGTTTCCGTAGAGCTGCCGACCACTATCGTGCGTAAGGTTGCCTACACCGAAGGTTCCGCTCGCGGCGACACTTCGGGCAAGGTGATGAAGCCTGCCAAGCTGGCTAACGGTACCGAACTGCAAGTAGCCGATTTCATCGAAATCGACGACCTGATCGAGATCGACACCCGTGAAGGTGGTTCGTACAAAGGTCGCGCCAAGAAGTAATTCTTGCGCCACCGGTACGATAAAAAAAGCCCGACCATGCGTCGGGCTTTTTTGTGGGTGCCGGTTTTTACTTCAGGTGTTGCTTCAGCTCCTCGGACGCCTGCAGCAGCGCCGAACGAACCTCCGGTACCTGGCTGACGACATTCAGCAAACCGTAGTCATGGATCATGCCGTTGTAGCGCACGGCGGTCACCGGCACACCGGCTTCATCCAGCTTGCGGGCATAGGCTTCGCCTTCGTCACGCAGCACGTCCGAGCCTGCGGTCTGAATCAACGCAGGTGGCAAACCTTTGAGCTGCGCGGTGCTTGCCCGCAGGGGCGACGCATAGATCTCGGCGCGCTGGTTGGTGTCGGTGGTGTAGTTGTCCCAGAACCACTTCATCATGTTGCGGGTCAGGAAGTGGCCTTCGGCAAACTGGTTGTAGGACCCAGTGTCGAAGTTGGCATCGGTCACCGGCCACAACAGCAGTTGGAACTTGATTGACGGAGTGCCCCTGTCCTTGGCCATCAGGCTGACCACCGCTGCCATGTTGCCGCCGACGCTGTTGCCGGCGACGGCCAGGCGTTTGCCATCGACGTTGATCTCGCTGCCGTGTTCGGCCACCCACTTGGTTGCCCCGTACGCCTGGTTGATCGCCACCGGGTAGTGCGCTTCAGGTGATGGCGTGTAGTTGACGAACACCGCCGCCGCTCCCGACCCCACCACCAGGTCACGTACCAGACGCTCGTGGGTCGGGAAATCCCCGAGTACCCAGCCACCGCCGTGGAAGAACATGAACACCGGCAATGTGCCCTTGACCCCGGCCGGACGCACGATGGTCAGGCTCAGCGGCTGGCCATCGACCTGAATGGTCTTCTGGCTCACGTCGGCCTTGGGCAGCGTCAGTTTCACGCCTGACTGTGCACCTGTCAGCACCGCACGGGCTTCCCTGGGCGTCAGTTGCTCCATCGGTTTGCCGGTGCCGGCGTTCAGTACATAGAGAAACGCCTGGGTGTTGTGCTCCACGTCACCGCCGGCCGCAAAGGCATCGGTGATCGAGAAGGCGAGCAGGGTGCCGGTGAGTACTTTGCCAAATGTGTTCATGTTCTTCTCCAAAAAACCGCGTGGGTCAGACGGTTACGTGCAGGCGTACATCGACGTTGCCACGGGTGGCGTTGGAGTAAGGGCAGACCTGGTGCGCAGCGTCGACCAGGCTTTGCGCGTCGTCCTGGGCCAGGCCGGGCAAGCTGACGTGCAGGTCGATGTCCAGGCCGAAACCGCCGGGGATTTGACCGATGCCGACGTGGGCAGTGATCGAAGCGTCATCCGGGATTTTGCGTTTGGTCTGGCTGGCGACGAATTTCAGGGCGCCGATGAAGCAGGCTGAGTAACCGGCGGCGAACAGTTGTTCCGGGTTGGTGGCCTGGCCACCCGCGCCGCCCAGTTCTTTTGGCGTGGAGAGTTTTACATCGAGGATGTTGTCGCTGGAAACAGCACGACCATCACGGCCGCCGGTGGCGGTGGCTACTGCGGTGTAGAGAGCTTGCATGGTGATTTCCTCGTCAGTGTTTGCGCTAAATATTTGCGCGCTAAGTAAGTGGCGAGGTGAATGTATCGCGCTAATAGTTAGTGCGCAAGATATATTTGGAAAATATTTTGCGTGCTTTGATAGCCAGGCATTGCACAAACAAATGTGGGAGCGGGCTTGCTCGCGAATGCGGTGTGACAGTCACTAGATGCATTGACTGATCCACCGCATTCGCGAGCAAGCCCGCTCCCACATTTTTTGATGCGTGGTGCCTTTAGAGGGAGACTTGCAGGTTTTTTCGCAGTGCCAGTAAATCGCCCTGCAGCTTGCGCAACTGCTCGATGTCCAGACCGCTGGCGCCCAGGATGCACTGTGGAATATCCATGGCTTTGTCCCGCAGGGCGCGCCCGGCCTCGGTCAATTCAACCACCACCACGCGCTCGTCTTCGCGGCTGCGGGTGCGGCTGAGCAGGCCTTCGGCTTCCAGGCGCTTGAGCAGCGGCGTCAGGGAGCCGGGATCCGTCAGCAGGCGATTGCTGATTTCGCCTACGGTCAAGCCATCCTCTTCCCACAGCACCATCATGGCCAGGTACTGCGGATAGGTCAGGCCGAGGGCTTGCAGCAGCGGTTTGTAGACCTTGGTCATCAACAACGAGGTGGAATGCAGGGCAAAACACAGCTGGTTGTCGAGCAACAAGGATTCGCAGGTATCGAGGGGCTTGGTCATGGCAGTGCCTTAAAACGTGTCTGGTTTCGAATCTAGCGGGCAAATCTTTAACGCGCCAGACAATTCTGTCCGGCCGGTCAACCCAGGCCGCTTTGCAGTGCCAGGTCCCAGGGCGGCACAGGGCTGAAGCGCGCCTTGAGGTATTCCAGCAACAAGCGGCTGCGGGCGTTGGCGTGTTGCTCCAGGCGTAGCGCATAGATGCCCGCGGTTTCAGGCGTCGGCAGGCCGTTCTCGCAGAACAGCGGGACCAGTTCACCGCGCACCAGGTATTCACTGGCGAGCCAGGTGGGCAGATGCGCAACACCCAGTCCGGCCAGCGCGCCTGAAAGCAGGGCTTCGGCGTTATTGGCGCTCATGCGAATGCGCTGCGGGCGGTAGGTGGATTTGCGCCCATCGAGCTCAAAACGCCAGGCGAACATCGGTGCCAGGCCTTCCCAATCCAGGCCGTCATGCTCGCTTAACTGGCTGGGATGGGTCGGGGTGCCACGGCTTTTCAGGTAGGCCGGGCTTGCGCAAGCGATGCGCACGATGCTGGCCAGTGGCGTGGCAATCAGCCGGGTGTCGACGATATGCCCGGCCCGCAGCACCAGGTCGACCTTGCCCAGATGCTCGCCCTGCATGTCGACAAAGCTGTCGATCAAGTGCAGGTGCACGTCCAGTCCCGGATAGACATTGAGAAAGTCAGCGATGGCAGGCGCCAAATGCCGCCTGCCGAAAGCCGCCGGTGCGTCCACGCGGATCAACCCTTCAGGCGCATGACTCAGCGACACCGCTTCGGCCCGCGCCAGTTGCAGCTCGCTGACAATCCGCCGGGCGCGCTCGGCAAACGCCAGGCCGGCGGGCGTCGGCACCACCGCATGGGTGCTGCGTTGAAACAGCCGGCTACCCACCGAGCTTTCCAGGCTGTCGATGCGCCGCGCCACGGCCGAGGGCGTGAGCGGGTGACGGCGCGCGGCTGCGGAAAAGCTGCCGGCTTCCAGTACGTCGAGAAACAGGCTCAGTTGATCGGTCAATGTATTGGGGTTCATCAGCGTCTGCTTGTGCGAGATTGGCACAGCCATTGTGCGTTGCTGTGCGTTTCCGCACCAGAGCGGACTGCGTAGCATGCAAGGCCTGGGAACAGCAGGAGCGAGCGGGTGGCAGATTTAGCGTTGTATTTAATGCTGGGCGTAGCGTTGGGCACGGTCGGTGGCTTGTTCGGCATCGGCGGCGGGCTGATTGCCATTCCCGTGCTGGGAGTATTTTTCGGCCTCGACCAGCAGATCGCCCAAGGCACGGCCCTGGTGATGGTGGTGCCGAATGTGATGCTGGCGTTGTGGCGTTATCACCAGCGCAACCGGATTGAATTGCGTCATGCACTGCCGTTGGGCGTGATGGGTTTTTCCTTCGCCTGGCTGGGCTCGATCTGGGCGGTGGGGATCGATGCTGACGTGATGCGGGTGGGTTTTATCGCGTTTCTGCTGGTATTGGCGTCCTACAACCTGCTGCGAATGTTTACCCACAATGCACCGCCGTCAGCGCAGATGCGTTATTCCTGGCCGTGGCTTGGGGTGTTGGGCGCGGCGTCAGGCTCCATGGGTGGCTTGTTCGGGGTGGGCGGTGCAGTGGTTGCCACGCCGGTGCTGACCAGCATCTTCGGCACCAGCCAGGTGGTGGCCCAAGGGCTGTCGCTGGCCCTGGCGCTGCCGAGCACCAGCGTGACCCTGGTGACCTACGCCTGGCACCACGAAGTGGACTGGCTGATCGGCGTGCCTTTGGCCGTCGGCGGTTTGCTCAGTATCAGTTGGGGCGTGAAAGTCGCCCACGCCATGCCGGAGCGCATGTTACGCGGGCTGTTCTGCGGGTTCCTGGCGGTGTGTGCGGTGATGCTGACGTTTAAAGTTTGAAGCCTTCGAGGATGTATTCGGCGAGGCATTCGGTAATCGGCGAGGTGGTGCGCGGGTTGCGCAACAGCCGCAGGTTGACCGACGGCAGCGGCGGAAAACCGTCCGCTGTGCCCAATATGCGCAGGTCTTCGGTCACCAGGCTTTCCATATTGATCGTGACGGCCAGGCCGGCACCCACCACTGCGAGGATCGCGGCCCCGTTGGAGCTGTGATACGCCAGTCGGTACTCCTGCCCCTGGGCGTCCAGCGCGGCGCGTGCCCACTGCGTGCAAAAACTGTCGAGGCCGGAAATGGCCAGGGGCAGGGCGCTGTGCTCATCCATACAGAAGCAGGGCGCCGCCACCCACACCATGCGTTCATGGCGCAGCAGTTCGCCGATTTCATTTCCCGGTTCGCGGCTGATAACGGTCAGGTCGAGGTCCCGGCGCTGCATCAGCACCGGCGACGACTCGCAGTGCATTTCAATCTGGATCAGCGGGTAAGCCTTGGAGAAGCGCTTGAGAATCCCCGGCAAGTAGCGCATCACGTAATCGTCGGGTGTGCCGATGCGCACCAGCCCGACCATGTGCGGCTCGCGCAGGGTGTTGAACACCTCGCTGTGCAACTTCAGGATCCTGCGGGCATAGCCCAATAGCACCTGGCCTTCCGGAGTCAACCGCACCTGGCGGCCATCGCGCTCGAACAACTTGCGCTGCAACACATCTTCTTCCAGACGCTTCATCTGCATGCTTACCGCCGACTGGGTGCGGTTGACCTGCTCGCCGGCGCGGGTAAAGCCCCCTTGATCAGCGATGGCGACGAAGGTGCGCAGCACCTCGGTGTCGATACTCGGGTAGCTGGACAATTGATCAATCTCCGAGATGTATTGCATAAGAAACATTCGTTGGATTGATCATAGCGCCAGGCACAGACTTCAGTCATCCCCAATGGAGGGCGAGATGATGAAAGGTCAAAGAGGCTTTGTACTGATGGCGAAGCGGCCGTTTTCCGGGCTGCTTCAACTGGGTTCCCGGTGGATGGCCGTGCACCGTGAGCGTCAGCTCTTGATGAGCATGAGCGATGAGGCGCTCAAGGACATCGGGCTCAACCGTGGCGATGTCGAGCAGGAAAGCCGCCGGCATTTTTGGGAAGACCCGCTGCGAAAATGACTCGGGATGCAGTAGGGTGGTTCGCGAGCACACAAGGAGATGCCCATGCCCGCAGAACTGTCCTTTTCCCTCAAGCAGGCGCGACGCCTGGCGCTGGCCGCCCAGGGTTTTTCCGGGCGCCAGCCGCCGGCGTTGATCAAGGCGGCGCAGGTCAATCGCCTGGTTGAGCGTTTGGGCGTGTTGCAGATTGATTCGGTAAATGCGGTGGTGCGTTCGCACTACCTGCCGCTGTTTTCCCGTCTGGGGCATTACTCTCCGTTGATTCTAGAACAAGCCGCCTGGAGTTCGGGGCGGCGCCGCTCGCTGTTCGAATATTGGGGCCATGAGGCGTCGTTGTTGCCAATGGCGCTGTACCCATTGATGCGCTGGCGCATGGAACGGGCGGCCCGGGGGCAGGGGATCTATCAGCAAATGGCGCGTTTTGGTCGCGAGCAGCAGGCCACCATCGCCCGGGTGCTGGGCATCGTCGAACAACAAGGCGCCCTGGGTGCGGGCAGTTTGTCGACCCGCGAGGAGCGCGCCGGCCCGTGGTGGGACTGGAGCGATGAAAAGCATGCGCTGGAATGGTTGTTCGCCGCCGGCCAGGTGACCGTCGCCGGGCGGCGGGGTTTTGAGCGTTTGTATGACCTGCCGGAGCGTGTGATCCCGGCCGACATTCTCCAGCAAGCCCCGTTGAGCGAGGCAGAGGCGCAACGCGATTTGCTGCTGCACAGCGCCACGGCGCTGGGGGTGGGCACTGAAAAAGACCTGCGCGACTACTTCCGTCTGGACCCGGCCGACAGCCGTGGGCGCCTGGCGGAGCTGGTCGAGGATGGGCAATTGATCACCTGCGAGGTCCAGGGCTGGAAACAGCCGGCTTATTGCCTGCCCGAGCCAAAAGTCCCGCGCAAGGTGCCTGCCAGCGCACTGTTATCGCCTTTTGATTCGCTGATCTGGGAGCGCAGCCGTACCGAGCGGTTGTTCGATTTCCGCTATCGCCTGGAGATCTACACGCCCCAGGACAAGCGGGTGTATGGCTACTACGTGCTGCCGTTCCTGCACAACGAGCGGATTGCCGCGCGCGTGGATCTGCGGGCGGAACGGGCGGCCGGACGCCTGGCGGTGCACGCCGTTCACGAGGAAGAGCCGGGGCTGGACGAGGAGGGCATGCGCGCGCTGGCCCTGAATCTGCGGCAGATGGCCGACTGGCTCGGGCTTGAGCAGATACAGCTCAATTGCCAGCGGGCCAGTGCGGCACGGTTGCGGGTAGAGCTTTTAACGCTTGACCTGTTTTAGCGTCTCGGCAATCAGGAATGCCAATTCCAGCGACTGATCGGCATTCATCCGTGGGTCGCAGTGGGTGTGGTAGCGGTCCGACAACCCGTCTTCAGTAATCGGCCGCGCGCCACCGATGCACTCGGTGACGTTCTGCCCGGTCATCTCGATATGAATCCCGCCGGCGTAAGTGCCTTCGGCTTCATGCACCTGGAAGAACTCCTTCACCTCACTGAGAATCTGCGCGAAGTCCCGGGTCTTGTAGCCGCTGCTGGCCTTGATGGTGTTGCCGTGCATCGGGTCGGAACTCCACAGCACCTGTTTGCCCTCGCGCTGTACCGCGCGGATCAGGTTCGGCAGATGGTCGCCGACCTTGTTGGCACCCATGCGCGCAATCAGGTTCAGGCGGCCCGGGTCGTTGTCCGGGTTGAGGATGTCGATCAGGCGGATCAGGTCGTCAGGGTTCATGCTCGGGCCGACCTTGACCCCGATCGGGTTGTTCACCCCGCGCAGGAATTCGACGTGGGCACCGTCAAGTTGGCGGGTGCGATCACCGATCCAGAGCATGTGTGCCGAGCAGTCGTAATAGTCGTTGGTCAGGCTGTCGCGGCGCACGAAGGCTTGTTCGTAGTTGAGCAGCAGCGCTTCGTGGGCGGTGAAGAAACTGGTCTCGCGCAGTTGCGGCGAGCTGTCCATGCCACAGGCACGCATGAAGGCCAGGGTTTCGTCGATGCGGTCGGCCAGTTGGCTGTACTTCTCGGCCAGGGCGGAGTTGGCGATGAAGTCCAGGTTCCACTTGTGCACCTGGTGCAGGTCGGCAAAACCGCCCTGGGCAAACGCCCGCAGCAGGTTCAGGGTGGCGGTGGACTGGTGGTAGGACTGCAGCAGGCGGTCCGGATCGGGCACGCGGCTTTTTTCGTCGAAGCCGATACCGTTGACGATATCGCCGCGGTAGGCGGGCAGGGTGATGCCGTCGATGGTTTCATCGTTGGAAGAGCGCGGCTTGGCGAACTGGCCCGCCATACGCCCGACCTTGACCACCGGGCAGCCGGCAGCGAAGGTCATCACAATCGCCATCTGCAGCAGCACCTTGAAGGTGTCGCGGATTTTTGCCGCCGAGAACTCGGCAAAACTCTCGGCGCAATCGCCGCCTTGCAACAGGAAGGCGCGACCCTGGGTCACCTCGGCAAACTGACGGCGCAACTCACGGGCTTCACCGGCAAACACCAGCGGCGGATAGCTCGCCAGGTTTTGCTCGACCTGCGACAAATGCGCGGCGTCAGGGTACTGGGGTTGTTGCTGGATCGGCAGGGCGCGCCAGCTGTCGGGGCTCCAGGGTTGGCTCATCATGAACTCGAGTGATTTGCGGTCGGGCCGTCATGTTATCAGCAATTAGTACGTGACCTGCTGCCGCCGGTTCGCCCACAATCCCGGCTTTCCCGTTGGCACGCCGTTAGGAGTTGCAATGTCTGAGGAGCGCGTCGAGCGCCTGCTGGCCGAGGTCCATGATGACTTCGGCATGATCCGCGTGCTGGAAGTGGCCGATTACCGCTTTCTCGAGTTTGGCGATGCCATCGAGCAGAGTTGTGTGTTTACTGCTGACCCGAGCTGGTTGGAGTATGACTACACCCGCGCGATGCTGATTGGGGCGTTGTGCCATGAGCAGCCGGAGAGTGCGTTGTTCCTGGGCTTGGGCGCTGGGACGTTGACCCAGGCTTGCCTGAAGTTTCTGCCTTTGGATGATGTGGAAGCCATCGAACTGCGGCCTGATGTGCCGCGTCTGGCCATTGAGTACTTGGGGCTGGATGATGATCCTCGGCTGTATATCCGCGTTGGGGATGCGTTGGAATTGCTGCCTTCGGCTGAGTCGGCGGACCTGATTTTTGTCGATCTGTATACGGATGTTGGCCCTGGGGTTGGGCACCTGGCCTGGACGTTTCTGGAGAATTGCCAGAAGAAGCTGAACCCGGGGGGGTGGTTGGTGATTAATCAGTGGGCTACGGATGATGGGAAGCCTTTGGGGGCGGCGTTGTTGCGTGGGTTGTATCACCGGCATTATTGGGAGTTGCCGGTGAAGGAGGGGAATGTGATTTTGCTGGTGCCGGCGGATCTGGATCAGGTGCTTGATGTGGCGGCGTTGTCTGCGCGGGCTGAGGGGTTGGCGTCGCGGTTGGGGTATTCGTTGCAGTCGCTGATCAAGGCGATTCGGCCGGCTACGTAGGGTTTTGATTGTGTACATATCCGTTGCTGCGGTAACGGCCGCTTATGGTTCCGCTCTTACAGCGGGTCACTTTTGGCAAACGCCCGGAATGCCGGCCCAGCCAAAAGTAACCAAAAGGTCTTTGCCCCACCACTCGGTGCCTCGC
>NZ_JACAQY010000015.1:0-34482 GCF_013386835.1 Pseudomonas sp. IPO3774
AACCATAGGTGGCCGTTACCGAAAAAACGGATATGTACTCAAACCAATCGCCAAAAAAAACGGCCTCATCTGGAGGCCGTTTCTCATCACATCTCAACGCTTAGGTGCGCATCCCACGCCCACTCACCAGCAACCGCGCACACCCCACGTACAGCACCACAGTCGCCACCAGCATAAAGGTGATCGCCACACTGATCTTGATGTCCGAAACGCCCAGGATCCCATAGCGAAACGCGTTAACCATATGCAACACCGGGTTAGCCAACGACACCGTCTGCCAGAACGGCGGCAGCAAGGTGATCGAATAAAACACCCCACCCAGATACGTCAGCGGCGTCAGAACAAACGTCGGAATAATCGAAATATCATCAAAGTTGCGCGCAAACACCGCATTGATGAACCCCAGCAACGAAAAGATAGTCGCCGTCAGCACCACCACCAACAGGGTGATCCCGAGGTGATGCACCTGCAAATGGGTAAAGAACAGCGACAGCAACGTCACAATCACCCCAACCATCAACCCGCGCAGCACACCGCCCAGGGTGTAGCCGATCAAAATCGTATGGGGCGACACCGGCGACACCATCAATTCCTCGATGGACCGCTGGAACTTGCTGCCAAAAAAGCTCGACACCACGTTGCCGTAGGAGTTGGTAATCACCGACATCATGATCAACCCTGGCACGATGTACTCCATATAGGTGAATCCACCCATATCACCAATCTGCCGACCAATCAGGTTACCGAAGATCACGAAGTACAAAACCATGGTGATCGCCGGCGGCAGCAAGGTCTGCGGCCAGATCCGGGTAAAGCGCTTCACTTCGCGATAAACGATGGTCTGCAGCGCGACAAGGTTGGGTTGCAGTTCCGAACTCATACCGCCACCTTCGCCAGATTTTTCTCCACCAGGGACACAAACAACTCCTCAAGGCGATTGGTTTTGTTACGCAGGCTCAGCACCTCGATGTTCTGGGTAGCCAATTGGCCAAACAGCGCGGTGATGCCCACGGCTTTGTCCACCTGGACTTCCAGGGTGTGGCTGTCCACCAGGCGATTCGGGTAGCCGATCAACTGGGGCGCAACCGTCATGTCGTTTTTCAGGTCGAGCAGGAAGGTCTCGACGTGCAACTGGCTCAGCAAATTACGCATGCTGGTGTTTTCGACAATGGTGCCGTGGTCGATGATGCCGATGTTGCGGCACAGCTGCTCAGCCTCTTCCAGGTAGTGCGTGGTGAGGATGATGGTGATGCCTTTCTGGTTCAGCTCGGTGAGAAACGTCCACATCGAACGACGCAGCTCAATGTCCACGCCCGCCGTCGGCTCGTCGAGGATCAGCAGGCGCGGTTCGTGAACCAGGGCGCGAGCGATCATCAAGCGGCGCTTCATGCCCCCGGACAGGGAACGCGAAGGCACGTCGCGCTTGTCCCACAAGCCCAGTTGCGTGAGGTATTGCTCGGCGCGTTCCTTGGCGATCTTCGGCGGGATGCCGTAGTAACCGGCCTGGGTCACGACGATGTCGAAGGTCTTTTCAAACTGGTTGAAGTTGAACTCCTGGGGCACCACGCCGATGCTGCGCTTGAGCGCCGCCGGGGATTTGTCCAGGTCGTTGCCAAAGATGTTCACCGTACCGGTGGTCTTGTTGACCAGGGTCGAGAGAATCCCGATGGTGGTGGATTTGCCGGCGCCATTGGGGCCGAGCAAGGCGAAGAAATCACCTTCGGCGACGTCCAGATCGATACCACTCAGGGCCTGGAAACCGTTGCCGTAGGTTTTGGTTAGCTGCCGGATGGACAGAGCGGAACTCATATCGGATTACGCACCAAAGAAGAGGAATAGAATTGTTACATGAGGGCAGACCGCACGGAATACAACGGCTGCGCGTGACAAGCATGGTGCTTGTCCGCGCCGCACAAGTACAGTAACCCGTATTAATAGTCGGTATCAGGTCAACGCGGTCATGACCGATTTCTGATAGGCCGGGCGCTGGCGCAGCCGCTGGTACCAGGCTTCCAGGTTAGGCATCGACGGGCGTTCGATGGGCATTTCGAACCAGGCATAAATGAAGCTGCCCAAGGGAATATCGCCCATGCCGATCTCGCTGCCGGACAGGTAAGGTTGCGTGGCCAAGGCCTGATCCACCGTCTGCAAAACGTCGATGCAGGCCTGGCGACCGGCGTTGATGGTGTCCCAGTTCTGTTTTTCAGCCGGGGTTCGCAGCACGCCCCAGAACACGGTCTTGAACGGTTCGGCCAGGGTCGAGGTGGTCCAGTCCATCCACTTTTCAGCGTTGGCCCGGGCTTGCAGCTCGCTGGGGTACCAGTTCGAATCCGGCGCATGTTTGGCGGCCAGGTAGCGCACGATGGTGTTGGATTCCCACAGCACAAAGTCGCCGTCTTCAATCATCGGCACCCGGCCATTGGGGTTCCGCGCGCGGTATTGCGGCGTGTCGACCACACCAAAAGCCCCGCCCGCATCAATTGCCTCATAGTCCAGGCCGAGCTCCTCGGCGCACCACAGTGCTTTCCTGACATTTGACGAATTTTTACGACCCCAGATTTTCAGCATGACCGCCCCGATTTTGAAAAAGATGGTTGGATGAATGCCGGGGCAGCATACGCCGGATCACGTTCGGCTTAAATCACTCTGCATGTCCCCCAGCAGGATCGGCATCTGCTCGCCAAACAGGTGCGGGTAACATTTCTGGATGTGGGCGAAGAAGAATTCCTCGGGCACCTCGGCAAATTGCCCATGGTCCACCACGTACTCCATGGAGCGCTGGCCCTTGCGGTTGAAGGCGTGGAAAACACTGTCATGAATGCCATCGAAATCCAGCGGCGGCACATCGAACAGTTCGCACAGTTGCTGGTTGAACGCCGGCGTGGCCTTGACCCAACGGCCGTCCAGATACAACTCGGTATAGCCATGCATGGCAAATACGTCACTTCTGAGCAGCTCGATCAAACGGGGCGTCGAGAGGTGGTTACGCACGTCGGCCAGGCCGATGCGCGCCGGGATCCCGCAGTGCCTTGCGCACGCCGCCAGCAATGTTGCCTTGGGCACGCAATAACTCTCGCCGGCCGCCAGTGCGAAGCTCGCGCTGAGGGTTTGCGGGTCGCGACTGAAGGTATAGGGGTTATAGCGCACCGCCTCGCGCACAGCGTAGTAAAGACTGACTGCCTGGTCACGGAGTGCGGCACTCGAACCGCGATGTTTTTCGGCGAACTCCACCACCGCAGGGTGGTCACTATCGATGAAGCGGCCGGGATTCAAGTACGCATTCATGAGGTTAATCTCAGAGAGCAAGCCCTGAGTCTAACCACAGGCATGCACCTGGGATAACGACGATTCGGCCAAATGTCGGCGCCTGGTGCTGATCATTGCCGGCACACCACGTAACACCCTCGTCACCCCGCTTGTTCGGATGCCGACTAAGCTCTGAGGTGATTTCGCACCTGGTTTCACGGAGGATTGAATATGCTGTTGTTGTGGATACTGGTTCTGGTGGTGGGCATTGCCTACCTGGCGCACCGGCGCATCGCGCCCCTGCCCGCCATCGGCGTGGTCGCCGTCTACCTGTTGGCGATGGGCGCCTTCAGCCACGCACCAGGCTGGTTGCTGCTGATCTTCTGGGTACTGATCGCCGTGGTAGCCGCCCCGCTGCTGCTGCCGGACCTGCGCCGCAAGTACTTCACCGCGCCGCTGTTCAACTGGTTCCAGAAAGTCCTGCCGCCGATGTCCGAGACCGAGCGCGACGCCATCGACGCCGGCACCGTGTGGTGGGACGGCGAGCTGTTCAGCGGCCGCCCCGACTGGGACAAGCTGCTGGCCTATCCCAAGGCGCAACTGACTGAAGAAGAACAAGCCTTCATCGACGGCCCTACCGAAGAACTGTGCGCCATGGTCACCGACTGGGAAATCGGCCAGGCCATGGACCTGCCCCCCGCCGCCTGGGAACACATCAAGCAGCATGGCTTTTTTGCCCTGATCATCCCCAAGGAGTTCGGCGGCAAAGGCTTCTCCGCCTATGCCCACTCCCAGGTCGCGATGAAGCTGGCGACCCGCAGCGGCGACCTCGCCTCCACGGTCATGGTCCCCAACTCCCTGGGCCCGGCCGAATTGCTGCTGCACTACGGCACCGATGAACAACGCAACCATTACCTGCCACGCCTGGCCCGTGGCGACGATATCCCGTGCTTTGCCCTGACCGGCCCACTGGCCGGTTCCGATGCTGGCTCCATGCCCGACACCGGGGTGATCTGCAAAGGCGAATGGGAAGGCAAGGAAACCCTCGGCCTGCGCCTGAACTGGGAAAAACGCTACATCACCCTCGGCCCGGTAGCGACTTTGCTCGGCCTGGCCTTCAAGGCCCATGACCCGGATCATCTGCTAGGCGACAAAGAAGACCTGGGCATCAGCCTCGCGCTGATCCCCACCGACACCCCGGGTGTTGAAATTGGCCGCCGTCACCTGCCACTGGGCGCCGCGTTCATGAACGGCCCCAACTCCGGCAAGGATGTTTTCATTCCGCTGGAATTCCTGATCGGTGGCCAGGAAATGCTCGGCAAGGGCTGGATGATGCTGATGAACTGCCTGTCGGTAGGCCGTTCGATTTCCCTGCCTGCCGTCGGAACGGGCGCGGCCAAGTTCACCAGCCTGGTGACCGGCCAGTACGCCCAGGTGCGTGAGCAGTTCAACGTACCGCTGGCGGCCTTTGAAGGCATCCAGGAAGCCCTGGCCCGCATCGGCGGCAACGCGTGGCTGATGGACAGCGCGCGGATGCTCACCGCCAACGCGGTCGACCTGGGGGAAAAACCCTCGGTACTGTCGGCGATCCTCAAGTACCACCTGACCGAACGCGGCCGCGAATGCATCAGCCACGCGATGGACGTGCACGGCGGCAAGGGCATCATCATGGGCCCCAACAACTACCTGGGCCGCAGCTGGCAGGGCGCGCCGATCTTCATCACCGTGGAAGGCGCGAATATCCTCTCGCGCAACCTGATGATCTTCGGCCAGGGCGCAATTCGCTGCCATCCGTTCGTACTCAAGGAAATGGCCTTGGCCGGTCGCGAAGACCATGACCAGGCGCTGAAGGAATTCGACGGCCTGCTGCTGCAGCACATCGGCTTTGCCGTAAGCAACGCCGCCAGCACCCTGGTGTTGAACCTCGGTTTCGGTCACTTCGAAAAGGCTCCGGGCAACAGCCTGAGCCAGGGCTATTTCCGCGCACTCAACCGTCAGGCCGCGGCGTTTGCGATGCTGGCGGACCTGAGCATGATGCTGCTGGGCGGCGAGTTGAAACGACGCGAACGCCTGTCGGCACGTCTTGGTGATGTGCTGAGCCACATGTACCTGGCATCGGCTGCACTCAAGCGTTATCACGACCTGGATTCGCCAGACCACCTGGAACCGCTGTTCGCCTGGGCCATGGAAGAGAGCCTTGGCCACTCCGAGCGTGCACTGGATGAACTGCTGACCAACTTCCCGAGCAAGGTGTTGGGTTGTCTGTTGCGGGTGATCGTGTTCCCGTTCGGCCGCCGTCATAAAGGCCCGTCCGATGCGCTGGATGCCGAGGTGGCCGCAGTGCTTGGTCGCGCCAAGGGTGACCCGACACTGGAAGCGGTGCTGGCTGGCTGCTATCGCCCACAGTCTGCAGAAGATCCGGTGGGCGCCCTGCAACATGCCTACGACCTGTTGGCCGACAGCCATCCGTTGCAGAAAAAACTCCACGAAGGCCTCAAGAGCGGCCAGGTCAAACCGACCGCGGGCGAACACGCCATCGATGCCGCGCTGCATGCCGGCGTGCTGCAACCGGCCGAGGCGCAGACCCTGCGTGACGCTGAAGCGGCGCGGCGCAAGGTGATCGACGTGGATGATTTCAGCAAGGAAGAACTGAGCCAGGCTGAGGGAAAAGTCCGCTGATCCCAGCGGTCATATAAAAACGGGTAGAGTGCCCTGCCTCACAAATACTGATCCCTTTTGACGGCGTCTGTTGTCGTCATGCTGCGTTGCCGCTCCTCGCCATAGCAAGCTATGACTCGTCGCGGCGCCTTGCCTGACAACAACAGCCACTCGTCAAAAGGAATCGTATTTGTGAGGCAAGGCACCGAGCTATATACTCTCGCGCCCGTTTTGCTCTTGAGGACTTATCTCGTGTCCAACGTCGTTGCCGATCATCTCGTCTTGCTCGACCACCTGCGCAGCATCCTGGTTGCCGTCGGCGAAGCCGAACAGGTTCCCGAGGAAAGCCACCTCCTGTTCCTGGAGCGCTTCGATGAACTGCGCGCCTTGCTGCCCATCGACCCGATCGAAAGCCAGTACCTGGGCCAGGACATGATGAGCCAGGTCATCCTGCGCTACCCGCAAATTGCTCACCTGGTACCGCGCGACCTGCTGTGGTTCTTCGGTGGCGACTGCCTGCACTTCATGCCCGACGACGAGCTGGACCTGTACCAGGCCCTGGAAGAACGTCGCTTCGAAGCTGAACAGAACGACGAACCGTTCGACTGGAACCAGGAAAAGCAGTTATTGGCCATGTCCAATGACCAGCCCAAGCACTGATTTCAGGGCTAACGCAGATCAAATGTGGGAGCGGCGGTGCGACGATTCGACTTGCTCGCGAATGCGGTGTGTCAGTCAATATTTTAGGTGACTGATACACCGCATTCGCGAGCAAGCCCGCTCCCACATTTAAACTGTATTCCTACCGTTTCTTCAGCGTCGGCTCTTTGGCCATGCACTCCACCAGATAATCAATAAACACCCGCAACTTCGGCGGCAGGTACCGCGTCGGCGAATGCAGTAGCCACGCATCCCCGTGGTACGACGCAATGAAATCCCACCCCGGCAGCACCTGCACCACCTCCCCCGCTTCCAGCGCATGCCGCGCCGTGAAATACGGCAAGCTGCCAATCCCCACATGTTGCAATACCGCATCCAGCCGCACGCCTGTGTGATTGGCCGCATACCGCCCGCGCACGCCCACCGTCACCGCCTTGCTGCCCTGGCGAAACTTCCAGCGCGCATCCCCCGGCGTCTCACCCAGGTAGATGCAACTGTGCTCCAGCAAATCATGGGGATGCTGCGGCGTACCGTGCTCCGCCAGGTACCGCGGCGTGGCGCAGATCAAATGCTCGATCGGCAGCAACTGGCGCCCCACCAACCCCGGCGGCGGGCTGTCGGTGATGCGGATACTCAGGTCGACATTGTCATCAATCAGGTCCACATGCCGGTCCTCCAGGATCAACTGCACGTCGACCTTGGGATAACGCCGCAAAAACTCCGGCATATGCGGATGCACCACAAAACGCCCTACCGCCTTGGGCACGCTGACCCGCACCAGCCCTTCGGCTTCATGGGTGTATTGGCCGCTGATTTCCATCACCGACCGCGCAGCACTGACCATTTCCTGGCAGCGCTTGAACACCTCTTCGCCACCTTCGCTGAGGCGCAACTTGCGCGTGGTGCGTTGCAGCAGGCGAGTCGCCAGGGCCTTTTCCAGGCGTGAGATGCTGCGGCTCACGGAGGACGGTGATGCTCCCAGTTGGCGCGCAGCCTCGGAGAAGCTGCCGGTTTCCACCACCTTGACGAAAATCGCCATTTCGCCCAGCAGCGGTAAGGGAAGATTGATGCTCATGACGCACAAGTCCATTGAGATTTGAACGGATTATCACCCATTGGCGCACTTCTTATACTGCCGGTTAGAAACCCTGATGCGGATATAAATGATGACCCAGCGCCTGTTTTTTACCCATGACCACCTAAATGCCGAACTTGAAGTGCTGGGATGCACACCTTTTGATAACCAGTTTGCGGTAATCCTGCAGTCCACAATCTTCCATCCACAAGGTGGCGGCCAGCCCTCCGACACCGGCTGGCTCGGGGAAAGCCAGGTGTTGAAGGTGGTGCAGGAAGGCGATCATGTCGTGCATTACGTAGACCGCCCCGTGGCTCCCGGCGTGATCCAGGCACGCGTCGATGAAGACCGCCGCACCTTGCACACGCGCCTGCACTCGGCCGGGCATCTGATCGGCAATGCCGGTGAAACCCTGGGCTGGATGCCGATCAAGGCTCATCACTGGCCGGGCGAAGGCAAGATCACCTTTATTCGCGGCACCTCGGCCCAGGCCATGGACGCCGAGGCGATCCAGCGGCAAGTCGACCAATGGATCGCCGCCAACCTGCCGCGCCATATGGCCCTGGATGACGGTACGCGGCAAGTGGGTTTTGGCGACCTGCCGGCCTATGCCTGCGGCGGCACGCATGTGCAGGCATTGGGGGACGTGGGTCAGGTGACGATCCTGGCCCTCTCCGAGAAAAAGGGTGCATTGTCGGTGCGCTATACCCTGAACTGACTAAACCGCAATCGCCCCCGCCCTGCCCGGCTCCACCACGAACGACTTGAGGGTCGAGACGCTGGCGTTCGGATCCCGGGGATCGGAAATCACCCGGAAGTTCGTCAGCATATTCCTCTCCTCAAGCGCCACCGACACATAGCCGCGCTGGCGGCTGTCGAAAAACTTCACATGGGGATTGAGGGGCAGGATCGCACTGAACGCATCAAATGGTGGCCCGTCAGACGTCACCGACGTGCCGACAAACTCGGTCGCGACCACGGGCGAATCCGGATTCCCTGCGTCAGCGTGCAGGTCCGTCGTCCAGAACGAGTGAATATCGCCGCCCCAGAACACCGGGTTATTCACCTTTCTGCGCACCATAGACGCAAGCATCCGCTCACGGTTGGCCATGTAACCATCCCAGCCATCTGTCCAGCGGCCGGGCTTGTGGTTGGTCAGGTCACGTTGCGTGAGCGGCGCGACCAACAGGTCCTGGGCGATCACGTTCCATTGTGCCCGGGACTCGGCAAAACCCTGATCCAGCCAAGCCTCCTGCTCCCAGCCGAGCATGGTGCGACGGGGATCGCGCAGGTCGGCACAGGTATTCGCGGCCACATGCCCCTTGTGGCTGCCATTGGCCAGGATGCATGGCTGCTCGGAGCGGTACTGACGCCCATCCAGCACATGGAAACGCGCCAGCCGGCCGTAGTCCAAACGCCGATAGAGGCGCATGTCCGGCCCGCGCGGCAGGCTGCTGGCCCGCAGCGGCATGTGCTCGTAGAAGGCCTGGTAGGCCGCCGCCCGCTGCTTGAGAAAACTCGTCACCGGGATGTTCGGGTCCTGGGACCACTGGCTGGCATAGTCGTTTTGCACTTCGTGATCGTCCCAGGTGACCACACTGGGCGCCGCAGCATGCAGTGCCTGCAAATCCGGATCGGTCTTGTACAGGGCGTAGCGGTTGCGGTAATCCACCAGATTCAACGCATTGCCGCTGCCGTGGGAGCGAATGACCTTGCCGGAATCAGCCGCGTAGGAACTGTCATAGATGTAATCCCCGAGGAAAAACACCAGGTCAGGCTGCTCGGCGGCCAAATGCCGATAGGCGCTGAAGTAGCCTCGCTCCCAATGGGAGCAGGAGACAAAACCCAACTGCGCCGATGCCATGGCATGCACCGCCGGCGCTGTGCGCGACTGGCCCACCGGGCTTTGCGCACCGAGGCCCTCGAACTGGTACCAGTAAGGTCGACCCGCCTCCAACCCGCTCACTTCCACATGCACCGAATGGGCGAAACGCTCGATGGCCATCACCTCGCCCTGGCGCACAACGTGCGTCATCGCTGCATCGCGGGCCACCTTCCAGCGCACCGGCACCGCTCGGCTCAGGCCACCCCGACCGTCGGCGGCATTGAACAGCGGCGCGAGGCGCGTCCAGATCACGAAACCATCGGGCAATGGATCGCCTGACGCCACACCGAGGGTGAAGGGATAGTCGATGCCTGCACTACGGGCAAACGGGCTGAGGATCGAAAACGCCGTGGCAACTGCAAGCCCGCCCAGTACGCGACGGCGATCGTGATTCACACTCATCAACTGCGCTCCTTCCAATCGGCACGCACCAGGCCATACAACAACATGTCCTCGTGCACCCCATTCTTGAGGAAGGCGCCCTTCATGCACCCTTCGTAACCCAAGCCAATTTTTTCCATGACCCGAGCGGACCCTTTGTTACGAGCAAAGCACTGGCTGCCCACACGCTGCAGCGCCAATTCGCTGAACCCAAACGCCATGATCTGCGCCGCTGCTTCGGCGGCATAACCCTGGCTTCGAGAATGGGCGGCCACCCAATACCCGAGATGCCCACTTCGATGAGCAGCAGATAATCTGAGACTGATCACGCCGATCAATTCGCCAGTTTCCCGCAGATGAATCCCCAGCCCCAGTGAATGCCCCGAGCGGTAATTCTCTGCCTGGCCATCAATAAAGGCGTGTGCGGTTTCCAAGGTGTATGGCGATGGAATCGCAGCCGTGTTGTTCGCAATATCGGGATCGTTGGCCAGCACCGACAACGTCTCGGCCTGCTCCTTTTGCAGAGGCTTCAACAGCAGTCGCGGGGTGGATAAATGCGGCAGTGCAATGCTCATGCAGGGGGACTCGCGAAATAAATTCTCCAAGAATGTACCCGCGTCGTGTCAGTTTCATTACGTAGATAAATAGACCCACGAGTCGTCTGTAAGACGCGTCCTAGAGCCTTAAAAGCTTAAATTAAAGTTAACCATTCGGTCATTTTTGGTTGCTAGCGTGTCGCCCCTAATCAACTGCGGGGTAGCGGAATGAGAACTTGGGATGAACCCAAAAAACGCAAGGCACACATCGAACTGATCCCGATGATCGACGTGATGATGTTCCTGTTGGTGTTTTTTGTACTGGTGAGTTTGAACGTGATTCCGGCCCTGGGCATGAAGACTCAGCTGCCGAGCGCCAGCAGTTCACAGCAGCTCAAGCCGCAAAATAAATTCATCCTGACCCTGGGCCTGGAAGGTCAGCTGCAGCTCGATGGCAAGGACCTGACCGTCGACGCGCTGGTGCCTGCACTCAAGGCCGGCGAGAAGCCAGACACCAAGTCGACGATCATCGTCAACAGCGACAAAGGCGTGGAAGTGTCGCGCCTGGTCGAGGTGATGGACACCCTGCGCCTGGGTGGCTTTACCTCTGTCTCCATCGCCACGAAAAAGTCCTGATCATGTATGCCTTGTTTCGTGCGCGTCGGCTGCTGGGCAGTGTCCCGGCCCTGATCGCCCTGGTGCTGATTGCACTGGGTATCCAGTCCCAACCCCTGAAGATCCAGCCGCAGTACGACGAGTCGGCGGTTGAACTCGCGCTGGTCGAGCCCGAGCCGGAAGTGGTCCCCGAGCCCGTGGTGGAAGAACCGCCGCCACCGCCGCCGGTGATCGAAGACGAGGAGGCCGAACCTGCCCCTCCGCCTCCGCCACCCAAGCCGATCCCCAAACCACTGCCAAAGCCTGAGCCCAAGCCAAAACCGGTGCCCAAGCCCGTGGTCGCCAAGCCAACGCCTGTGCCTGCGCCAGCTCCGGTGGCCGCCAAGCCGGTGCAAGCCGCTCCCGCTCCCACGCCAGCACCCGCTGCGCCACCGGCGCCGCCGAAAGTCGACGGCCAGGCACTGGAAGGCGGCTACCTCAAGGGCTTGCGCAACGAGTTGGACACCTACAAGCAATACCCCACCGGGCGCCAGGCGTCCCTTGAACGCCCGAGTGGCGAGGTGGTGGTCTGGTTAATGGTGGACCGCCAAGGCCGCGTCCTCGACTCCGGGATCCAGACCCCGGCGCCGAGCATGCTGCTCAACCGGGCCGCCACCAACAGCCTGCGCCGTATCAAGCAGGTGAAACCGTTCCCCGAACAAGCCTTCGGTGGACGTAACGAGCAGCGCTTCACCGCCACCTTCAACTACAGCGTGCAATAAGCACACACCACCAGGACGACAGTGATGAAGTTCACCCGGATTCATCTGGCACTCGTTGCCGCGACGAGCATGACCCATGGAGTGGTCATGGCAGATACCAGCGACAGTGACGTCGGGACTATTGGGGTACAGGGCAAGGCAACCGCTGGGGGCGGTTACATGGTCCAGGAAGAGAGCGCCAAGGGCCGCTCGACCATCACCAAGGAAGCATTGGACAAACAGACGGCCACCGGCAACGCCATCGACAAGCTCAAGTACACCCCGGGCCTGAACATCTCCAGTGAAGACAACACCGGCCTCTCGGGCTTCCGCTTCACCATGCGCGGCATGAACTCCGACCAGGTCGGTATGTCGGTGGACGGCATGCCGATCAACGACTCCGGCAACTACGCGTTGTACTCCAACCTGTTGGGCGACCCGGAAAACATCGACCAGATTTTCGTCACCCAGGGCTCGTCGGAAGCCGACGGCCCGCACATCGGTTCCAGCGGCGGCAACATCGGCATCGTGACCATTCGCCCCACCAAGGAAACCGGTGCCTTCGTCAAGCAAGTGGTCGGCAGCAACGCCACCCGCAAGACCTTCGCCCGCCTCAATACCGGTGAAGTCAACGGCCTGAGCAACTGGCTGTCGGCCTCCCACACCGAAGGCCAGATGTGGCGCGGCTCGGGTGCCGTACGTGCGGACAAGGTGGAGTGGAACAGCTTCTTCGACGCCGGCAACGGCAACACCGCCAACCTGATCCTCAAGTACCACGAGCAGGACAACAACAGTTACAGCCAGTTGACCAAGGCACAGTTCCAGCAGTACGGCCGCAAGTACGACCCGTACCCGGCGACACCGGCGGTGGGCGCCAACGGCAAGGTCAGCAGCTACTACGACCTGGCGCAGAACCCGTTCCAGACCTTTACCGCCGTGCTCAACACCCAGTACAAGCTGAGCGACAACCTGTCCCTCTCGGTGATCCCGTATTACTACTACGGCAACGGCAGCGGCGTGGGCTCCTCGGCCTATGCGCTGAACAGTGGCTCGAACAAGGGCGGCGTTTTCGACCTCGGCAACCTGCCGACACAGGCTCAATACAACGCCGACGGTTCCGCGACCACCGGCGTCTACTACCGCCCTTCGCGCACCCAGACCTGGCGCCCGGGCATCACCACCAAGCTGAACTGGGACCTGGGCGACCACAGCCTGCAATTCGGCTACTGGTATGAACGCGCCCGCCAAAGCCAGACCCAACCGTTCATTGCCCTGAAGAACAACGGCAAGCCAAGCGATACCTGGCCCGACGGCAACTCCGTGGTCGACGCCAACGGCAACACCGTACAGGGTCGCGACCGCTACACCGTGACGCCGGCGCAAAAGGTCTGGACCCAGGACACCTGGTACATCAACTCGGACTGGACGTTGATCGCGGGCATTGCGTACATGAACGTCGAGCGTGACGGCACCAACCACGGCAGCCTCACCGAGCAACCCGGCAAGGCCAGCCAGACCTACAACAAACTGCTGCCCAACGCCGGCCTGAAATACCAGCTCGACGAGCGTGACCAGTTGTTCTACAGCCTGTCGCGCAACATGCGTATTCCACAGAACTACGTGCTGTACGACAAAGGCGTCGGCTCCCTCGACTCCAAGCCGGAACTCAGCTGGAACCAGGAACTGGGCTGGCGCTACACCGGCGAAGACAGCACCCTCGCCGCGACCCTGTTCTACATGCAGTTCAAGAATCGCCAGCTCACCTCCCTGGACAGCAACGGTGATTCCGCCGACATCAACGCCGGCACCGTCATCAACAAAGGCCTGGAACTGGAGTGGAGCGGCAAGCTGCCGCACAACTTCAACTACTACACCTCCTACACCTACACCAGCTCCAAGCAGCAGGACGACCTGACCGTCTACAGCGCCGGCAAGCCGATCGTGCTGCCCACCAGCGGCAAGCAGTTCGCCAACGTGCCGACCAACATGCTGGCGGCCAACATCGGCTATGACGACGGGCGCTTCTACGGCACCTTCGGCGGCAAGTTCACCAGCAAGCTCTATGGCGACCTGACCAACGACGAAGCCATCTCCGCCCGCACCATCTTCAACCTCGGCGCCGGTATCTACCTGCCGGTGGACAAGAAAGTCGTCAAGGACGCAACCCTGCGCCTGAACGTCGACAACCTGTTCGACAAGAAGTACCTGGACGGCGTGTACACCACCAAGACCAACTCGGCGAGCTACAGCGGTTTCCGCGATGGCGACCCGGCCTACATCGTTGGGCTTGACCGCACCGTCACCGTTTCCCTGGAAGCCAATTTCTAACTGCGAGGCTCAGCATCATGGACATGAACCTGCTTCACCAAATCACCTTTTATGTGATGTACGCCGCACTGGCGATTGCAATCTTCATCACCATCGAACGTGGCATCTACTTCGCCTACGTGCGCCGCCAGGCCCGTGCATTGACCGAAGTGCTGGGCGCCAATGTGCACAGCGAACGCGACCTGCCGGAAAACCTGACTCGCCGTGACAGCCTGCCGCTGAGCATGGTGCTGCCGATCCTGGCGCAGAAGGCGTCCCATGGTTCGCGCAAGGACCTGGACGACGAGATCGAAACCCAGTACCTCAAGACCCGCGCGCCGCTGTCGCGCAGCCTGTGGATCATCGAAACCATCACCACCGCCGCGCCGCTGCTCGGCCTGCTGGGGACCATCCTCGGCATCATCGACACCTTCAAGGCGCTGGCCAGTGCCGGTGTGTCCGACCCGGGCCAGATTTCCGGTGGTATCGGTACGGCCCTGTTCGCCACGGGTTTGGGTATCGCCATCGCGCTGTTCTGCGTGGTGTTCCACAACTTCTTCCAGGACAGCCTGGAGCGTATCAACGACCAGCTGAAAATCCTGCTGATCCGCGCTGCAACCGGTGCCCGCGTGCAGGGTGAAGTGCCGCACCTGGTACCGACCCCGCTGCACACCCGCACTGCGTGACCTTCCCGGGGCGGGCGCATCATGCGCCCGCCCTTTTTTTTGCCCGATGAGACGCCTATGTCCATATCGCTGAAATTACGTATCGCCGGCCTTGCAGGCCTGCTCCTCAGTCCGCTTGCCCAGGCGGACTTTTCAATTCCGGGATTTGAGTTGGTACACACCGTGCCAGTGGACACCCAACTTGGCACCGCCGATCTGCGCCAGCCCGGCCCCGTGTGGATCCAGCTGTTCGACGGCGCGAAAAGCCGCATCGACATCGGCCAGTTCTACGCGGCCGACCATCCTGGCTCGGTGATGGACAAGGTGATTGAACACCTGGAAGCCGCCGGCAAACGCGGGGTGAAAATTCGCTTCCTGCTGGAAGAAAAAGGCGTGCGGCTGTCGGAAGCCTCGACCCTGGAGCGCCTGAAAGCCATTCCCAACCTGACCTTCCGCATCCTGCCCTATGGCAAGCTGAGTGGCGGGATCATCCACGCCAAGTATATGGTTGTGGATGGCAAGCAGGCGTTTATCGGCAGCCAGAACTTCGACTGGCGTTCGCTGGAGCATATCCACGAAACCGGGCTGTTGATCAGTGATGCAAACGTCGTAGCCCAGACCCAGGCCATTTTTGAACAGGACTGGCAGGCCCAGGCTGCGTTGGCCGACAACCAGCCTGTTGCCCTGCCCGCCACAGGCGCCACACCGGCACGCACCGGCAACTACCTGGTAGCCAGCCCCCAGCGCTACAACCCGCCGGGTGTGGGTGATTCGCAGCTGGAACTGCCACGTCTGCTGGGCGAGGCGAAAAAGGAAGTGCGCGTACAACTGCTGGACTACGCGCCGCTGTCCTATGGACCTGACAGAACCCGGCCTTACTACGCGATGATCGACAACGCCGTGCGTGCAGCGGCAGCGCGCGGGGTCTCGATCAAGTTGATGGTATCCAACTGGAACACCGAAGCACTGGAATTGCCGTACCTGAAAAGCCTGGCGGTGCTGCCGAATGTCGAGGTCAAGATCGTCACGCTGCCCGAGGCCAGGCAAGGATTTATTCCTTATGCGCGGGTGATCCACAGCAAGACCATGGAAATCGACGGGCAAGTGGCGTGGGTGGGCACCAGTAACTGGCTGGGGGGTTATTTCGATAACTCGCGCAACCTGGAAGTGGTGATGCGCAGTGAAGCGATGGCCAAGCGCGTGGGAGATTTACACGAACAGCTGTGGGACGGGCCGTACGCCAAGGCACTGGACGCGACAAGCGAGTACCCAGAGCCGCATCCGGGCAAGCCGTGAGCCGTTGCCTGCAAATCCCATGATTTGCGGGCAATGTCACATTGCCAGATATGAATGTTGCACTTTTCCGCCGTTGCGCTGACCAACCCTGCACACCTCATGGATGGAGAGCAGGGATGAACACCACACGCAATGGACTGTACGGTACGGCGCTGGTTTGGGCGGCCATCGGGCTGGCAGGTTGTGCCAATTCCATGACCTCCACCGGGGTGCCGGGGGTGAAGATGGGCGACAGCTATGAGCAGGTACTCGCCGTGGTCAGCCGTGACAATACGGTGACCAGGAAGATCGACGGGCAGGGATTCCGGGCTGAGGGTTACTCGCAGACGTTCAAGGATTGTCGCAGTACATATTTTATCTTCCAGGGCGCCGATGGCTTGCAGATGGTCAGCCATGAGCCCGCGCCGCATCTGTCAGTCAGCCAGAACTGCCGCCAGCCATGAGCACTTTACGTGTCATTCCCGCCCTGTTCCTGGTGCTCCTCAGCGGCTGCGGCCAGGTGTATAACATCCGCTCCCTCAACACCGCCTACACGGCGCCGCCCGCCACCGAGACGGCGCGCGTGCGCGTGATCAGCGACGGCATGGTGCGCGCAGTGCCCGGGCGCGATTGCCTGGACTGGAATGTTCCCGGAGCAGGCGTGATGGTGTCCGCCAAATCCGGCTTCGCCGACCGCAATGGCGCAAGCCTGGGGATGCCGGGGCCGATTTACACCTGGGACGGTGCGGTGTCGTCCGAACAGGTGATTCCGGCGAACACGCCCATTGCCTTTCATTACCTTGGGTTGCCGCAATATGGCCGGCAATGTTTCAACACCATGACCTTTATCCCCAAGCCCGGCATGGACTACATGGTGCGAGCATCAATGTCCGGGAGTTGCTCATTCGAGCTTGCTGAGCTGCCGAAAGGTGCCGAACGATGGAGTCCGATTGAACCGACGCCGTCGGGAAGGCTGTCGATGTGCCACGCGATGGATAATTTCTAGCGGTACAAACGCAACGTGGGCCGGGGCATTGCACTCCAGCTCACAAAAAACCCACAAACAAAAACGCCGATCATTGCTGATCGGCGTTTTCGTTAAATATGGAGCGGGAAACGAGACTCGAACTCGCGACCCCGACCTTGGCAAGGTCGTGCTCTACCAACTGAGCTATTCCCGCAAATGGCGTCCCCTAGGGGACTCGAACCCCTGTTACCGCCGTGAAAGGGCGGTGTCCTAGGCCACTAGACGAAGGGGACACGCTACTGAAACACATGGTGTGTATTTCAGTGCCCAGAGATTAAATCCGAAGATTACGCCCTGGTTTCACTCAGTGCCGCCCGAGGGCAACACTGCTTAAATTTGGAGCGGGAAACGAGACTCGAACTCGCGACCCCGACCTTGGCAAGGTCGTGCTCTACCAACTGAGCTATTCCCGCATATGGCGTCCCCTAGGGGACTCGAACCCCTGTTACCGCCGTGAAAGGGCGGTGTCCTAGGCCACTAGACGAAGGGGACACACGTACAACATTCACTCCCTACCGCGTTTCGCTGTGTGCTTTACGCTGTAAGTGGCGCGCATTCTATGGATGGATTGGGAGGTCGTCAACCCCCAAGGATAAATTTATTTAAATCAATGACTTCGCCGTGGTTTACGGGGGTTGCAAGGGTTTCTCGCCGTCCAGGCTTTGGCGCCTATATTCTGGCGTTCCACAAGGCGCTATAGTTCGCCACAGCAAATGATGGCAATGTGCATCTACGCAGGGACTGCCCCGCTATATAGAAGAAACTACTGACGCAACTGGTCGCTCAGTCCTATCCGGTCACTGCACCAGTCACTACACTTCAATGCAAACCCCATAAAGAGGTCACACCGGTGACACCACTCATGATCACCCTGCTGGTAATAGCCGGGATCGTAATACTGATCGCCATTGGCTACATGAACCACGTGGTGGAAAACAATAAGCTGGAAAAGAACCGGACCCGGATCGAACTCAATGACCGGCTGCGCCGCTGCGGCGAAATCACCGAGACCTTCCCTGGCCAGTTGATGACGCCGCGACTCAAGTTGCTGCTGACCCGCCTGGAGCTCAACGTCAACCAGCGCCTGCTGAACCTCGACAAGTCCAATGCGTCGCTCAAGGCACGCATCACTGAACTCAACGCACTGGTGGCCCAGGGCGAATCGATTCCGGTGAACAACCCGCCAGGCCCGATCCAGACCGAAGCCAAGGCCAAGGATGTACGTTTCCTGCTCGAAGCACTGCATGGCCAGGTGACCCGAGCGGCCCAGGACGGTTTCCTGCCGACCAATGAAGCCAAGCACTGGATCAAGGAAATCCGCCATATCCTGGTGCTGCTGCACATCGAGTTCTTCAACAACCTGGGCCAGCACGCGCTGCAACAAGGCCAGCCGGGCCAGGCTCGCCTGGCGTTCGAACGCGGCGTGCAGTACCTGCGCAAGCAACCGGAGCCGGTGGTGTACAGCCAGCAGCTGCAATTGCTCGAGAAACAGCTGGCGCGCGCCAACTCCATGGTGCTGTCCAACCTTGAACCGGCTGAAGACGAGGTCAACGAATTGACCGAAGGCTTGAAAGTGGTGGATGCGGACGCCGACTGGAAGAAGAAAGCCATCTACGACTGATCCCCTGCCATTGTGGTGGGCGGCAAACCCGCTCGCCACATGCCATCACTCTGCACCTATCCCCTTCCCCTCGAATAGCGTAAAAAAGGCCCCTCTCTCCGTTAACGAAAAGGGCTTCGCCATGCCTGTCGTGCTCATCGATGGACAACCGCTGCATTACCTCGACCAGGGCACCGGCCCGGCCGTTCTCCTCGGTTCCAGCTACCTGTGGGACAGCCAGATGTGGGCGCCGCAGATCGAAGCCCTGTCGCAACAGTACCGGGTGATCGTCCCCGAGCTTTGGGGCCACGGCGAGTCCGGCGCACTGCCTGCAAACACTGCATCCCTGGACGACCTCGCACGCCAGCACCTGGCGCTGCTGGATCACCTGGACATTGCCCAGGTCAACCTCGTGGGCTTGTCGGTCGGCGGCATGTGGGGCGCACGCCTGGCGCTGCTGGCTCCCGAGCGGGTCAACAGCCTGGTGCTGATGGACACGCACCTGGGCGCCGAGCCGGAAGCCACTCGCCAATACTACTTTTCGCTGTTCAAGATGATCGAAGATGCCGGCGCCATTCCAGAACCGCTGCTGGATGTGGTGGCACCGATCTTCTTCCGTCCCGGTATCGACCGGGAGTCGGCCTTGTACCAGGATTTCCGCAACGCACTGCAGGCCTTCCCCAAGGAACGCCTGGTGCACAGCATCGTGCCCCTGGGCCGGATTATCTTCAGCCGCGCGGATGTGTTGGCACAACTAGCGCGCCTCGACACCGACACCACCCTGGTGATGTGTGGCGAGCAGGACAAGCCACGCCCACCGGCCGAATCAGAGGAAATGGCGGCCTTGATCGGCTGCGCGCTGACGTTGATTCCGCACGCCGGGCATATCTCCAGCCGGGAAAACCCCGATTTCGTCAACGAAGCGCTGCTGACCTTCCTGGCCAACAACGCCTGACCGCCCTGCCCTTTGATCACCGCAGGCCTACGGTGATCAAAGGCGGAAGTGCCCGACCATCCCCTTAAGCTCCGTACCCAACTGCGCCAGCTCGATGCTCGACGCTGCATTGCCCTGCATGCTCAACGCCGATTGATCGGCACTCGCACGGATGCTGGTGACGCTGCGGTTGATTTCCTCGGCCACCGAGCTTTGCTCTTCGGCCGCTGCGGCAATCTGCTGGTTCATCTGCTGGATCAACGACACCGCCGCCGCGATGCTGCCCAGGGCGCTTTCGGTTTCCAGGGCATCACTGACCGCCAGCTTGACCAGTTCGCCGCTCTGCCTGATCTGCTGCACCGAAGCCTGCGCAGCGCTGCGCAAGGTACTGACCAACCGTTCGATTTCCTCGGTCGATTGCTGGGTGCGCTTGGCCAGCGCCCGCACCTCGTCGGCCACCACGGCAAAACCGCGGCCCTGCTCGCCCGCCCGCGCCGCCTCGATGGCCGCATTCAGCGCCAGCAGGTTGGTTTGCTCGGCCACGCTCTTGATCACCTCAAGGACGGTGCCGATAGTCTGGATCTCCGCGCTCAGGCTTTCGATGCTGGTACTGGCGGAGGTCGCGGAACTGGCCAGCAACTCGATACGCTGCAAGCTCTGGCGCACCACCTGCTGGCCGCTGTCGACCTTGTCATCCGCCGTCTGCGCCGCCTGGGCCGCTTCTTCGGCATTGCGCGCCACATCGTGCACGGTGGCGGTCATCTGGTTCATGGCCGTGGCCACCTGCTCGGTTTCTTCCTTCTGGCTGCTGACCTCGATATTGGTCTGCTCGGTGACGCTGGACAGCGAATGGGCCGAGCTGGCCAGTTGCTCGATACCCGCCTGCAACCCGCTGACCATGCTGCTCAGGCCGCTGCTCATCTGTTGCATCGCGAGCATCAACTGGCCCATCTCGTCCCGACGACTGACTTCCATGCGGCCACTGAGATCACCGGCGGCAATCTGCTGGGCCACTGCAATCACGCTGCGCAACGGTGCAACGATCAAACGGGTAATAATCCACGCGGCAATCAGCCCGACCAATAACGCCAACGCCGAAGAACCGATGATCAGCAACGCGCTTTTCTTCAACTGCGACTGCATCGACAGGTCTTCTGCGTCGTAGGCCTGATTGACCCGGGTGACCACTTCGGCTGCGCGCTCGTGCAACTGCTTGTAGACGACTTTTTCCTGGGCCAGCAGCCCGGTGTATTCGCCGAGTTTTTCGCTGAAGGCCGCGATATGCCCGGACACTTCGTTAAGCACGGTTTGGTAGCCAGGATCCTTGACGGTGGTTTTCAGCTGTTCGACCTGGGCCAGGGCCTGATCGGCCTGCTCGATCTTGCCCTGCTCGGCGTTCTCGTCATCGCCCTTGCGGCTCTGGTCCAGGCGCACGTGCGCTTCGTTCATGGCCTGCAGCATCAGGCGCGAGACCTGGCTGACCTGCCCCGCCTGCTCGATGAATTCGGCACCTTCCTTGCCCTGGCTTTCCTTGAGGCCATAGGCGCCGTCGTCCGCCAGCCCGGCCTGCAACACATCAAGGTTGTTGGCGACACTGGAGACCGACCAACTGGCCATTTCCAGCGCCAGGTCCTTGGTCTGGGTCAGCTCGACAAACTCATCGAACGCCTTGCGATACGCCGCCAGCGCCTGCTCGACGTCGCTCATCACCGGGACATTGGCAGGCGACTGGGCCTTGAGAATTACCGCCTGGGCCGCCAACGCGTCGACACTTTCGTGCAAGGCGTCCACCGACTTGGGGTCGGCATGCAACGCGTAGTCCTGCTCGATCAAGCGCACCTTGAGCAAGCCGCTGTTGAGCGCCGACATGGCTTTAAGGCCCTCGAAGCGCTGGCCAACGGTTTGCAGCGACCACACGCCAATCGCGGCCACCAATGCCGTCAACAGCAGTACCAGGGCAAAGCCCAAGCCCAGTTTCTTGGCCATACCGAGGTTGGCAAAACGTCGTTGCACGGCAGAAATCATTGCACTTGAGTCCTCTTGCAATGGCGAATGCCATCAAGCCAGGTTTCGATGCAGCGAGATTCGCAACCCCGGGGCACTGAATACAAGGGTTTGGCGCCACAATAATGGCAAAAAGCTACATCCTCGTCGTTTTCAGAATGGTAGAGGTCGATCCTGCCGGCCCCATAGCCTTGAACAACGCCAGTGCACGCTGATCAGAAGCGTAGGCCACATTGATGCGCAGCCAGTCGCTGGATTCGCCCGTCGGGCTGAAAAGCGTCCCCGGCGACAGCAACACCCCCAGCCGGCGAGCCCGCGCCTGCACGGTGGAACGGTCGCCGACACCAGGGCGCGCCCAGAGGAACATGCCCCCCGCCGGCACCGCAAACACCTCCCACTCTTCGTCTTCCAGCACCTGCAGGGTCATGGCCATTTCCGTGCTCAGCCGCCGGCGCAGGCGTTGCACCCACTTGCGGTAGGTACCATTGGCCAGCAACGTCGCCACCACCGCCTCGGCAAACCGCGAGGTGCCGATGCCGGTCAAGGTCTTGACCCTGGCCAATTGCGCGATGATCGCCCCGCTGGCCGTGAGATACCCCACCCGCAAGGCGCTGCTGAGGGTCTTGGAAAAACTCGAGACA
Source organism: Pseudomonas sp. IPO3774 (assembly GCF_013386835.1). Lineage (NCBI taxonomy): Bacteria > Pseudomonadati > Pseudomonadota > Gammaproteobacteria > Pseudomonadales > Pseudomonadaceae > Pseudomonas > Pseudomonas sp. IPO3774. The sequence continues at coordinate 22,250 of NZ_JACAQY010000015.1, forward strand.
TAGATCACCCGGTCCTCGTGGGGCAACGCCGACAACCGGGTGCAGGTGGCATGTTGCAGGTCGCCATAGACGTCCTCCTCGATGATGAAGAAGTCCTGGGAATGGGCCAGTTGCAGCAAGCGCTCGGCCACCGCCAGGGACAGGCTGGTGCCGGTGGGGTTGTGATACAGGCTGTTGATGAACAGGCACTTGGGCCGATGCCCGCGCAACAGCGCTTCCAGGGCAGGCATGTCCGGGCCGCCACGGGTGCGCGGCACTTCCAGCAGCTTGACACCATGAAAGGCCAGTTGGCGGTAAAGGTTGCCGTACCCCGGGCTTTCCACCACCACGGTATCGCCGGCCTTGAGCAACGTGCGGATCAGCAGGTCCTGGGCGTGGCTCGCGCCGTGGGTGGTGAGAATATGCTCGACCCGGGTTGCCACCTGGATGTGCGCCAGGCGCTTGAGCAGCTGTTCACGCAGGGCCGGCAGGCCCAGCGGCGTGCTGTAGTTGAAGACGGCCGCAGTGTCGGTGCGGGTGACTTCACGAATCGCGTAGCTGATGTCGTCGCTCTCGCGCCAGGTGTCCGGCAGCCAGCCGCATCCCAGTTTCAGTTCGCCCAGTTGATTGTCGATGAAGGAGCCCCACCCCGACTCGGCGCCCTCATACCATTGGTTTTCACCGCGAAGACCACGCTCGGCGGGTGGCTGGGCCACACAGAAACCGGCGCCTTGCCTTGAGGCCAGCACACCTTGGGCAACCATCCGCTCGAACGCCTCGATGACGCTGGACTGACTGAGCAGGTTCTCGTGGGCCAGTTGCCGCACCGAGGGCAACCGCGTCCCGGGGCTGGCGCCGCTCTCGCGAATCCAGGCGGCCAGCGCACTGACGATTTGCTGCACTACCGGTACAAGGGCTTGTCGATCGATCCCTAAATCCATGAGCCACTCACTTAAACTGTTGTCATTTAACCCAAACCAGTTAAGCACAGAAGCCCAATGACAGCCGCGATCAAGATTTATTAAATCATTGATTTAATTGAATTATTTACCTAGTGAAACACATTCAGGTGAGGCATCTGGCCACCTGCGGAAAAACCCCACAGCGCCTCCAACGCTTTTCTGAATGGCATCCGCCTCACTTCCTAAATCGCGGTCGCGCCACCGTCCACCGCCAATGCCTGGCCCGTAGTGAAGGCAGCACCGTCGCTGCACAGATAAAGCACTGCGCTGGCGATCTCCTCGACCTTGCCGATACGCCCGACCGGGTGCATGGCGGCGGCAAATTCGGCTTTGCGCGGGTCAGCTTCATAGGCACGGCGGAACATATCGGTGTCGATCACGGCCGGGCATACCGCGTTGACGCGGATTTTCTTTTTCGCGTACTCGATCGCCGCCGACTTGGTCAGGCCGATCACCGCGTGCTTGGACGCGGCATAGATACTCATCTTCGGCGCCGCCCCAAGCCCTGCCACAGAAGCCGTGTTGACGATGGCGCCGCCGCCCTGAGCCAGCAGCAGCGGCAGTTGATACTTCATGCACAGCCACACGCCCTTGACGTTGACGCCCATGATTGCGTCGAACTCATCCAGGCTGCCGTCCGCCAGCTTGCCCTTCTCGATCTCGATCCCGGCGTTGTTGAAGGCATAGTCCAACCGGCCATAGGTGGCCACGGTCTGCTGCATCAACTGCTGCACGTCCGCTTCGAGGGTGACATTGCAGCGCACAAACACCGCTTCGCCACCGGCCTGATGAATCAGCGCCACAGTGCCCTCGCCGCCAGCCGCGTCCAGGTCGGCGACTACGACTTTCAAGCCTTCAGCGGCGAACGCCAGCGCAGTGGCGCGGCCAATGCCGGCGGCCGCACCGGTCACCAGGGCGACCTGGCCGGAAAATGTCATGCTCATGGTGGATGTTCCTTCGATGGGGATGCTCGATGACCCCAGTCTAGCCAGAGCCACCATCGGCGCGTCAGCACTATCAAAAGCCCGGTTGGCGAACCATGAGCCGCAGTGATAACGGCACCCTCATCACTATCATTGCAGTGGATCGGTGGGCATTCGCAGGTGCCGCGCACCTTGCCGGTGCAGCCCGAAGGGTCTATCACTCAAGGTCCACTTCTCAAGAGTCGCTGCCATGACTGCCCAGACCAACCGCCAATTCCTGCTCGCCAAACGCCCGGTCGGCGCGGCCACACGGGACACCTTCACTTACCAGGAAGTGCCGGTGGGTAAACCCCAGGACGGCCAGGTGCTGGTGCACAACGAATACCTGTCCCTGGACCCGGCCATGCGTGGCTGGATGAACGAGGGCAAATCCTACATTCCACCGGTGGGTATCGGCGAAGTCATGCGCGCCTTGGGCGTAGGCAAGGTGATCGCGTCGAACAACCCGAAATTTGCCGTGGGCGACTACGTCAACGGTGCCTTGGGTGTGCAGGATTACTTCCTCGGTGAGCCGCGGGGTTTCTACAAGGTCGATCCGAAACTGGCGCCGTTGCCGCGTTATCTGTCGGCGCTGGGGATGACCGGCATGACCGCCTACTTCGCCCTGCTGGACACCGGCGCGCCCAAGGCCGGCGAGACCGTGGTGATCTCCGGCGCGGCAGGCGCGGTGGGCAGCATTGCCGGGCAGATTGCTAAGATCAAAGGCTGCCGCGTGGTAGGCATCGCTGGCGGCGCCGACAAATGCAGGTTCCTGGTGGATGAGCTGGGTTTTGATGCCGCCATCGACTACAAGAACGAAGACGTGCATGCCGGCCTCAAGCGCGAGTGCCCGAAAGGTGTGGACGTGTATTTCGATAACGTCGGCGGGGACATTCTCGATGCCGTGCTCAGCCGCCTGGCATTGAAAGCCCGCGTAGTGATCTGCGGCGCCATCAGCCAGTACAACAACAAGGAAGCTGTCAAAGGGCCGGCCAACTACCTGTCACTGCTGGTCAATCGTGCGCGCATGGAAGGGTTTGTGGTGATGGACCACGCGGCGAATTTTGCCGCTGCCGGGCAGGAAATGGCCGGCTGGATGGCTCAGGGCAAGCTCAAGAGCAAGGAAGATATAGTCGAGGGGCTGGAGACGTTCCCGGAGACGCTGATGAAACTGTTCAACGGTGAGAACTTTGGGAAGTTGGTACTGAAAGTCAGCTGACACACCGCAGAACCAAATGTGGGAGCGGCGGTGCGACGGTTCGACTTGCTCGCGAAGGCGGTAGAGCAGTCACCTTATGCATTGACTGTCACACCGCCTTCGCGAGCAAGCCCGCTCCCACATTTTTTTACCGTGCCTGCTTCAGGTCGGGTAGGTCAGGCAATCTCGGCAACTACCGCTGCCAGCGCCTTGGCCGGGTCGGCCGCCTGGCTGATCGGGCGACCGATCACCAGGTAATCGGAACCGGCATCCAGGGCCTGGCGCGGGGTCAGGATGCGACGCTGGTCGTCCTGGGCGCTGCCCGCCGGGCGAATCCCCGGGGTCACCAGTTGCAGCGCCGGGTGGGCGGTCTTCAACGCCTGCGCTTCCAGCGCCGAGCACACCAGGCCGTCCAGGCCAGCCTTTTGCGCCAGGGCCGCGAGGCGCAGCACTTGTTCCTGTGGCTCGATGTCCAGGCCGATGCCGGCCAGGTCTTCACGCTCCATGCTGGTCAGCACGGTCACGCCAATCAGCAGTGGCTTGGGGCCGCTGCGCTGATCGAGCACTTCACGGCACGCAGCCATCATGCGCAAGCCGCCGGAGCAGTGCACGTTGACCATCCACACGCCCATTTCGGCGGCGGCCTTGACCGCCATCGCGGTGGTGTTGGGGATATCGTGGAATTTCAGGTCGAGGAACACCTCGAACCCTTTGTCACGCAAGGTGCCGACAATTTCGGCGGCACAACTGGTGAACAGTTCCTTGCCAACCTTGACCCGGCAAAGCTTGGGGTCCAACTGGTCAGCCAGCTTCAGTGCGGCGTCACGAGTGGGGTAATCCAGGGCGACGATGATAGGAGTCTGGCAGGCGGACATTGGAATGGGCTCTCAGGCAAGTCGAAATCGGCGCGGATTGTAGCGCAAGCAGCGGGTTTGCGGGATCCGATGATCGGTAATTCGCGATTTAGCCGCCAGATTGCGGGCTCCCGGGCAATTGTGTCGAAACAGATACATTCCCGACATGCCTGCAATACCCCCGAAGATTAGCCTCGCACACGTGAACCATCGTACAGAACTTCCAGCCCCGGGGCTGGGCGCCTATGCTGAACGCAACAACCTCGCCGCCGAGCTTCGGCCCGGCGGCCAACCAGGTAGATGATCGCACCATGCAAACCCTGACTCCTGTGCTGAATGACGATCAAAAAGCCTCGCTTGTCGGTGAAGACAAACGCTGGAATACCCGCGCACTGATTGTCGACGACGACGTGCCGATCCGCGAACTGCTGATCGATTACCTGGCGCGCTTCAATATCCTCGCCAGCGGCGTGACCGATGGCGCGGCCATGCGCCAGGCCATGCAAGCCGAGACCTTCGACGTGGTGGTGCTCGACCTGATGCTGCCGGGCGAAGACGGCCTGTCGCTGTGCCGCTGGCTGCGGGCGGAATCGGACATCCCGATCCTGATGCTCACCGCCCGCTGCGAACCTACCGACCGCATTATCGGCCTGGAACTGGGGGCCGACGACTACATGTCCAAGCCCTTCGAGCCCCGTGAACTGGTGGCGCGCATCCAGACCATCCTGCGCCGGGTGCGGGATGACCGCACCGAGCAGCGGGCGAATATCCGCTTCGACAACTGGCGCCTCAACAGCGTGCTGCGCCAGCTGGTGGCCGACGACGGGCTGGTGGTGCCGCTGTCCAACGCCGAATTCCGTTTGCTGTGGGTGTTTATCGAGCGCCCGCGCCGGGTGCTGAGCCGCGAACAATTGCTGGACGCGGCCCGGGGTCGCTCCATCGAGGCCTTTGATCGCAGCATTGACCTGCTGGTCTCGCGCCTGCGCCAGAAGCTGGGGGACGACCCCAAGGCCCCGCAGTTGATCAAGACCGTACGCGGTGAAGGCTACCTGTTCGACGCCCGAGATATCGGCTGATGCGCAACGCCTTCAACACCCTGTTCGGGCGGCTGTTCGGTGTGTTGCTGGTAGCGATTGTGCTGGCCCACGCGCTGGCATTCTTCTGGTTTCACCATTATGGCCCGCCGCCCCCTCCGCCCCACGAGACCTTCATCGAGCAACCGGACGGCAGCCTGACGCCAATGCCCAAGGAGCATCGCCGTCCCTGGTTCGGCGGGCCTGTGGTGCCACTGACCTTCCAGTTTATCTCGCTGATCATCGCCGCCTGGTATGGCGCCAAGCTGCTCAGCCGGCCAATCCAGCGCCTGAGCGCCGCGGCCGAGCGCCTGAGCCTGGACCTCGACAGCCCACCGCTGAACGAGTCCGGCCCACGAGAGGCGCGGCAAGCGGCATCGACCTTCAACCTGATGCAAAAGCGCATCCGCGAACAGGTCACCCAGCGTGCCCGCATGCTGGGCGCCGTGTCCCACGACCTGCGCACGCCGCTGTCACGGCTCAAGCTGCGCCTGGAACAGATCGAAGACACCAAGCTGCAGGGCCAGATGCGCCAGGACCTGGACGACATGATCGGCATGCTCGACGCCACCCTGAGCTACCTGCACGAGCAGCGCACCAGCGAAACCCGGCATTGGCTGGATGTGCAGGCGCTGGTGGAGTCCCTGAGTGAAAACGCCCAGGACCGTGGCTCCGATGTGCAATGCAGTGGTGAGTGCGCGCCGCTGCAAGTGCAACCGATGGCCCTGCGTTCGTGCCTGAACAACCTGATCGATAACGCCCTGCGGTACGCCGGCACCGCGCGCATCGAACTCGCGGACACTCCGCAGGCGCTGGTGGTGAAGGTGATCGACCACGGCCCGGGCATTGCGGCGGATAAACGCGAGGCGGTGTTTGAACCGTTTTATCGGCTGGAAGGCTCGCGCAACCGCAATTCCGGTGGCGTGGGGTTGGGCATGACGATTTCCAAGGAAGCCGTGGAACGCCTCGGTGGACGGCTGAGCCTGGAGGAAACTCCGGGCGGCGGCCTTACCGCCGTAATGTGGCTGCCAAGGGCGTAGGAATGGTTCCTGCGCCCTGCAGGAACCATTACTGCCCGGTTTTATCTTCCCGCCGCACCTGAGCTTGGGTGGCACTCCAGTCGGTCAACAAGCTATACGCCACCGCCAGCAATGTCGGGCCGATAAACAGGCCGATAAAGCCGAACGCAATCAACCCGCCAAACACCCCCAGCAACACGATCACCAGCGGCAGGTTGCCGCCACGGCTGATCAGGTAGGGCTTGAGCACGTTGTCGACGCCGCTGATGATGAACGTGCCCCATACACCGAGGAACACCGCATAGGTGTAGTCGCCCTTCCAGGCGAGCCAGGCGGTGGCCGGAATCCAGATCAGCGGCGGGCCCATCGGAATGAGGCTGAGCAGGAACGTCACGATCCCCAGCACCAAAGCCCCCGGAACACCGGCAATCCAGAAGCCGATCAGCGCCAGCAAGGCCTGGGCGGCAGCGGTGCCGATCACACCGTTGACCACCCGCTGCACCGTACCCGCGACCAGTTCGATGTAATAACCCGCCCGGTCGCCGATCAACCGCTCCAGCAAGCGATGCACAAACATCGCCAGGCGCGGCCCGTCACGGTAGAAAAAGAACACGAACACCAGGCTCAGGGTCAGTTCCAGGATGCCGCCGCCGATCTGCGCACTGCGGGCCAGCAACCAGTTGCCGACCTGGCCCAGGTACGGTTTCAACGTGACCATCAGTGCCGCGCCCTGCTGGTCGATGCTGTCCCACATCGCCACCAATCGTTCGCCGACAAAGGGAATGGAACCGAGCCAGGTGGGCGCCGCAGGCAAGCCATCCACCTGGATATCCTTGATCAGGCCCACGGCATCGCGCACATGGTCGGCGAGGTTGAACCCCAGCCAAACCAGCGGCAACGCCACCAATAGCATCCAGACCAGGGTCAGGATTCCGGCGGCCAGCGATTCGCGACCGCCCAGCCAGCGGGTGAGCAAGCGCATCACCGGCCAACTGGCAAACGCCAGTACCGCGCCCCAGAACAGCGCCGACCAGAACGGCGCCATCACCCAGAAGCTGGCACCAAACAACACCAGCAGCAGGATCTGCACCAGCAGGCGATCGTTATTGAGCATGTGGTTTCTCGAAAAGAAGTCTGTAAGAGCAAGAGCTTAGGCGAACGGCGCGGGTCCGTTCGCCCTGGAACGGTCAGCGTATCAGATGCAGGTGCAAACCCTTGGCTTCAGTGGTGCCGGTTTCCAGGCGCGCCGCACGTACGCCCTGATCGATCAAGCCCTGACGCCATGCCTCGGCGGTGGGCCCGGTCAAACTGACCCGCAACGTGGCATCCAGGTTCAATCCGCGGGAAATAAGGGTGAGCCAGGTGGCGTCAGGCTCGGCGCCCAGCTTGGGAAAATCCAGCTCGCCAGTGCTTTTCAGTTCCCGCAGCAGCGTAGCGGAGGTCGGCAGCAAATCGCCCAACGGTGCGCTGGCGTCCATCTGTTCCACGTGCAGGTACGCCCGTCGATTGCCCCGGGTGATGCCGTACAACGCGACCAGGGAGTTGTCCTGCGGGGCCGCCAGGCGCAGCAGCAGGTATTCCTGCTGGCCGTCGGCGCCCACCAGCTTGGCATTGCCGAACACTTCATTGGCCCACAGGCTGCTTTCACCGCAATCACGGGCCTGGCACCAGAACAGCAGTTGTGCGCCCTGGGCCTGCAAGGCTTCGCGGGTGGCGGTAAAGGCGGCGCTGGAGGTGTGCTCGGCAGGCAGTTCATAGGTGATGGCAGTGGCTTGGCCGCGGGCGGTGGCCTGGCCTTCATAGCGCAGCTGGCCGCTGATCTTGCGGATCGAGCCCAGCGGGTAGATACGTTCTTTCTCTTCGGCGGGACGGTAGTCGACGATCTGCGCGTCGACCTGACGGGCCACGGCGGGCAAGTCCTGGCTACCCGGTACATCGGCGGCAAACACCAGCGGGCTGAAACAGCACAGCCCCAGAACACGGAAAAATCCCTTCGGCATACTCATCGGATCGGCGCGCCCTGGCCATTGGGGTGCGCTGCGGTGTTGAGATCGTTCATGGTTGACTCCCTTTCGATCCGCCCAGCCTCGGCAGTTGACCCCGCCAAGTCAAGGCGTGGAGAAGAACCGATTGAAACAGTCTGCAACAAGGGTAGCGCCTGGCTCGTCATTCAGGTGCAAATGATGGCCACCGGGCAAGGTAGTCACCTGGAACGGAAGCCCGGAAAGCAATTCGGAATGTTTCGCCAACATGCCGTCTTCGGCGACCACCAACTGTGTCGGACAGCCGACTCGGCGCACGAAGGCCATCGCCTGTTCTTCTGTCAGGCGCATGGGGGAGGCCAGGGTCAGGCGGCTGTCGCTGCGCCAGGTGTAACCACCCGGCACGGGCATCAAGCCACGCTGGGCCAGCAGTTCGGCGGCTTCACGACTGACTGCCACCACGCCTTTCATCCGCGCTTCCACCGCGCGATCAAGGGTGCTGTACACCGGCTTGCGCTTGTCCTGCAGGTTCATTTGCGCCTGCAACGCCATGCCGAGGCGTTCGGCGGCGTTGTCTGCGGTGCCGGTCGGCGGGATCACGCCATCAATCAATCCCAGGTGCGTCACCCGCTCCGGCAAGGCGCCGGCCAACACCAGGGAAACGATGGCGCCGAGGGAGTGGCCAAGTAATGCAAAACGTTTCCACCCGAGTTGTTCGGCGACTTGCAGCACGTCGTGGACGTAATCCCACAGGGAATAACCGGCGCCAACGGGGCGATGGGCCGAGTGACCATGGCCGGCCATGTCCAGCGCAACGATGCGCAGGCCATCGAGTTTCGGTGCCAGCCGGGCGAAGCTGTTGGCGTTGTCCAGCCAGCCATGCAGGGCAATCACCGGCAGGCCATCTTCAGGGCCGAACAGATGCGCCGCCAACTCGATGTGCGGCAGCGCCAGGCGGACTTCTTCGACAGGCGCAGTCATGCGCAACTGCGCTCGCGCTGGCGAGCTTCCCAACGGGCAAACAGGTTCTTGATCAAAGTGGCGGTGTCCTGTGGGCGTTCAAGGGGAAACATGTGGCCGCCGGGCATGGTCAGCATTTCGCCCATGGGCATGCGCCCCACGCCGCTGGCATGGTGACGCATCACCACCCGGCTCTGGCGACCACGCACCACCGCCAGCGGCACTTTCAGTTGCCGGGCCTGGCCGGGGCTGGTGTGGGGTACGCCGCGGTAGATGCTGATTTCGGTGGCCGGATCAAAGCGCAGGCGCAGGCGATCACCCACCGGCTCCAGGCCGTGTTGCAGGTAGGCATCAAAACAGTCGGGATCAAAGCCGCGAAACAAGGTCTTGCCAGCGAAGTACTGGCGCGCAGCCGCCAGGTCGGCGAACTCTTCACGACGGCCCAGGGTGCGCCCCGCCGGGGTCAGCCGGTCAATAAAGCCGAAACGCTTGGCCGCGCGGATCACCCAGCGATCGGCCAGGGTCAGTACCGGCGAATCCAGCATCACCACCCCGCGATACAGCTGCGGGCTACGCATGGCCGCGTGCAGGTGCAGCACGCCACCCAACGAATGGCCCACGCCCCACACCGGCTCCGGTTGTTGCTCAAGGTGGTGGATCAGTTCGTCCACCAGGTTCTGCCAATTGTCATCCACTGGAAACCGGGGGTCGTGACCGTGCTGCGGCAAATGCGCGACGGCGTACTCCGGGGCCAGGGCGGCAAACAATTTGCCGTAGGTCGCCGAAGGAAAGCCATTGGCGTGAGCGAAAAACACGTGCTGCGACATACCTGATCCATCACCGTAAACAGAGTGTTGATTCTCCCCAGACCCGGCAGTCACGGCAATGACTGTAACTGCCAGGAATGATGACACTCACGCCACGCCTATCGGGCCGGCGGCGTCTCCCCCAGCGGTACCACGGCCATGGTCAGGCGCGACACACAGCTGGCCTTGCCTTCATCGCTGGTCAGGCGGATGTCCCACACGTGGGTGGTGCGCCCGATATGAATCGGCTTGGCCACCGCCGTCACCCGCCCGCTGCGCAGGCCGCGCAGGTGGTTGGCGTTGATTTCCAGGCCAACGCAATAGAACTTGCTGGCGTCGATGCACAGGTAACTGGCCATGGAGCCCACGGTTTCCGCGAGTACCACCGACGCGCCGCCGTGCAGCAGGCCGTAGGGTTGATGGGTGCGGTGGTCGATCACCATGCTGGCCGTCAGGGACTCGTCGTCAAAACGTTCAAAGCGGATATCCAGTACTTCACCGATGGTGTTTTTCTGAATCGCATTCAGTTGCTCGATATTCGGTTGGGTGCGCCACAGGCTCATTGATCGGTCCTTATTGGTTTTATGTCAGTGCTCAATCCTGCCACAGCACGGCTTCGGAGCGCTCGCTCCAGGCCAGGAACTGCGACCCGTAGGCTGATTCAATCACGTTGCGCTTGATCTTCAAGGTCGGCGTGAGAAAACCGTTTTCCACCGCCCAACTGTCTTTCACCACCACCAGTTGGCGCAAGCGCTCATGTTTATCCAGCACCTGGTTGACCTCTTCCAGCAAGCGTTCAAGGCTGCCCTGCAAAGCCTGGCGCCCAGCGCCTGCGGCATCTTGCAGGCCCACGGCAGATAACACGCACAGGCCCATGGGCGCACTCAAGCCATCGCCCACCACGCACACCTGCTCGATGCGTGCATGTTCGGCCAGGCGGTTTTCAATCGGCGCCGGGGCCACGTATTTGCCTTTGCTGGTCTTGAAGATTTCCTTGAGCCGCCCGGTCAGCCGCAGGCGGCCATCGGTGCCCTGCTCGCCCTTGTCGCCGGTGCGCAGGAAGCCGTCGGCGGTGAGGGTCTCGGCAGTTTTTGCGGGGTCCTTGTAATAACCGAGCATGGTCGCGCCGCTGCGTACCTGGACTTCGCCGTCGTCACCGATGCGCACTTCGACGTCCGGGCATGGCGGGCCTATCCAGCCGAGTTTCTGCTGGCCGGGGCGGCACACGTGGGAGTAGCCGCAGCTTTCGGTCATGCCATAGACCTCCAGCACATCCAGGCCCAGCCGGCGATACCAGACCAACAGTGCTTCGGGCACGGGGGCTGCGCCGGAGATCGCCACGCGCACAGCATCCAGGCCCAACCCGGCGAGTACTTTGTGGCCGACCCGTTTGCCGATGAAGGGCAGGCGCAGCAAGGTATCGAGGCGGCTTGCGGGGATTTTGCTATAGACGCCCATCTGGAATTTGGTCCAGATCCGCGGTACGCCGAACAGCGCTGTTGGCCTCGCCCGTTTGAGGTCTGTCAGAAAAGTGTCGAGGCTCTCGGCGAAAAATACTGTCTGTCCGGTGTAGATCGAGGCCATCTCCACGAACATGCGTTCGGCGACGTGGCACAGCGGCAGGTAGGACAGCAGGCGATCGCCCTCCCCCAGGCCGAACAGTTCAGTGCCGCGGATGGCCGCGAAGGCCAGCGCGCCGAAGCTGTGCATCACGCCCTTGGGCAGGCCGGTGGTGCCGGAGGTGTAGATGATGGTGGCTAGATCGGATGCTGCGGGCGCGGGGTTGTCCTGAATGGGTGAGCAGGCTTGCAGGTCGGCCCAGGTGAAATCGAATTCGCCATCGGGGCACAGCGGCAGGCTGATGGTGGGCAGGTCGGCCTTTACTCCGGCGGACATGGCGGGCCAGTCGTCCAGTTTGCCGATAAATGCCAGTGCGGCTTCGGAATGCTCGAGTACGTGGGCGACGGAGTCGGCGGTGAGGTTGGGGTAGAGCGGGACCGAGACGTGGCCGGCCATCCAGATGGCGAGGTCGGCGATGATCCAGTGGGCGCAGTTTTTCGAGATCAGGGCGATGTGGGAGCCCACTGGCAGGTCGCGGGCTCGCAGCCAGTGGGCGGCGCAGCGGGCCTGTTGACCGGCTTCGGCCCAGGTGAGGGTTTGGACCTCGCCGCCCTTGATGGGCTGAACCAGGAATCGTTGCCGTGGGTGGCGGGCTTCGCGGTCGAAGAAGACTTGCAGCGGCAAACGAATAGCGACAGACATGGACGCGCTCCTTTGTGTTCCGATGGTAGCCAACCAAGCACTTGCTTGGCTGACTATTTCATGGGAGCGCGGGGGGTGCAAGTTCTGCTGTTTGGGGGTATATCCGTTATTTGGGTGATGGCTGAAATGGGTTCCGCTCTTACAGCGGCTCACTTTTGAAAAGCGCAAAAGTAAGC
>NZ_JACAQY010000016.1:0-17539 GCF_013386835.1 Pseudomonas sp. IPO3774
AACCATAAGCGGCCGTTACCGCAGCAACGGATATGTCCACCACACCCGCCACCACCGATCAAACACCCCTTGCGACCCCCCAATTTCTTTGCTAGCTTCTTACAAAATGTTAACGATAACATTTGCTCTAAAAATAAAAACAAAACAGAGATCCCCACCATGAAAATGCTTCCGAAAACCCTGTGTTTGTTGGCTCTGAGCATCAATCTTGGCACCGCTGGCCTGGCACTGGCCGACACCAAACCCGCCCCCATCCGCATCGGCGCGTCCTTCCAGGAAATCAACAACCCTTACTTCGTCACCATGAAAGACGCCCTGCAGGAAGCCGGGGCGACCATCGGTGCGCAGTTGATCATCACCGACGCCCGCCACGACGTGTCCAAACAGGTCAGCGACGTCGAAGACATGCTGCAAAAAGGCATCGACATCCTGCTGATCAACCCCACCGATTCCGTCGGCGTGCAATCAGCCGTCAAATCCGCCCACGCCGCCGGCGTAGTCGTGGTCGCCGTCGACGCCCAGGCCGAAGGCCCACTGGACTCCTTCGTCGGCTCGAAGAACTTCGACGCCGGCTTCCAGGCCTGCGAATACCTGGCCAAGAACATCGGGGACAAGGGCAATATCGCCATCCTCGACGGCATCGCCGTGGTACCGATCCTGGAGCGCGTGCGCGGTTGCAAGGAGGCCGTGGCCAAGCACCCGGACATCAAGATCGTGAGCATCCAGAACGGCAAGCAGGAACGTGACCAGGCGCTGACCGTCACCGAAAACATGCTGCAGGCCCAGCCCACCCTCAAGGGCATTTTCAGCGTCAATGACAACGGCTCCCTCGGCGCCCTCTCGGCCATCGAAGCCAGCGGCCTGGACGTCAAGCTGGTGAGCGTCGACGGCGCGCCGGAAGCGATCAAGGCCATCCAGAAACCCGGCAGCAAATTCATCGCCACCTCCGCGCAATACCCCCGTGACCAGATCCGCCTCGCCCTGGGCATCGCCCTGGCCAAGAAGTGGGGCTCGCAAGTGCCGGCCACGATCCCGGTGGACATCACCCTGATTGACCAGGCCAAGGCCAAGGATTTCAGTTGGTAAAACACCCAGGCCCCACGCCAGGCGTGGGGCACAGGTCATCCATCTGAATGCGAGGTCGGCGGTATGAGCAGTCTTCTGAAGCTGGAAAATATCTGTAAGCGCTACCCGGGGGTGCAAGCCCTCAAGGCGATCAACCTGGAAGTGCAGCGCGGCGAGATTCATGCCTTGCTCGGGGAAAACGGTGCAGGCAAATCGACCTTGATGAAGATCCTTGGCGGGGTCGAGCACCAGGACGAAGGGCAGATCCTGATCGACGGCGAGGCTCGGCAGTTCGCGACGTATCGTGATGCGATTGCCGCCGGCATCGGCATTGTGTTCCAGGAATTCAGCCTGATTCCCTACCTCACGGCGGTGGAAAATATCTTCCTCGGCCACGAGCTGAGCAACCGTTTTGGCCTGTTGCGCAAGCGCGAAATGGTCGAGGCCAGCGAGGCGTTGTTCAAGCGCCTCGGTGTCAGTATTGACCTGCAATGCGCGGTCAGGCACCTGAGCGTGGCCGAGCAGCAATTCGTCGAGATCGCCAAGGCGCTGGCCCTGGACGCGCGGCTGCTGGTGCTCGACGAACCCACCGCCACCCTCACGCCGAGCGAAGCCGAGCTGCTGTTCGAAATCATGCGTGAACTCAAGCGCCAGGGGGTGGCGGTGATTTTTATTTCCCACCACCTGGAGGAGATTTTCCAGGTCTGCGACCGCATCAGCGTGCTGCGCGACGGCGGCAATGTGGGCGTCACCGATGTGGCCGACAGCGATATCGACCGCTTGGTGGAAATGATGGTCGGGCGGCGCCTGGAGTGCAGTTTTCCGCCCAAGCCCACCGCCGCACGCGGGCCGCTGCTGCTGGAGGTCAAGGACATCCAGTTGGTGCGCAACGGCCCCCATAACCACTTTGAATTGCACAAGGGCGAGATTCTCGGCTTTGCCGGCCTGGTGGGTTCCGGGCGTACCGAATTGGCGCTGGGCATGATGGGCGCGCTGCCGTCGGTGAGCAAAGACGTGTGGCTGCGGGGTGAACAAATCACCCTCGACGACCCGGCCCAGGCCTTGGCCCATGGCATCGGCCTGCTGCCGGAAAGCCGCAAGACCGAAGGGCTGATCACCGATTTCAGCATTCGCGAAAACATCTCGCTCAACAACCTGCCCAAATACCAGAACGCCAGCGGCCTGATCGACAAGGACAAGGAATGCGCCAGCGTTGAAGCGCTGATGCGCCAGCTGTCGATCAAGGCCCCCAGCGGCGAGAGCCGGGTGTTCAACCTCAGCGGCGGCAACCAGCAGAAAGTCGTGATTGCCCGCTGGATCAACCATCACTGCGACGTGCTGGTGTTCGACGAACCCACCCGTGGCATCGACGTCGGGGCCAAGGCACAGATCTACGCACTGATGCGCAGCCTCACCGAACAGGGCTACGCAATCATCATGATTTCCTCGGAACTGCCGGAAGTCATCGGCATGTGCGACCGCGTCGCGGTGTTCCACAAGGGCGCCATCGTCAAGGTACTGGAAGCGTCTGCCGTCAATCCTCAAGAGGTCATGCGCCATGCAACAGGGGGCTCAAGTGAATACGTCCATTAATGCCGTGGGGCCTGGCCGGCTGCGCCTGAACCTGGCGCGGCTGATTCGCTCACCGGCGTTCTATCCCTTTGTCGGGCTGCTGGTGGTGACGTTGGTGATGATCTTCGCCAGCGATAACTTCCTGACGGCCAACAACCTGTCGAACATCGCGCGCCAGGTGTCGATCAACGCGATTATCGCGGTGGGCATGACCTGCGTGATTCTCACCGGCGGCATCGATTTGTCGGTGGGGCCGGTGATGGCGTTGTCCGGCACCTTGACCGCCGGCTTGATGGTCGCAGGCTTGCCGCCGGGCCTGGCAATTGGCGCCGGGATGCTGGTCGGCGTGGCGTTCGGCATCGGCAATGGCCTGTTCGTCGCCTACCTGCACATGCCGCCGATCATCGTCACCCTGGCGACCATGGGCATCGCCCGCGGGTTCGGCCTGATGTACACCGACGGCTATCCGATTTCCGGTTTGCCGGAGTGGTTCGGCTTCTTTGGCCGCGAAAGCCTGTTCGGCATTTCGGTGCCGATCCTGATCATGTTGGTGACGTACCTGGCGGCCTATGTGCTGCTGCAACACACCCGCATCGGCCGCTATATCTACGCGATCGGCGGCAACGAGGAAGCGGTACGCCTGTCCGGCGTGCGGGCGGCGCGCTTCAAATTGCTGGTGTATGGCATCAGCGGTTTGACCGCCGCGATTGCCGGGCTGGTGCTGACCTCACGCTTGATGAGCGGCCAGCCGAATGCCGGGGTGTCGTTCGAACTCGATGCGATTGCCGCGGTGGTCCTGGGCGGCGCCTCGATTGCCGGTGGGCGCGGGGTAATCGTCGGCACCTTGCTCGGCGCCATGCTGCTGGGGGTGTTGAACAACGGCTTGAACATGCTCGGGGTCTCGCCCTATGTCCAGAGCGTGATCAAGGGCGGGATCATTTTGCTGGCGATCTTTATCAGCCGTCAGCGCCACAAGTAAACCGGTTATCTCCACGCGGCCATGGTGGCCGCGATGGGTTCTCTCATGCTCAAGAAAGGTCCGCACATCATGGAAAAGCACAACCAAATGCAAGCCGTCGTCTGCCACGGCCCGAAAGACTACCGCCTGGAACGCATCAGCAAACCCCAGGCGCGGGTCAATGAACTGGTGATTCGCATCGCCGCCTGCGGCATCTGCGCCAGTGACTGCAAATGCCACTCGGGCGCCGCGATGTTCTGGGGCGGCGACAACCCGTGGGTCAAGGCGCCGGTGGTGCCGGGGCACGAATTCTTCGGCTACGTGGTGGAAGCGGGCGAGGGCGCCGAGGAACACTTTGAGGTGAAGGTCGGCGACAAGGTGATCGCCGAGCAGATCGTGCCATGTGGCAAGTGCCGCTTCTGCAAGTCCGGCAAGTACTGGATGTGCGAGGTGCACAACATCTTCGGCTTCCAGCGTGAAGTCGCCGAGGGTGGCATGGCCCAGTACATGCGTATTCCCAAGACTGCCATCGTGCATAAGATTCCGGAGTCGGTGTCCCTGGAAGATTCGGCGCTGATCGAGCCGATGTCCTGCGCGATTCACACCGTCAACCGCGGTGAGATCCAGCTGGATGACGTGCTGGTTATTGCTGGTGCCGGCACCCTGGGCCTGTGCATGGTGCAGGTGGCAGCGCTAAAAACGCCGAAGAAACTGGTGGTGATCGACATGGTCGACGAGCGCCTGGAACTGGCGAAGCAGTACGGTGCCGACGTGGTGATCAACCCGTCCCGGGATAACGCCCGGGAGATCATCAATAGCCTGACCGACAACTACGGCTGCGACGTGTACATCGAAACCACCGGCGTACCGGCGGGCGTTACCCAGGGCCTGGATCTGATTCGCAAGCTCGGGCGGTTTGTCGAGTTCAGCGTGTTTGGCGCCGAGACCAGCGCCGACTGGTCGATCATCGGCGACCGCAAGGAGCTGGACGTACGCGGTGCGCACCTGGGGCCGTATTGCTACCCGGTGGCCATCGACTTGTTCGAGCGTGGCCTGGTGACGTCCAAGGGCATCGTGACCCATGACTTCGGGCTGGACAGCTGGGCCGAAGCGTTTGAGCTGGCCAACTCGACCAAGTCGATCAAGGTGCTGCTGAAGCCGGTGCTCTGACATGAACTACGTAATGGGTGTGGACATCGGCACGCAAAGCACCAAGGCGCTGCTGGTGGATGCGGACGGCCTGATCATCGCCCAGCACAGCCAGGGGTATCGCGTGGATACCCCGAAAGTACGCTGGGCCGAGCAGTGGCCGCAGGTCTGGCTGGATGCGGTGGAGGCCTGCGTCGCCCAGTGCATGGCGAAGGCCGGCGTGGCAAAAGAGCAGGTCAAGGCGCTGTGCATCAGCAGCCTGTACGGCGGCTCGGGGATTGCCGTGGACGCGCAGATCACGCCGCTGCACCCATGCCTGATCTGGATGGACCGGCGCGCGGGCGAGCAGGTGGAGTGGGTGCGCGAGCATGTGGACCTGGAGCGGCTGTTTGCGGTCACCGGCAACTCGGTGGACAGCTACTACGGTTTCACCAAGATGCTCTGGCTCAAGCAGCACCAGCCGCAGGTGTGGGCCAACACCCGCTACCTGCTGCCGCCCAACAGCTACATCAATTGGTGCCTGACCGGTGAGTTGGCGGTGGACCACAGCAGCGCCGGCAATATCGGTGGCGTCTACGATGTGGCCCGGCGCGGCTGGTCGGCCGAGATGCTGGCGGCGCTTGGGATTCCATTGGCGATGATGCCGGAGCGTTTGCTGTATTCCGGTGAAGTGGTCGGTGGTTTGCTGGAGGAATGGGCCCGGCGGCTGGGCTTGCAGGCCTGCACGCCGATCCTGGCCGGGGGCGTGGATGCGGCCATGGCCACATTGGCGGCCGGGGTGACGCGGCCGGGCAATCACGTGGCGATGATCGGCACCAGCATGTGCTGGGGTTATCTCAATCAGCAGGTGGATGCGCGCCATGGCCTGGTGAGCATGCCCCACGTCTATAACGGCCATCAGGACCTGTACATCTTCGGTGGTGCGATCACCGCCGGGGCGTCGGTGAGCTGGTTTCGCGAACAGTTCTGCCAGGCAGAGGAGCAGCAGGCGAAAGAGACTGGCCAGGACAGTTTGTGGCTGCTGGAGCAGAGCGCCGCGAAGATCCCGGCGGGCAGTGAAGGGCTGTTGTTCCTGCCGTATCTCATGGGCGAACGCAGCCCGGTGTGGGATGACCGGGCCAGCGGCAGCTTTGTCGGGCTGAACCTCTATCACAGCCGGATCCACCTGTACCGCGCGGTGCTCGAAGGGGTGAGTTTTGCCCTGCGACACAATATCGAAGCGGGCACCCGTGGGGCGCATTCCCTTGATCCACGGCTGATTGTGGTGGGTGGGGCGAGCCATTCGGATTTGTGGATGCAGATTATTGCGGACATCACCCATTACCCGGTCTACACCATTGTGCAAGAGGTGGAGGCGGCCTTGGGCGCGGCGTTGTTGGCGGCCCATGCGGTGGGGTTGGTGGATGACCGGCAGATGGAGAAAGGTTGGGTGCAGTTGGAGCTGCGGGCGGAGCCGGAGGCGGGGAATGTCGGGGTGTATGACCGGGCGTTTGCCAGCTATCTGGAGCTGTATCCGGCCTTGAAACCGGTGATGCACAGCTTGCAATTGAATTAAGCGAACACTGATCCAAATGTGGGAGCGGGCTTGCTCGCGAATACGGTGTATCAGTGCCGGATTTATTGCCTGACCTACCGCATTCGCGAGCAAGCCCGCTCCCACATGGGATCTCCATCGTTTTAGAGATCGTGAACCATGAACGCTATTTTTGACTTTACCCACCAGCGCATCCTCGTCACCGGCGCCAGCAGCGGCATCGGCCGGGAAATTGCCCTCCAACTGATCGCCAGCGGCGCCGAGGTTTTCGCCCTGGGCCGCGACGCTCAGGCCCTGGCCCAACTCGGTTGCGAAACCCTGTGCCTGGACATCGCCAACAGCGCCGCCCTGGACCTGGCCCTGCAAGGCCTGCCGCCGATGCATGGACTGGTCAACTGCGCCGGCATTTCCCGCCTGGAACCCGCCGCGGCCATCAGCGCCGAAGCCTTCGACCAGGTGATGAATGTCAACGCCCGCGCCGCGGCCCAGGTCGCCAGCCGTATCGCTGCGGCGATGATTGAAGCGAAGATTCCCGGCAGCATCGTCAACGTCTCAAGCCAGGCCTCACTGGTAGCGCTGGACGATCACCTCGGCTACTGCGCCTCCAAGGCCGCACTGGACGCCATCACCCGCGTGCAATGCGCTGAATGGGGCCGTTTCGGGATTCGTGTCAACAGCGTCAACCCCACCGTGACCCTGACGCCCATGGCGCAGAGGGCCTGGTCGGCACCGGCCAAGCGCGACCCGGCATTGGCGGCGATTCCCCTGGGGCGATTTGCCGAAACGGCGGAAGTGGCCCTGCCGGTGTTGTTCCTGCTGAGCGATGCCGCCAGCATGATCAGCGGCGTCAGCCTGCCGATCGACGGCGGCTACACCAGCCGCTAGCCGTTCTCCAGCTTGCCGGCGATCACCACCTTGTCCCGCGGTTTGTGCGGGTCTTCGAGACGATCCAGCAGCAGCCGCACCGCGCTGCTGCCGGCCAGTGACGCGTCGTGGGCCACGCAGGCAATCGGCACGCCGAAGATATCGGCGAAGGGCAGGCGGTCGATGCCGCAGATGGTCAGGCTGTCGTGGGGGATGTTGTGCATGCGCAGCGCACGCAGCGCGCCGAGGGTGATCAACTGGTTGAAGCCCATGATCGCGTCCGGCGCCGAGTGCTCGGCCAGGTAGTCGAGGGTGTGCAGGTAGGAGGGCATCAGCGTGTAGTCACCGGCACACACTTCAACGTGCACCTGAGGGTGCTCGGCCAGGACTTCTTTCAGGCCCTTGAGGCGTTCCATGGTGATGCGCGAATGCTCGGGCCCGGTCAGCACCAGCAGGCGCTTGAGGTTCGGGGTTTGCCGCACCAGGTACTGCGCCGCCTCGATGCCGCTGTGATAGTTGTCCAGCACCACGCGGCTGAAGGGGCTGTCGTGAATCGTGCGATCGAGCAGCACCACCGGCGTCTTGCCGTTACCCAGGCGCTCCAGATAGTCCGGCTGGTAGCTGGGCTCGTCGGAGACCGGCGACAGGATGATCCCCGCCACGCGGTAGCCCAGCAGCGTGTCGACTGCCTTGCTTTCCAGTTCTTCCAGTTCGTCGGTGTCCACCAGCATGATGGTGTAGCCGTGCTTTTTCGCCTCGCGGGAAATCGCCTTGATCATCTCGCTGTAGAAGGGGTTGTCGACCGAAGCGGTGATCACGCCGATGATCAGGCTTTCACTGCGCTTGAGCCCGCGGGCAAAGGCGTTGGGCACATAGTCCAGCTCCCGCGCCACTTCGAGAATCCGCGCCAGGGTGGCGGGCTTGACCAGGTCGGGTTTGCTCAGCGCCCGGGACACCGTGATGGTGGTCATGTTGACCCGTTTGGCGATGTCGCTGATGGTGACGGACTTTTTCTTGTTCATCGGCAGGGGGGAACCAGGAGAAAACAACCTGAGGCTACCATGGGCACGGCTTCAAATCACCGGATCCCAGCGCTGCGACCAATCCTTTTCGGCCTCCACCACCGCCCGCAGCAACCCCAGCGCCTGCTGCAAAACCGCCGAATCGCGCTCGCGGGAATACACCAGGTACGTCGGGAAGCTGAACTCCGGCGCCTTGGGCACCCGTTCCATCACACCGCTGTCGAGGTAGCTCTGTACCACCCGCGTGCGGAAATACCCGGCACCGCCGTTTTCCAGGATGTACTGCAACGCCAGTGGCCCCAGATTGAAACTCAGGGCTGCGCGGGCCTTGTCCGGCAGTGCGGCGTCGTGCTGCTGGCGAAAGCCCTGGCCCCAGTCGATATACACGTAGGGCTCGGGCCGGGCGGCCAGTTGCACCAGGATCAGTTTTTCTTCCAGCACCTGCTCCACCTGCAACCCCGGCCAGTATTGCGGCTGGAACACCAGCGCGGCGTCCAGCACCCCCAGTTCCAGCTGGCGTAACAGGTACTCGCCTTCGCGAATCTCGGTGCGCAAAGCATGGCCGGGAATGTGTTCACGCAAGGCCTGGGCCCAGCCGAGCATCAGCGGGTTGCACAGGCTGACTTCGCCACCGATGTGCAGCACGTTGCGGTAGCCGTCGGGTAATGGCAGGTCGCGGCGTGCCGCTTCCCAGGTCTGGACAAGCTGGTTGGCGTAGACCACGAACGCCTCGCCGTCCGGGGTCAGGCGGGCACCGGCGCGGTTGCGCACGAACAGGGTACTGTTGAGCTGGCTTTCGAGGTTTTTGACCCGGGCGGTGATTGCCGTCTGGGTGACGTGCAGTTTCTCGGCCGCCGCGGCGAGGCTGCCGCAGCGGGTGATTTCGAGGAAGGTGCGTGCCAGTTCGATGTCCATGAAACCCCCTTGGATGATAGGAGGCATTGTAGGGGCTGATAATTGGAATACGGACAAAAATGTGGGAGCGGGCTTGCTCGCGAAGGCGGTGTGTCAGTCAAGATATCCGGTGACTGACACACCGCCTTCGCGAGCAAGCCCGCTCCCACAGTTTGATTGCATTTCAAGTTGGGGTTTTGGGGGCTTGCAGGTGCTCGGTTGGAAAAGCCTTGGCATACGCCTGGCAAACTCTCAGCACCTGCTCATCCGCAAACCGCGCCCCCACCACATGCAGCCCCACCGGCAACCCATTGGCCGCCAACCCGCACGGCACCGACGCCGCCGGTTGCTGGGTCAGGTTGAAGGGATAGGTAAACGGCGTCCACTCCATCCATTCCCCTAGTCCCGAACCCGGCGGCACATTGTGCCCGGCCTCGAACGCGGTGATCGGCATCATCGGCGAAACCAGCACATCGTAATGCTCATGGAATGCCGCCATGCGCGCCACGAGCGCTGCCCGTGCTTCCAGAGCGGCGCTGTAATCGCTGAGGCTGATCTGCTCGCCCAGTCGGGCAATGCGCAGCAACCCCGGGTCCATCAATTGCCGCTGCGCATCGCTCAACGGCCCGGCCAGACGTGCTGCACCGGCAAACCATAAAGTATTGAACACTTCCAGCGGATCACTGAACCCCGGATCAATCTGCTCAACATGGGCACCCAGCTGCACCAGGCCTTCTACCGCCTGGGCGACCACCCTGGCGACTTGCGGGTCCACGTCGACATAACCGAAGTTCGGGCTATAGGCGATACGCAGCCCCTTCAAATCAGCCCCGGCGTGCAACCATGGCGTGGTCCGGGGCGCGCCGATCAAACCATCCCGCGCATCCGGCTGGGCGATGGTTTGCAGCATCAGCACCGAGTCTTCCACGGTGCGGGTCATCGGCCCCAGGTGCGACAGAATCGTCATCGAACTGGCCGGCCATTGCGGCACATAACCGAAGGTCGGCTTGATGCCGAAGGTGCCGGTGAAGGCACAGGGGATCCGGATCGAGCCGCCGGCATCGCTGCCCTGGTGCAGCACGCCGAGGTTCAAGGCCGCCGCCGCACCGGCACCACCGGACGAACCGCCCGCCGTCATGCGCGTGTCCCACGGGTTGCGGGTAATGCCATACAGCGGGTTATCGGTGACGCCTTTCCAGCCGAATTCCGGCGTGGTGGTCTTGCCCAGCAATACCGCGCCGGCCTTGCGCATGAAGGCCGAGAAGGGCGCATCCACATCCCATCGACCCTCGGCGGATGTGGTACGCGAACCCTTGCGCGTCGGCATGCCGATGGTCTGCGTCAGGTCCTTGATGGAGGAGGGCACACCGTCCAGGGCCCCGCACGGCTGGTCCTTGAGCCAGCGCTGTTCCGAATCCCGCGCCGCCTTCAAGGCGCCTTCCGGGTCGACGTGGCAGTAGGCGTTGACCGCCGGGTTGTAGCGTTCGATCCGCAGCAATGCGTCTTCGGTGACCTCCACCGGCGACAGGCTTTTATCCCGATAGCGGGCCAGCAGCTCAACTGCGGTCAGGTTGGCGATATCCGTCATGCCGCTTTACCTCCTTGCGCCGCGTTGACCATGGCCCGCAGCAACACCGCGCAGCCCGCCGCCAGGTCATCCGGCGCGGCGTTCTCGATTTCGTTATGGCTGATGCCGCCTTCGCACGGCACAAAGATCATTCCGGCCGGGCCCAGTTCGGCGACGAAGATCGCGTCATGCCCGGCGCCGCTGACGATGTCCATATGGCTCAGGCCCAGGCTGCTCGCGCCATCACGCACGGCGTTGACACAGGCAGGGTTGAAATCCAGCGGCGGGAAGTCGGCAGTGGGTGTCAGCTCAAAGCTCAAGCCGTGTTGCTCGGCGGTGGCTTCGATCACCTGGCGCACTTCGTCGACCATCGCTTGCAGCTTGTCGGCGTGCAGGTGGCGCAGGTCGATGGTCATGTGCACCTGGCCGGGAATCACGTTGCGTGAGCCGGGATGCAGGCTCAGGCAACCGACGGTGCCGCAGGCGTGGGGTTGTTGTTCGTGGGCGATGCGATTCACCGCGCTGACCACTTGCGCCGCGCCTACCAGTGCGTCCTTGCGCAGGTGCATTGGCGTCGGGCCCGCGTGGGCTTCGACGCCGGTGAGGGTCAGGTCGAACCACTTCTGGCCCAGGCAGCCCATGACCACGCCGATGGTGGTGGCCTGGTCTTCCAGCACCGGACCCTGCTCGATATGCGCCTCGAAATAGGCGCCCACCGGGTGGCCCAGCACGGCGCGGGAACCGGCATAGCCGATGCGCTGCAATTCAGCGCCCACCGACAGCCCTTGCTCGTCCTGCTTGTCGAGGGTTTCCTGCAGGTCGAACTTACCGGCGAACACCCCGGAACCCATCATGCACGGCGGGAATCGTGAGCCTTCTTCGTTGGTCCACACCACCACTTCAATTGGCGCTTCGGTCTCGATGTTCAAATCATTGAGGGTGCGGATCACCTCCAGGCCAGCCATCACGCCGTAGCAACCGTCGAACTTGCCGCCGGTAGGCTGGGTGTCGATATGGCTGCCGGTCATCACCGGCGCCAGTGCCGGATTACGCCCGGCGCGGCGGGCAAAGATATTGCCGATGGCGTCGACGCTGACGCTGCAGCCGGCCGCCTCGCACCATTGCACAAACAGGTCGCGGGCCTGGCGGTCGAGGTCGGTGAGGGCCAGGCGGCATACGCCGCCCTTGGGTGTGGCGCCGAGGCGGGCGAGGTCCATCAGCGATTGCCACAGGCGCTCGCGGTTGATCAGCGGGGCGTTGCTCTGGAGCGGTTGCGCAAAACTATTCATCAGCAGTCTCCGGTCAGGCACTCAGGGCCAGGTAACGGTTCTTGATCGTCGGGTCGGCGCGGAAGGCTTCGGCACTGCCTTCGTACACCACGCGGCCCTGTTCGAGGACGTAATGGCGGTCGGCGAGCTTGTCGCAGACCATCAGGTTCTGTTCCACCAGCAGCACCGGCAGGCCGTCTTCCTTGACCTTGCGCAGGATCTTCACCAGCTCGTCGACGATCACCGGCGCGAGGCCTTCGGTGGGCTCATCGAGGATCAGCAGCTTGGGATCGTTGAGCAGCGCGCGGGCGATGGCGAGCATCTGTTGCTCACCGCCGGACAGCGCGTGGCCGGCGTTTTTGCGGCGCTCCCTGAGGCGCGGGAACATGCCGTACACGTCTTCCATCTGCCAGCGGCTGGTCTTGCGCACGGCAATGCGCAGGTTTTCCTCCACCGTGAGCAGGCGGAAAATCCCGCGGTTCTCCGGCACCAGCGCCAGGCCCTGGCGGGCGATTTCGAAGATTTTCTGCCCCACCAGCGGCTGGCCGTTGAAGTGAATCTGGCCCTGGCGCGGGCAGATAATCCCGAGGATGCTGCGCAGGGTGGTGGTCTTGCCGGCGCCGTTGCGCCCCAGCAGGGTCACCAGTTCGCCAGGGTTGACGGTCAGGGACACGCCTTCAAGGACGTGGCTCTTGTCGTAGTAGGAATGGATATTGTCGACGGTCAGCATCAGGCGGCTTCTCCCAAATAGGCGGTGCGCACGCGCTCGTCGGCGCGCACGAATTCCGGTGTGCCTTCCACCAGGATCTGGCCGTGGCTCATCACGGTGATGCGTTGGCTGATGGACATGACGATGCTCATGTTGTGCTCGATCAACAGCACGGTATGGTCGCGGCCGAGGTCGCTGATCAGTTGGGTCATGATCGGGATGTCGTCGATGCCCATGCCCGAGGTGGGTTCGTCGAGCATCAGCAGCTTGGGTCTGGAGCAGATCGACATGCCGACTTCCAGCACCCGCTGCTGGCCGTGGGACAACTCGCCGGCCAGGGTGTCGGCGCGGGCGGTGAGTTGCAGGCGTTCCAACACCTGGTCGGCCATTTCCAGGTGTTCGCGCTTGCTGTCGACCCGGCGCCAGAAGTTCAGCGCGCGGGCGCCGTCACGACCCTGGGCGGCCAGGCGCAGGTTTTCGCGCACGCTGAGGTTCTGGAACAGGCTGGTGAGCTGGAACGAGCGCGCCATGCCCAGGCCGACGCGGCCGTGGGCCGGTTTGCGCATCAGGTTCTTGCCGTCGAAATGAATTGCCCCGGCGGTGGCCTGGCGTTCGCCGGTCAGGCAGTGGAACAGGCTGGTCTTGCCCGCGCCATTGGGGCCGATGATGGTGTGGATGGTGCCGGCTTCGACCTTGAGGTTGACACCGTTCACCGCGTGGAACGCACCGTAGGCCAGTTCCAGGTTCTTGGTTTCCAGCAGGATGCTCATGACAGCTTCTCCTTGGTCACAACGTCGGCCTTGCGGCTGCCGCGCACACGGTCGAACAGGGTCGACAGACCGCCCCACAAACCGCCGCGCATGAAGATCACCACCAGGATCAGGATCACCCCCAGCAGCATCAGCCAGCGCGGCCACAGATCGGAAAGGAAGTCCCCCAGCAGCACGATGGAACCGGCGCCCAGCAACGAGCCGAACAGCGAGCCGGTGCCGCCGACGATGGTCATGATCAGGATGTTTTCGGACATCGCCAGGTCGATGTTCGACAGCGGCACAAAGTGCAGCAGCATCGCGTACAGCGCCCCGGCAATCCCGGTGACGGCGCCGGACAACACGAACACCAGGATCTTGAAGTGGCGGGTGTCATAGCCGATGGCCGAAGCGCGGGTTTCGTTTTCGCGAATCGCCATCAGCGTGCTGCCGAAGGGCGAGGCGATCACCCGGCGGGCGCCGATGAAGATCAGCAGGAACAGCACCGCGACAAACCCGTAGAACGCGCGGGCGTCGGTCAGCGACAGCAGCACGGTGTCACCGATGCGGATTTCCGGGCGCGGCACGCTGAGCAGGCCGTTGTCACCGCCGGTCCAGTCGCTCAGGGTGTAGGCGACGAAGTAGGCCATCTGGCTGAAGGCCAGGGTCAGCATCACGAAGTAAATGCCGGTGCGGCGGATCGCCAGGGCGCCCACCAGGAAAGCCAGGAAACCACCGGCGACGGCGGCACCCAGCAGTGCGCTGAACAGCCCCAGTTGCAGGTGAATCATCAACAGCGCCGCGCAGTAGGCGCCGGCCCCGAAGAAGATGCCTTGGCCGAACGACAGCAGCCCGGTGTAACCCAGCAGCAGGTTGCAGGCGAGGGCGGCCATGGCAAAGATCAGGATCTCGGTGGCCAGGGTCGCCGAGGGTAGAATCAACGGCAGGCCGATCAACACCGCGAGCACCAACAGCAGCATGTAGCGCGACTGGGTCTTGGCGAACGGCAGGGGATTTTTCTCGCTCATGTCAGGCTCTCCCGAACAGGCCGTAAGGACGCACCAGGATCACCACGGCCATCGCACCGTAGATCATCAGGCTTGCGCCCTGGGGCCAGAGTGTGGTCATCAGGCTTTGCACCACGCCGACCAGCAGGCCGCCCACCAGTGCACCGCTGAAGGAACCCATGCCGCCGATCACCACCACCACGAACGCCACGCCGAGGATTTCCGGGCCGACAAAGGGCTGGGCGCCGCGCAACGGGGCGAACAGCACACCGGCCACACCGGCGAGGGCCACGCCGAGGGCGAAGGTCATGGAGAACAGGCGGAAAATGTTGGTGCCCAGCAGGGACACGGTTTCCGTGCTTTCACTGCCGGCCCGCACCAGGGCGCCGAAGCGCGTGCGTTCCAGCAACAGCCACAGGCCCAGGCCGACGAGACCGGAGAACACGATCAGGAACAGGCGGTAGTAGGGGTAGACAAAATCGCCCACCACCAGCACCCCGCGCAGCAATTCCGGTACGGCGACGCTCTTGCCCACCGGGCCCCAGATCATCACGCTGGCTTCCTGGATGATCAGGGCGATCCCCAGGGTCACCAGAATCTGGAACATGTGCGGCAAGTGATAAATCCGCTGGATCAATAATCGCTCGATCACCCAGGCCAGCGCGGCCACCACCAGCGGCGCGATCAGCAGTGCCAGCCAGAAGCTGCCGGTGAGGCTGACGGCGGTGTAGCAGATGTAGGCGCCCAGCAAAAAGAACGCACCGTGGGCGAAGTTGACGAAGTTCAGCAGGCCGAAAATGATCGTCAAGCCGACCGCGATCAGGAAGTAGATCATCCCAAGGCCCAGGCCGTTGAGAATCTGGAACAGGTAAAGATTAAGCATGCAGGAACCCTCGGCAGGTGGCCGCATGAGCGGCCCTGCGCTGTGTCACCAGTAGATTTTCAGCGGATCAGCCGAGCACGCAGCCCGTGGCTTCCACCGGCGGGAACGACTGGCCGGAGCTGAGCACCTTGGCCAGATCGTCCTTGTCGGCCATGTCGCCTGCGGCCTTGCCCACCAGCAGGTAGTAGTCCTTGATCACCTGATGGTCGCCGGCGCGGATCGACTCCTTGCCGGTGGGGCCTTCGTAGCTCAGGCCCTGCATGGCCTTGGCCACGGTCGGCCCGTCGAAACTGCCGGTGGAGATGATGGTTTCGAGCATGACCTTGGTGCTGATGTAGTCGGCGGCCAGCGGGTAAGTGGGGTTGATGCCGTATTTGGCCTTGGTGAGTTTCACCAGGTCACGGTTGAGCGGGGTGTCGACCTGATGCCAGTACTGAGCGCCGAGGTACACACCTTCCAGTACGTCACTGCCCAGCTCCTGGAACTGGTCGAGGCCGGCGGACCACACCAGCAACACTTTCATGCGCTCCTTGATACCGAAGTTCACCGCCTGACGCAGGGTGTTGGACGACTGGCTGCCGAAGTTCAGCAGCACCAGCACGTCGGGTTTGGCGGCGATGGCATTGGTCAGGTAGCCGGAGAACTCCTGCTCCTGCAGCGAGTGGTAGCTGTTGCCGGCGTGTTCCAGGCCATGCTCGGCCAGCACCGATTTGGCGCCTTCGAGCAGGGCTTCGCCGAACACGTATTGCGGGGTGATGGTGTACCAGCGCTTGGCGTCGGGCAGCAGCTTGATCAGCGGCACGAGGGTCTCGCGGATCGCGCCGTAGGTCGGCACCGACCAGCGGAACGTGGCGCTGTTGCAGTCCTTGCCGGTGACTTCATCGGCGCCCACCGGGGTCATGAACACGCCACCGGCCTTGCTCACTTCCTTGGCCACCGCGAGTGCCGAAGACGACAGGGTACAGCCCTGGAAAAAGCGTGCGCCGTCCTGCTGGATCGCTTCCTGGACTTTACGCACGGCCTTGCCGGCGTTGCCTTCGGTGTCGATCACTTTGTAGACCAGCGGGCGGCCGAGCAACTCGGGATGCTGTTCCACCGCGAGGCGTGAACCCATGTCGGCAAATTTGCCATAACTGGCAAAGGCGCCAGACATGGACTTGAGGCCGTAAAAGGTAAAAGGCTCGGCGGCGAATGCAGAACGCACGCTCAGCGGGAGGCTGAGGGCGGCGGCTGCGGTGAGACTGGCTTTCAACAACGTACGACGCTGCATGGGGTGACTCCCTGGATTAGTTATTGGCAGGAGTGGCAATGGCGATACGGTGGAGCACGGCCTGTGGGCAGGCCTTTTATTGGTGGAGGGTGCGGCTTAGTGGTTGTGGTCGAACTCCAGCAGAAAGTGCGGGCTGACTTCACCTTCAAGGGCGGTCATGTGGTGTTCGGCGTCGCACATGTGTTCGTGCATCAGGCTGCGTACGGTGGCTTCGTCTTCGGCCCGGAAGGCGATCAGCAGTTGTTTGTGGTAGTCGAGGTTGGCGGCGTCGAATTGCTTGCGCTTGGGTTTGTAGGCTTTTTTCAGCACGACCAGGTCACGCAGCAGGTCGTTGAGGAATTGCGCCATGAAGCTCAGCAGCGGGTTGGGGCAGGCCTTGGCCAGCAGGTTGTGGAATTCCAGTTCGGCGATGCGTTGTTCGCGTTGGCCGGCTTCGCTGTCTTCGGGGGCGCTGCAGAAATCGACGTTGTCCTGGAGGGCGCGGTAGTCGTCTTCGCTCAGGCGGCCCAGGACCGAGACGGCGAGTTCGACTTCGATGACTTTGCGCAGCTGGTAGACCTGCTCGCCGTCCAGGTGCTGGAAGTGCAGGTAGTTGCGCAGGGCGCGGCTGGCGGGTTCGGTGCCGGCCTGGTTGAGATAGGCGCCGCCGCTGGGGCCGGTGCGGGTGTTGACCAGGCCTTCGACTTCCAGCGCCTTGAGGGCTTCGCGGGCGGAGCCTTTGGAGCACTGGAAGCTTTCCATCAGTTCGCGTTCGGTGGGCAAGCGGTCGCCGGGCTTCAGGGCGTCGGTGACTATGGAGCGTTTGACCGACTCGACGATCACGTCGGAGAGCTTCTGGCGTTTGCGGCGCAGCGGGCGGCTTAGCATGGTGTTTGATTGATCCTATTAATGCGGATTAATAGTACTTAATAGGGGTTTGGGGTGGGGCGTCAACGGAGGGGGTCGCTTTTGGTTTGGATGGGTCGTAAATGGTGGGGGTGTGCATATCCGTTGCTGCGGTAACGGCCGCCTATGGTTCCGCTCTTACA
>NZ_JACAQY010000016.1:17734-101120 GCF_013386835.1 Pseudomonas sp. IPO3774
GCACGGTCCAAATGTAGGAGCTGGCTTGCCTGCGATGGCATCAACTGGGTGTACCTGATGCACCGAGTTGTCTGCATCGCAGGCAAGCCAGCTCCTACAGAAAAGCAGATTTGCTTTTGATCTTGATCTGAGCGAACGCGGGTAGTGCAGAGCGGGTAAACCGGCAGGACGCCGTGACCGAAGAAACGGATATGTACACCCGCATGGCGCAGTAATTGCGTCCCCCCCAATCCAACCCCCCAAAAAAGGAGCACCCCCCATGCAACTACGCGCCTTGCGATATTTCCACGAGGTCGCCCGCTGCGCCTCCCTGCGTAAGGCCGCCGAACGTCTTTACGTCACCCCCACCGCCGTCAGCCGCCAGATCGAACACCTGGAACACTTCTTCGGCGCCGCCCTGATTGAGCGCGGCCCCCGCGGCATCCGCCTCACCGCCGAGGGCGAGTGCCTGGCCGAACAAGTCACCTCAACCCTGCGCGGCCTCGACCAGGTACGCGAAGTCATCGCCAGCCGCCAAAGCCAGGTGGCCGGTAACATCAGCATCCATGTGTCAGAAAGTATCGTTTCCACCGTGCTCGCCCCGGTGCTCGCCACCTTCTACCGCGCCCACCCCAAGGTCACCTTCAACATCGTGATCGCCAGCGCCTCGGCCACCCTCGACGCCCTGTGCAGCGGCGAGGCGGACCTGGGCCTGGCGTTCTACCTGCAAGAGCGCGCCGACGTCGAAGTCACCGCCCACTGCCAGTTATGGCACCGGGTGCTGGTCAGCGCCGAACACCCCTTCGCCCAGCGCGACAGCATCGAATTGAGCGAACTGCAAGGCCAGCCCCTGGCGATTCCCGACTCGGCCTACGGCGTGCGCCAGGCCCTGGAAGTGGCGGCAAAAAAACGCGGCGTCACCCTCGAACCGGTGTTCACCACCAGCTCCCTGGAAGTGCAGAAGAGCCTGGCCCGGCAACGGGCAGCGGTGCTGATTTTGCCCCAGGTCGAGGCAGACGTGCGGGACCTGGGCGACGGCCTGGTCGCCGTGCCGATCGCCGATGAAGACCTCGGCCGCATCCGCATCGACCTCTGCGTGTACCGCAACCGCCCCCGCTCGGTGGCGGTGCTCAAGTGCCAGGAAATGCTGGCGGGGGCGATGCAGCGTTGTTCGCTGAACTGAGCCTGAGCCTCAGAAGATGTTGATCGGCACATTGGCGACGAGGCGGAACTCATCGTAGCTGCCGTCAATCTGCCCGCCGCTGGCGCGATGGTTGTAGACGATGGTGCGCAGTACGGTGTTCTTGAGTGTTCCGGACTGAATCACATAGGCCAGCATCAAGCCGTTTTCGTTGTGCTTGGCGCCATCCAGGCTGCGCACGTTGTAGCCGGTGTTGTGGCCGTTGCGGTCGCCATCGTAATGGGTGCCGTCGATGTCCCAACCCTTGGCGTGCCACAGGCTGGCGGTGAGGCCGGGCACACCGTAGGCGGCGAAGTCCAGGTCGTAGCGCAACTGCCAGGACTTTTCGTTGGGGCCGTTGTAGTCCGAGTACAGCGAGTTGGCCATGTAGTTGCCGGTGGACTCCCACACGTAGTCGAAGTATTCGTTGCCGAATACCTGCTGCCAGGCCAGGGTCAGGCTGTGGGCCAGGTGCGTGGCGGTGAAGGCCAGGCTGGCGGCGTTATTGTCGATGTAGCCGAGGTTTTTGTCGCCCGAGTCGCTGGTGTGGTAGTAGTTGAAGGCGGTCTTCAAGGCGATGTCGCTTTTGTCACCGATGCGGTGGGTCAGGCCGACGTAGGTCTGGTCCCACATGTCTTCGAAACGCGACGCGTAGACGCTGGCTTCCAGCCCGTAACCCGGTTTTACCGTGGCTCCCAGGTAGCTGATGCGTGCGCCGCTGTAGGCGCGGTTGCCGAAGGTGGTGGTGAGCTTTTCGGCGCCGGTGCCGGTGCGTGGAATCGCCCGCTCGAAGCTGCCGCCCTGCACCGACAGCCAGTCGAATTCGTTGCTGAACAAGCCCGCGCCCTGGAAGCTGGAGGGCAGGGCGCGGTTGTCCTTGTAACGCAGGATCGGATTGTCGGTCATCAGCCGACCTGCCTTGATCTCGGTGCTCGACAGGCGAAAACGCACGTCGCCCACCCCCAGGCGGCTCCAGGTGGGAATCGCATCGCCGTCGCCGTCCACCAGCACCCGGTCGCCGCCATTGGCCACCTTGCCGTGCCCGCGCTCCAGGTTGACCGCGCTGAAGATCCCCGCATCCACGCCCACGCCAATCAGGCCCTGGGTGTAGCCGGAGCTGTACTTGAGCATGCTGGTCTGCACCCAGGTTTCCCGTACACGCGTGGGCTCGACGCCGCCGGCTTTCTTGATGCTCAAGTGGGTGGTGCGTTGGGTGTGCTGGTTGGAATAGTAGTGGCGCAGGTTCAGGTCCAGGGTGCTGCCTTCGAGAAAGCCCGGTGCGCTGGCCTGGGCGTTTTCCTGGGCGAAAGCCTGGGTGCTGGACGCCAGAGTGACGGCCAGTAAAAGACGTGGATACATGGTAAATCCCCATACAAATCAGACGTAAGGCGACCGTCCCGGCAGGCCCTCAGGTGCTGCCGGTCGGTGGCGAAAAGACGCGGGACAGTGGGAAAAGGTATTCAGCGAACCGAAGCTTCTGTGAGCCGGGTTTCGCGGGCCGGGCTGCCGGGCAGCGGCGGACGGGTTTCCTTGGCGAACCAGGCGGCGGTGAGGCACACCAGGTTGGCGATCAGCAGGTACCAGACCGGCGACATCGGGTCGCCGGTGGTGCCGATCAGCCAGGTGATGATGATCTGCGCGGTGCCGCCAAACGCCGCCACACCGAAGGCGTAGACGATGGAGAAACCGGTGGAGCGCACGGATTTCGGGAAGCTTTCCACCAGCAACACGATCAGCGCCGCGCCACTCATGCCGTGCAGGCCCGAGAGTACCGCCAGGGTCAGCAGGAAGGTCGCCGGGCTTGGGTGCTCGGTCATCAGTTGCAGGGCCGGGAACAAAATCAACAGCACCACCACCCGCGGTGTCATCAGGATCGTACGGCGCCCGAAGCGGTCGCAGAGCATGCCGCCGGCCACCGCGCACACGGCCATCGCTGCGCCGGCCACCAGGGTCGAGAGCATCGAGATGCTGGTGGGCAGCTTCAGTTCGGTGAGGGCGAAGGTGGTCATGTAGTTGAGGAAGTACTGGGTGATGGTGCTGCCGGAAAGGATCAGCAACCCCAGCACCAGTGCGCGCCGGTGCTTGCCGCAGACTTCCCGTACCAGGTCGCCGGTGCTGGTCTGCTCGCCGTGGCCGTGGAAGGTTTCGGCGAGGTTGCGGCGGATGTAGATGCCGATCGGCAACACCAGCAGGCCGAACACGAACGGCACGCGCCAGCCCCAGCTGTTGAGGTCTTCCGGGGACATGACCTTGGTCAGGGTGAACCCTACCAGTCCTGCCACCATGGCTGCGACCCCCTGGGCGACTACTTGCCAGCAGGCGTAGGTCCCGCGTTTGTGGGGTGGCGCCGCTTCGAGGATGTAGGTGGTGGCGGGGCCGGCTTCACCGCCCCAGGCCAGGCCCTGGATCATGCGGGTGAGCACCAGCAGGATCGGCGCCGCGATACCGATGGTCTCGTAACCGGGCAATATCGCGATGCTGCCGGTGCCCACGGCCATCATCACCAGGGTCAACAGCATCGCCGGTTTGCGCCCGACGCGGTCGGCGTAGGCGCCGATCAGTACTGCGCCCAGGGGCCGGACGATAAAGCCGATACCGAACGCCGTGACCGACAGCATCAGGCTGACGAAAGCGCTGTCGGACGGGAAGAACGTGTGGCCGATCATCACCGCAAAGGTTGCGTACACACCAAAGTCGAAAAACTCCACGGCGTTGCCCAGGACCACGGCGAAGATGCTCTTTTTGCCGGCGTCCGGGGACGGTGTTTCGGGTGCGTGATCAGGATCGGATCGTGTCAATTGCTCAGTGTGCATACCAGCCCCTCGATTTTAGTTATAGGTCGTCCGAGCTCCAGGCCAAGAGGGCCCGGAGCTGGCGTGTGGGTGGGCAGTTCTTACAGCGTCAAAAGTCAGGAAGGATTCGGCCAGTGGTGGATTGCGCCACGCCAGCTCTCGTAGGTTTTAGCGATTTGCAGCAGCCATTGATCGGCAAAACGCGGGGCGATCATCTGCAGGCCGATGGGCATGCCATCGGCGGCGAAACCGCAGTTGATCGACAACGCCGGTTGCTCGCCCATGTTCCACGGCACCGTGAACACGATGTGTTCGAACGGCAGTTGCGGGTTGTTGCTCGGTGATGGCCACTCGGCCGGGAACGCATTGACCTGGTTGGTGGGGGACAGCACCAGGTCGAGTTCGGTGAACACCTGCGCGGCGCGGCGGCGCATTTCAAAGGTCTGGTTGAAACCCTTTACGGCTTGTACGCCGCTGATCTCGGCGCCCGGCGCGGCCCAGTCGCGGATGTACGGCAAGACCTTGTCGAACTGCTCGCTGCTCAGGGCCGACAAATCGCCCCACTGGCGGGCGCGCCAGAAATGGTCGAGGCCATCGAGTTGTGCGCGGTCCATGATTGGCGGGATCAGCGTGACCTTGGCGCCGTGGGCTTCGAACAGCCGCGCGGCTTGCTCCACGGCTTCACAGACGAAGCCTTCAGGCTGCATGCCTGCGCCGGGTTCAAGCATCAGGCCGACGCGCAGGCCCTTGACCGAGAGCGGCTGGTTACTCCACTGGGTGGTGAGCGGCGGCAGGCTGGTGGCATCGCGGGCATCGGGGCGGGCCAGGTGTTGCATCAACAGCACGCAGTCGTCGACGGTGCGGGTCATGGGCCCGGCGGCGCGGCCGGTGTAGTACGGGTCGATGGGAATGCGGCCCAGGGTCGGCTTGAATCCCACCAGGCCGCACCAGGCGGCGGGCAGGCGCACCGAGCCACCGATGTCGGTGCCCACGTGCAGCGGGCCGTAACCGGCGGCGGCCGCTGCGGCGGCACCGGAGCTGGAACCGCCGGTGTTGTTGGCGGTGTTCCACGGGTTGCGGGTGATGCCGTGGAAGCTCGACAGGCCGGAAGACAGCATGCCGAAGTCCGGGTTGGTGGTCTTGGCCAGGATTATCGCGCCCGCTTCACGCATGCGGGCTGCGGGCGGTGCGTCCCTGAGGGCCGGGGTCAGGCGGGTAGCCGCGCTGCCGAGGGGAATGGGCACGCCTTCGGTGGCGATCAATTCCTTGAGAGTCACCGGTACGCCATCAAGGGCGCCGTTGGGTTGGCCCTTGTTCCAGCGCTCGGTGGAGGCCTGGGCCTGCTGACGCACCTGTTGCGGGTCGAAGGCATAGAGCGCGTTGATCTGCGGCTCCCAGCGGTCGATGTGGGCCAGGAGTTGGTCGTAGTAGTCGATGGGCGCGAGTTGCCGGCTGGCAAATTGCGCCAGCAGTTCGGCGGCCGTAAGGGTATGCAGGTCAGTCATCGAACGCTTCCTTGTGATGGGCCGGCTGGCTCATGGCGGGTTGCAGTAGGAACGACTATATAAACCCCGGTGTGAAGCGGCCATCACAATCGGTGCAGTTCAGTGTTGCGTTTTTGTGTGCACTGAACCCCGAGGCGCAGCCCCTGGATTATTTCAAAACCTCAGGCGCAGGCGCTTGAGGCTTTTGTCGTACGGATGGAGCGGTGATTGAAGAACGGCTCCTGTCGAGGTGGGTGGTTCGTTCGAGCGTGTGAAGTGTTCCAGGTGGTGAAGTCGAAGCGAGTGACGGAGACTACGTTTTCCTGGATGAGCATGATGGGGGCAGGGTGGCTGTTGTCTGAATAACGCGTGCCCAGGTTGACTTCCAGTGTGTCCTTGTCACGGTAGCCGCTGAGCAGGGGCAGAAGAGTGAAGGTGTGGTCCATTCCTTCTGACTCGGTGGGCATGCCCACGAATACGACAATGCCGACATACACCTTTCGATCGTTCAAGCTGAACATGCAAGGCGTGTACTTCTGGATGGATTCTTTGAGCAGGTATTTGAAAGGCGTGCCTTCAAGGATGTTCAAGGCGAGCCGGCAGTTGAGTTGTTCATCGGATTTCAACTTCAGCTGTTTTTTCTTCGCGTTGACATACAGTCTCGCCCAGAGAGAAGGAATGACCAGGGTGGTCAAACCGGTCTGCAGCCAAAAAACCCAAAGTGCGGCATTCTTTTTGTTGGCAATATCGAGCTCTACCAACAGGGCGCCAAGATAGCTGCCGTAGTCTGCTGCAACCTCACGACCTGCAAATGCCAGAGTCAAGGCACTTGCCAGGCTAGCGACGACCAGGCAAACCAGCCCCAGTCGCGCAACCTGTAGATAGAGTAACTGCCCTTCAAAACGATGCAGCCGGCAGTAGTAATAGGGATGCTTGATACACACCAGATAACCGCTGACCAGTAACGGGAAAATGATCAGCAGGCCCATGAATCATTGGCCTCCATTTTGCGGACTTGGCGAATTGCTTCCTTGTAGGCCTCGGATTCCATGACTTCTTCGGCGGAGACTGAAATACCCCATTCTCCCTCAATCCTCATGGTTCTTTTTGACTTGATGGCTTCCACCGTATCCAAGTCATCCTGAGTCGGCTTACCGGCAAACAACGAATACAATCCAAACATGGCGACGACCTCGAAAAGATGTAGTCGTTTTTATAGCAAGCGGCCTTGACCCCCGCCATTGATGGCCGGCGTGCCAGCGTCGCCAGTTCCCGTAGGAAACGTCTCCATTCACTCCAACGGTCTAAAACGTCGGCGGCGTAATCACCCAGATCACCACCGCATCCACCTTTCCGGGGTTGCCATAGCGATGGGGCTCACTGCTGGGGAAGCTGAAACTGTCGCCTTCAGCCAGCTGAAAATGCCGCTCGCCCACCCATAACTCAAACGTTCCGCTCAACACATAACCCGCCTCTTCACCCTCATGGCTATAGCTCTGCTGGCTATAGGTGCCCGGTGGAAAGCGCGAGTGCAGCATCTCCAATTGATGATTGGGCAGGGGCGTCAGCAACTGGTCGACGATCCCGTCCTCATAGTGAATGCTCTGGCGATTGTTCCTGCGCACCACAAAACCTTCATCCTCCGCTGCCGGCGTGGTCTCACTGGCAAAAAACCACTGGATCGTCACCCCCAGGCTGCGGGCGATGTTGAACAAGGCCGGGATCGACGGGTAGGCGAGGTTGCGTTCCAGTTGGCTGATATAGCCGGCCGTCAATTCGCTCATCTGCGCCAATTCGGTAAGCGTCATGCCCCGGGCCTTGCGCAAGCCGCGGATGCGGGTGCCGAGAAACAGCTGTGGCGGTTGGTCGTTCAAATGTCCCACGCTACTTTCAATCCTTCATAAATCGCCTCTTCGGCGGTACGCGGCGCCAGGCAATCGCCGATCCGCGTGAACGCCACCAGGCCTTCCAGTTCTGCGCCCAGAGTGTCCACCGGCTGGTGGCCCTGGCACAACACCAGGGTGTCGATATTTTCCAGCAGCATCGGCTCGCCGCTGGCGGTGTGTTGCAGGTAGACGGTAGTGTCGTCGCAGCCGTACAAACGGGCGTAAGGGATGATCGGAATGCCCAGCCGATGCAGTTCGCCGGCCAGTTGGTCACGCACGTACAACGGCAGGCTTTCCCCGCAATGGGTGCCGTTCACCGCCAGTTGCACCTGATGGCCGGCACGGGTGAGGCGCTCGGCAATGCCCGGGCCGATCCAGTCGCAACGCCAGTCCACCACGACCACCGAACGGCCCAGTTGCACCTCATCGCGCAGCACTTGCCAGGCATCCACCACCTGTAGCTCGCCGCCGCGTTCGAAGGCCGGCCAGTAGGGCTCGGCGCCGGTGGCGATGATCACCCGGTCAGGTTGTTCGCGTTCCACCAATGCGCGGTCGACGCGGGTGTTGCGTACCACGCGGACCCCGGCCAGTTCCATCTCGCGCTGCAGGTTGGTACTGGCGCCGCCGAACTCGCTGCGTCGGGGCAGTAACTGCGCCAGAAGCACCTGGCCGCCCAATTGGGCACTGGCTTCATACAAGGTCACCTCATGTCCGCGCTGCGCCGCCACCGCTGCCGCTTTCATCCCTGCCGGGCCGCCACCGGCGACCATGATCCGCTGGCGTCGCAGTGCCGGTTGCAGTTGGCCAAACTGCAATTCGCGGCCGGTCTCGGGATGCTGGATGCAGGAGATCGGCAGGCCTTTGTGGAAGTGGCCGATGCACGCCTGATTGCAGGCGATGCAGGCGCGTACATCCTCGGCATGGCCGCTTGAGGTCTTGGCCGGCATGCGTGGGTCGCAGATCAGCGCGCGGGTCATCCCGCACACATCGGCCTGGCCGCGTTGCAGCATCAGTTCGGCTTCCTGGGGCTGGTTGATGCGCCCGGTGACGAACAGCGGAATCGACAGGTGCGTCTTGAACGTCGCCGCTTCTGCCGCCAGGTACGCCGGGGCAATCGCCATGGGCGGCACGATATGGATCGCGCCGCCGAGGGAGGCCGAGGTGCCGGCGACGATGTGCACGTAATCCAGGTGTGATTGCAGCTGTTGCACGGCGGCCAGGGAATCCTCTTCGGTCAGGCCTTCGGGGTCGCGTTCATCGGCAGAAATGCGCAGGCCGATGATGAAGTGCTCGTCGGTTTCGGCACGCACCGTGGCGATGATTTCCCGCAGGAAACGCAGGCGTTGTTCCAGCTCGCCGTTGTAGCCGTCGGTGCGGCGATTCACCCGCGGGTTGAGAAATTGCGCGGGCAGGTAACCATGGCTGGCGACCACTTCCACACCGTCAATCCCGGCCTGATACAGGCGCCTTGCCGCAGCGCCGTAGCCGGCGACGATCTCGTCGATCATTGTCTGGTCAAGGGCGCGCGGCATCACCCGGAAGCGTTCGTTGGGCACCCCGGAAGCCGAGTAAGCCACCGCCAGCAAACCGTCGGCCGACTCCATGATTTCCCGCCCTGGATGGAAAATCTGCGACAGCACCACGGTGCCGTGGGCGTGGCAGGTTTCGGCCAGTCGGCGATAGCCGTCGATGCAGCTGTCATCGGTGGCCATCAGCACATGGGAGGTGTAGCGGGCGCTGTCGTGCACCCCGGCCACCTGCAACACAATCAACCCCACGCCGCCTTCGGCGCGTGCCCGGTGGTAGGCGATCAACTGCTCGTTGACCTGGTTGTCGGTGGGCATCGAGGTGTCGTGCCCGCTGGACATGATGCGATTTTTCAGGCGTTTGCCACGCAGTACCAACGGTTCAAAAAGATGCGGAAAGGCATGGGGCGACATGGTGCGAATACTCCAGGCGCTGTTGTTATTATTTTTCTATAGGAGGTCAGCCTCAGTAAAAAATCAACTTGTTTTTTTACTGGCGACTGGATTAGCGTCAACCACATCACCCACCCGCCTGGAGAATAAAAATGCCTGGGGCCACCGAACGACAGCTGCGCGAAGAGCTTGCCGCCTGCTACCGGCTGATCGCGCACTTTCGCATGAGCGATTTGATTTTCACCCATATCTCGGTGCGTATCCCGGGGCCCGAGCATCACTTTTTGATCAACCCCTATGGGCTGATGTTCGAGGAGATCACCGCCTCCAGCCTGGTGAAGATCGGCCTGGACGGACGTGCGGTCGAGGCTTCGGCCCATGGTGTCAACCCGGCGGGGTTTGTGATTCACAGCGCGATTCACGGCGCCCGCGAAGATGCGCAGTGCGTGCTGCACACCCATACCCGCGCCGGCTGTGCGGTGGCGGCCCTGGAATGCGGGCTGTTGCCGGTGAACCAGATTTCCATGGAGTTCTACGGCAAGGTCGCCTACCACGACTACGAAGGCGTGGCGCTGGACATGGACGAGCAACAGCGACTGGTGCACGACCTCGGCGAAAAGCCGGTGTTGATGCTGCGCAACCATGGTTTGTTGACGGTAGGGGAGACGGTCAGCCAGGCGTTCCTGCGCATGTATTACCTGGAGAAGGCCTGCGATATCCAGATCGCCGCCCAGGCGTGCGGCAAGCTGATCCTGCCGCCTGCGCACGTGTGTGAATACACCGAGCGGCAGTTCAATGAGCCAGGCCGGCCACTGGAAGAGGGCGAACTGGCAGACCCGGACGCCATGCAACTGGCATGGGCGGCATTGCTGCGGTTACTGGATCGGGTGTCGCCGGGGTTCCGGGAGTGAGGTAGAGTCGTCCAGCCGACTCAACCCAAGGACACCGCCTCATGACCCAGGAATCCCGTTTCTCCCGCATGGAACCGGAGTTGCGCAAGGCCAATCTGGTGCAGGCGACGTTGGCCTGCCTCAAGCGCGACGGCTTCCAGGGCGCGTCGATCCGCAAGATCAGCGCCGAGGCCGGGGTGTCGGTGGGGCTGATCAGTCACCACTATTCGGGCAAGGATGAGCTGGTGGCCGAGGCCTATCGGTCAATCACCCGGCAGGTGATGGACCTGCTGCGGGATGCGATGGCCAAGGCGCCGCCCAGTCCGCGGGAGCGGCTGTCGGCGTTCTTCCGCGGCTCGTTCTCCCCCGAATTGCTCGACCCGCAACTGCTGGATGCCTGGCTGGTGTTCTGGGGGGCGGTCAAGACGGCCCCGGCGATCAACCAGGCCCACGAACACTCCTATGGCGAGTACCGCACCATCATGCGTTCGGCCTTGGTGGACATGGCCGGAGAGGAGGGTTGGAAGCAGTTCGATGCCGATTTGGCGGCCATCGCCTTGAGCGCCTTGCTCGACGGCTTGTGGCTGGAATCGGGGCTCAATCCCGGCACCTTCACCCCGGAGCAGGGCATCCAGATCTGCGAAGCCTGGGTCGATGGCTTGCAGTCGGGCGGGCGCAAGCGCTTCCAGATCAAACCCTGAACTGACGATTCCGCGCCGCCTGGACGCAATGTCCGGGCCGGCATTTTCCCCTCGAAAAATATTTGCAGTTACCCGATTGCCTCCTTACTGAACACTCGTTTAGTATCGCCCCATGTCGCACCCCTCAAGCCAATTAAAATAATTCGAGGATTCCATGACTACAGATCCGTCCGTGCTCACTCAGGTGCAGGCAGGTGTTGCCTGGATCACCCTCAATCGCGGCCCCCAGCGCAATGCCCTGGACATCCCGACCCTCAAGCACCTGCATGCCTTGCTGGACGGTTTCAACCGCGACCCGGCTGTGCGCGTGGTGGTACTGACCGGCAGCGGTCGCAGCTTCAGCGCCGGTGCCGACCTTGCCGAATGGGCCGATGCCGAAGCCCGTGGCGCCCTCGAAACCTACGGCTGGACCGAAACCGCCCACGCCCTGATGACCCGCCTGCACACCCTCGACAAACCTACCCTCGCCGCCATCAACGGCACGGCGGTCGGTGCCGGCATGGACCTCACCCTGTGCTGCGACCTGCGCGTCGCCGCGCAATCGGCACGCTTCAAGGCCGGCTACACCAGCATGGCCTACTCGCCGGACGCCGGCGCCAGCTGGCATCTGCCGCGCCTGATCGGCAGCGAGCAAGCCAAGCGCCTGCTGTTCCTCGATGAATTGTGGAGCGCCGACCGCGCCCTGGCCGCCGGGCTGGTGGGCGAAGTCGTTGCCGACGAGCAACTGCATACCCACGTCGCCGAGCTGGCCACGCGCCTGGCCAACGGCCCGACCTTTGCGTTTGCCCAGACCAAAACCCTCATCCGCGAAGGCGCCGGGCGCAGCCTGCCCGAGCAGCTCCAGGCGGAACTCGCCGCCGGCCTGCTGTGTGGACGCAGCGCCGACGGTGCTGAAGCCCTGCGCGCCTCGATGGAAAAGCGCCCACCGAACTTCTCCGGCAACTGATTCCCCTTCAAAACACCCTCGAACGATCGACAGGTAGCGCCATGAATTTCCAGCCCAGCCAAGAACAAGACATGTTGGTGGACGCGGTACGCAGTTTTGTTGCCAAGGAGTTGTTGCCCCACGAGGAGGCGGTGGACCGCGCCGATGAAGTTTCGCCGGAGCTTGCCGCGCAGATTCGTGACAAGGCCATCGCTGCCGGTTTCTATGCCTTCAACATGCCGGAAGACGTCGGCGGTGGCGGCCTGGATTACCTGTCACAGGCGTTGATTGAGCGCGAGTTGTCGAAAGTCTCCTGGGCGCTGCATGTGTTTGTCGCCCGGCCGTCGAAAATCCTCATGGCCTGCACCGGCGCGCAGATTGGCGAGTACCTGTTGCCGTGCGTGCAGGGCAAGAAGATCGACTGCTTTGCCCTGACCGAACCGGGTGCCGGTTCCGACGCCAATGCGATCAAGACCCGCGCCGTGCGCAGCGGTGATGACTTTGTGCTCAATGGCAGCAAGCACTTCATCAGCCACGCCGGCCACGCGGATTTCGCCATCGTGTTTGCCGTTACCGACACCTACGAACACAACGGTCGCCAACGCAATGCCGTGACCTCGTTCCTGGTGGACCGTGGCACGCCGGGCATGACCATTCGCCGGGGGCCAAAATGCGTCAGCAACCGCGGCTACCACACTTATGAAATGTTCTTCGACGACTGCCGCGTACCAGCCTCCAAAGTCCTCGGCGAAGTCGGCAAAGGTTGGGAAGTCGCCAATGCCTGGCTGACCGCAGGCCGGGTGATGGTGGCTGCCAACTGCGTCGGCCAGGCCCAGCGTGCGCTGGACGTTTCCCTGCAATGGGCGGCCGACCGCAAGCAATTCGGCCAGCCCATCGGCACCTATCAAGGCATCTCGTTCAAGCTCGCCGACATGGCCACGCAAATCCGTGCGGCCGAACTGCTGACCCTGAACACCGCCTGGAAAATGGACCAGGGCACCATGACCGACGGCGAGGCCGGCATGGCCAAGTTGTTTGCCAGCGAAGTACTGGGCAAGGTTGCCGATGAAGCAGTGCAGATCTATGGCGGCATGGGTTTGATGGACGAAGGCCCGGTGGAGCGCATCTGGCGCAACGCGCGGATCGAGCGGATCTGGGAAGGCACTTCGGAAATCCAGCGCCACATTATTGCCCGCGAACTGTTGCGGCCACTGTTGCGTTGATCGGGTCGGAGAACGCTTATGTCCCAGGCTATTCGCGACAATCTCAAGCGCCTGCTGGCGCCCCGTCACCTGGTGTTTGTCGGAGGGCGCAGCATGGCCCGTGCCCTCAAGCGCTGCGCCGAGGGTGGTTTTGCCGGCCAGATGTGGCTGGTCAACCCGCAACATGACAGCCTCGATGGCGTTCCCTGCGTGCGTCGCGTGGCCGATTTGCCGTGCGGTCCGGATGCGGTGTTTATCGCTACCAATCGCGAGCTGACCCTGACCTGTGTCGCCGAACTGGCGGCCATTGGCACCGGTGGCGCCATCTGCTACGCCTCCGGGTTTGCCGAAACCGGCGCCGAGGGCCAAGCCTTGCAGCAACAACTGCTCAAGGCCGCTGGCGAGATGGCACTGCTGGGCCCCAATTGCTATGGCCTGCTGGATTACCTGCACAGCTCGGCGTTGTGGCCGGTGG
The DNA here is from genome assembly GCF_013386835.1 of Pseudomonas sp. IPO3774. Classification (NCBI taxonomy): domain Bacteria; kingdom Pseudomonadati; phylum Pseudomonadota; class Gammaproteobacteria; order Pseudomonadales; family Pseudomonadaceae; genus Pseudomonas; species Pseudomonas sp. IPO3774. Next base: position 31,168 of record NZ_JACAQY010000016.1, read on the forward strand.
CCCATGGCGGCAAGCCGGTCGAGAAGGGCGTTGCGGTGCTGACCCAGAGCGGCAACTTTGCCTACAACCTGTCCATGAGCGACCGTTCGCTGCCGGTGGCCTATATGGCATCGGTGGGCAACCAGGCGCAGTTGGGGGTTGCCGAGTTGATGGACGTGCTGCTCGACGAGCCGTGCGTTACAGCGATTGGCTTGCACCTGGAAGGCTTGAAGAATGTGCCGGGGTTCGCCCGTGCGGCCCACAAGGCCCTGGAGAAAGGCATTCCGATCATCGCCCTGAAAACCGGGGTGTCACAGATCGGCGCCGAGTTGGCTTTGAGTCATACCAGTTCGTTGTCGGGTTCCGATGCGCTGTACGACAGTCTGTTCGCGCGCCTGGGTGTGATCCGGGTCAGCGGGCCGGTGAGTTTTGTCGAGACCCTGAAGGCGGCGGCCTGCGGTAATCTGCCGGCGGGCAACAGCCTGATCGCCCTGGCCTGTTCCGGTGGTGATGCCGGGTTGATTGCCGACTACGCCGAGCGCAACGATTTGAGCCTGCCGAAGCTCGACGAAGGCCAGCGTGAAGAGTTGGCGCAGGTGCTGCCCAGCTACGCCAACCTGGTCAACCCGCTGGATTTCACCACGGCCATCTGGGGCAACAGCGACGCGCTTAATACGATGCTCGACACGGCACTGCGCACCGAAGCGGATGCGGCAATGCTGGTGCTCGACTACCCGGCGGAATTTACCGGTGAGCGCAAGGAGTGCGACCTGCTGCTGGAGCTGTTTTGCAGTGCGCTGACTCGCCACGGCAAGACTGGCTTTGTCACCTCTGCATTTCCCGAATTGCTCCCGGCCCACGCTCGCGAGCGTCTGCATGCCCAGGGCGTTGCCGCGTTGCAAGGCGTGGAAGATGCGCTGGCGGCCTGGGGCCGGATTGCTGACTATCAAAACAATCGCCGGGCGTTGTTGGCGCGGGGTGAGTCGATACTGGTGCCGCTGTGCCCGCAAGCGCTTGAGCAACACGGACAGTCGCTTGATGAGTGGGATTCCAAGCAGGCTTTACGGGCTTTCGGCCTGACCACGCCAGCCGGTGTCTTGAGCACTCCCGAGCGGGCCATAGCCGATGCCAAAGTGCTGGGTTACCCGCTGGTACTCAAGGCCGTCAGTGCCGACTTGCCGCATAAAACCGAAGCTGGCGCCGTGGCGCTCAACCTGCAGGACGGCTTCGCCTTGACTGCTGCCCTGGCTCATATGCGCGAGCAAATCGCCGCTTATGCGCCGGATGTGCCGTTCGATCAGCTGCTGCTGGAGTCCATGGCTACGCCGCCGCTGGCCGAGCTGATTGTCGGCATCAAGCGCGAAAACGACTTCGGCCTTGCGCTGGTGATCGGCGCTGGTGGAATCCTTGTGGAGTTGCTCAAGGACAGCCGCAGCCTGCTGTTGCCGACCACCGACGACGCAATCCGCAACGCCTTGCTCAGCCTGCGCAGCGCCGCATTGCTGCAAGGCTTTCGCGGACGCGAAGTGGCCGACATGGAAGCTCTGGTGGCGGCGATTCGTGCGGTGGCCGACTACGCCTGCGCCAACGCCGGGCAATTGCTGGAACTCGATGTAAACCCATTGCTGGTCAATGCCCGGGGCGCCACGGCGGTCGATGCATTGATCCGTCTCGCCCAGGCGTGAAGGAGATGACGATGCAAAGCAAAACCTTGACGGGCGGCCAGGCCCTGGTGCGATTGCTGGCCAACTATGGTGTCGACACGGTGTTCGGGATTCCCGGCGTGCACACGCTGGAGCTGTATCGAGGCTTGCCGGGCAGCGGTATTCGGCATGTGCTGACCCGCCACGAGCAGGGCGCCGGCTTTATGGCCGACGGTTATGCGCGGGTCAGCGGCAAGCCGGGCGTGTGTTTCATCATCACCGGGCCGGGGGTGACCAACGCCGCGACGGCGATCGGCCAGGCGTATGCCGACTCGATTCCGTTGCTGGTGATTTCCAGCGTCAACCACACCGCCAGCCTCGGCAAGGGCTGGGGCTGCCTGCATGAAACCCAGGACCAGCGGGCGATGACCGCGCCCATCACTGCGTTTTCGGCAGTAGCGTTGAGTGCCGAGGATTTGCCGGAGTTGATCGCGCGGGCCTACGCGGTGTTCGACAGTGAGCGACCGCGCCCGGTGCATATTTCGGTGCCGCTGGATGTACTGTCGGCGCCGATCAAACGGGACTGGAGCAATGAGGTGGTGCGCCGTCCCGGGCGCGGTTTGCCATCGGCTGAAAGTCTTGATCAGGCAGTGGCAAAACTGGCCGCGGCCAAGCGCCCGATGATCATTGCCGGTGGCGGTGCGCTGTTGGCGGCCGATGCCTTGCAGCGCTTGAGTACGCAGTTGGCGGCGCCGTTTTTCAGCAGTGTCGCCGGCAAGGGATTGTTGCCGGTGGAGCATCCGCTGAATGCCGGTTCGACCCTGTGTGTCGAGCCCGGCTGGCAGCTCATCGCCGAGGCGGATGTGGTGTTGGCCATCGGCACCGAAATGGCCGATACCGACTTCTGGCGTGAACGCCTGCCGATTAATGGCGAGCTGCTGCGGGTGGATATCGACCCGCGCAAGTTCAACGATTTCTATCCTTGCGCCGTCGCGTTGCACGGTGATGCCCAGCAAACGACGCTGGCTTTGCTGGAACGCTTGCCAGCCACGCCGCGCAACGCGGATGCCGCCACCGCTGCGGTCGCGACGTTACGCCAGGCAGTCAGCAGCGGCCATGGTCCGTTGCAACGCATTCACCAGGCGATTCTCGACCGCGTGGCCGCCGAGTTGCCGGCCAATGCCTTCATCAGCAGCGACATGACCCAACTGGCTTACACCGGCAACTACGCCTTTCCCAGCAACGCCACCCGCAGTTGGCTGCATCCCACCGGCTACGGCACCCTGGGCTATGGCCTGCCGGCCGGTATCGGCGCCAAGTTCGGCGCACCGCAACGGCCCGGCCTGGTGCTGGTGGGCGACGGCGGCTTTCTCTACACCGCCCAGGAACTGGCCACGGCCGTGGAAGAACTGGACAGCCCGCTGGTGGTGTTGCTCTGGAACAACGACGCCCTGGGGCAGATTCGCGACGACATGTTGAACCTGGACATCGAACCCATCGGCGTACTGCCGCGCAACCCGGACTTCGCCGCCCTGGCGCGGGCGTTCGGCTGCACGGTCAGCGAGCCACAGAACCTGGATGAGCTGCAGACGGATTTGCGTAACGGTTTCAAGCGCAACGGCGTGACCTTGATCGAGTTGAAGCATGCCTGTGTGAACCTTTAGAGGAGCAACACCATGAGCGAAAACAACAACAAAATGACTCAAGCGATGCACCGGCGGGACTTCCTCAAGCACAGCGCCGTAGCCGGTGCCGTGGCCGCCGCGTTTTCCATGGGCCTGCCGCTGCAGGCCTTTGCCGAGGAGGCCACGCCCAAGCCGGGCGGCGTGCTGCGCATGGGCCTGGCCGGCGGCAGCACCACCGACTCCCGCGACCCGGGATCCTGGGTCGACACCTTCACCTTCGTCGGCTTTTCGGCGGTGTACAACACCCTCACGGAAATCGCGGTGGACGGCAGCGCCATCCCCGAATTGGCCGAAAGCTTCGAGTCGACGCCCGACGCGCGCACCTGGACCTTCAAGCTGCGCCAGGGCGTGACCTTCCATAACGGCAAAAGCCTGACCGCTGACGACGTGGTGGCCTCGATCAACCATCACCTGGCAGCCAACTCCACCTCGGCGGCCAAGACGGTGATCGGCGATGTGGCCAGTGTCAGCGCCAAGGGCAGCGATGCAGTGGTGTTCGAACTGCACTCGGGCAATGCCGATTTCGCCTATGTGGTCGCCGATTACCACCTGGTGATCATGCCCGCCAAGGACGGCGCCGCCGACTGGCAGGCCGGGATCGGCACCAGCGGTTATCGCCTGAAAAGCTTCGAGCCGGGCGTACGCATGGACCTGGAGCGCAACCCTGATTACTGGAAGCCGGGCAGGGGACACTTCGCCAGCGCCGAGCTGTTGGCGATTGCCGACGGCGCAGCGCGGGTCAATGCGCTGGTCACCGGGCAAGTCGACGTGATCAACAAGGTCGACCTGAAAACCGTAGCCCTGCTCAAGCGCAATCCCACGCTGGTCATCGAAGAAACCAAGGGCGCCCAGCACTACACCTTCCCGATGTTGTGCGACAGCAACGAGTTCAAGAACAACGACATCCGCATGGCGATGAAGCATGCGATCAACCGCGAAACCCTGCTGGCCTCGGTGCTGCATGGCTATGGCCTGGTGGGCAACGACCATCCGATCCAGCCGGGCAGCCGCTTCATCAACGCCGCCCTGGAGCAGCGCACCTACGATCCGGACAAGTCGCGATTCTACCTGCGCAAGGCCGGTGTGGAGTCGCTGAAGGTGCGCCTGCAAGCTTCCGATGCCGCCTACACCGGCGCGGTGGATGCTTCGGTGCTGTTCAAGGAGCAGGCGCGCCAGGCCGGGATTGATATCGACGTGGTGCGCGAGCCGGCGGATGGCTATTTCTCCAACATCTGGATGAAGCAGCCGTTCACCACCTCGTTCTGGTACAGCAGCCTGACTGCCGACCGCATGTTCAGCATCGGCTACGCCAAGGGGGCGGCGTGGAACGAAACCCATTGGGATAACGACCGCTTCAACCAGTTGCTCAACGCAGCGCGAGGTGAGATGAACGCGCCGCTGCGCCAGGAGATGTACAACGAAATGCAGAGCCTGTGCCGGGACGACGGCGGGGCGATTGTGCCGTTGTTCGCCAGCTCCGTGGCGGCCCGCTCGAACCGCGTCAGCCATGGACCGCTGACGGCGCCGTATGGGGAACTGGATGGGTTGCGGCTGATCGAGCGGTGGTGGCAGGCGTGAAGATTCCAGATACGCCACAAATCAAATGTGGGAGCGGGCTTGCTCGCGAATGCGGTGGGTCAGTCTCTATCTGTATTGGCTGACACACCGCTTTCGCGAGCAAGCCCGCTCCCACATTGAACATTTGTCGCCTTCGAGAACATGCCCTACTCATGAGAACCGAACATGAATAGCCTATTCAAACTGGTACTCCAACGCCTCGCCCTTGGCCTGCTGTCGTTGTTCGCCGTCTCGGTGATCATCTTCCTGGCGGTCGGCATGCTCCCCGGTGATATCGCCCAGGCCATGCTCGGCCAGTCCGCCACGCCGGAAACCATCGCCGCCTTTCGCGCCCAACTGGGCCTGGACCTGCCGCCCCTGAGCCGGTTCGTGCAATGGCTGCTGCGCCTCCTGCACGGCGACCTCGGCGCTTCCCTGGCCAACCAGCGGCCCATCGCTGAACTGATCGGCGCACGCCTGGGCAACACCTTGCGCCTGGCGGCACTGGCGGCGTTGGTCTCGGTGCCCCTGGCGCTGGTGCTGGGGATGCTCGCCGCGCTGTACCGCAACAGCTGGTTCGACCGCCTGCTCAACACCTCGGCCCTGAGTGCGGTGTCGTTCCCGGAGTTCTTCGTCGCCTACCTGCTGATCCTGGTGTTTTCGGTCAAGCTGGGCTGGTTTCCCAGCCTGTCCAACCTGGCGCCGGATGCCTCATTCGCCACCATTCTCGAACGTTCGGTGTTGCCGGTGGCCACCCTGAGCCTGGTGGTGATCGCGCAGATGATGCGCATGACCCGCGCCTCGCTGATCAACCTGCTGGCCAGCCCGTATATCGAAATGGCCCGGCTCAAGGGCATCAGCCAGTCGCGGATTATCTGGCGCCACGCGTTGCCCAATGCCCTGGCGCCCATCGTCAACGTGATCGCGCTCAACCTCGCGTACCTGGTGGTGGGCGTAGTGGTGGTGGAAGTAGTGTTTGTCTACCCGGGCCTCGGCCAGTTGCTGGTGGACTCGGTGTCCAAGCGCGATATCCCGGTGGTGCAGGCGTGCAGCCTGATCTTTGCCGCCACCTACATCCTGCTCAATACCGGCGCCGATGTGCTGTCCATCGCCACCAACCCACGCCTGATGCATCCCAAGGGGTAGACCATGAGCCTTCTCAGACAACTGGCCCGGGCGCCATTGAGCGCGAAGTTCGGCCTGCTGGTCATCGTGCTGTACGTGCTGGTGGCGTTATTTGCGCCGGTGCTCGCACCTTACGGGGAAACCCAGGTGGTGGGTGACGGGTTTGCGCCCTGGAGCGGCCAGTTCCTGCTGGGCACCGATAACCTTGGGCGGGACATGTTCAGCCGCCTGGTGTATGGCGCGCGCAACACCCTGGGCATCGCTTTTTTGACCACGGTGCTGGCGTTTTTGCTGGGTGGTTTGAGCGGCTTGATAGCCGCGATCAAGGGCGACTGGGTCGACCAGGGATTGTCGCGGGTGGTGGATATCCTGATGGCGATCCCGCAACTGATCTTCGCCTTGCTGATCCTCAGCGTGGTGGGCACCAATGCCACCTCGCTGGTGCTGGTGATTGCACTGCTGGATTCGACCCGGGTGTTTCGCCTGTCCCGGGCCGTGGCGATGACCGTGGTGGTGCAGGACTTCGTCGAAGCCGCCCGGCTGCGTGGGGAAGGGCTGTGGTGGCTGGTCACCCGCGAAGTGCTGCCCAATGCCGCCGCGCCATTGATTGCCGAGTTCGGCCTGCGGTTCTGTTTCGTGTTCCTGTTTATCAGCGCGCTGTCGTTCCTTGGCCTGGGCATTCAACCGCCCACCGCCGATTGGGGCAGCATGGTCCGCGACAATGCGGTGCTGATTACCTTCGGCGACATCAGCCCGTTGCTGCCGGCCCTGGCGGTGGCGTTGATCACCGTCAGCGTGAATTTTGTCGTCGACTGGATGCTGCATAAATCCAGCGGCCTGAAGGAGTGTTGAGGATGGACAAGCCACTGCTGGAAATCCGCAACCTGCAGATTGAAGGGCATTACGAAGACGCCTGGCATCCGTTGATCAAGGGTATCGACCTGACGTTGCAACGGGGTGAGGTACTGGGGCTGATTGGTGAGTCTGGCGCGGGTAAATCAACCCTGGGCCTGGCGGCCATGGGCTTTGCCCGCGACGGTTGCCGCATCACCGGTGGCTCGGTGTGCTTTGACGGCATTCAGCTGCTGCAGGCCAAACCCGAAGCCTTGCGCAAGCTTCGAGGACTGCGGATTGCCTACGTTGCGCAGAGCGCCGCCGCGTCGTTCAACCCGGCCCACCGGCTGATTGACCAGCATGTGGAAACCGCCGTGATCAATGGCGGTATCAGTCGCGCCCAGGCTGAACGGGATGCGGTGGAGTTGTACCGCGTGCTGCGCCTGCCCAATCCGGAAACCATCGGTCAACGGTATCCGCATCAGGTGTCCGGCGGGCAACTGCAACGGGTGATGACCGCCATGGCGATGGCCTGCCACCCCGACCTGATCATCTTCGACGAACCCACCACCGCCCTCGACGTCACCACCCAGATCGAAGTGCTGGCGGCGATTCGCGATGCGGTGAAAACCTTCGGCAGTGCCGCGCTGTATATCAGCCATGACCTGGCGGTGGTCGCGCAGATGGCCGACCGCATCATGGTGCTGCGCCACGGCAAGCTGGTGGAGGAGGCCGAGACCCGCGCCATGCTCAGCGCCCCGCAGCAGGACTACACCAAATCCCTGTGGGCGGTGCGCAGCTTTCGCACCGAACCCAAGGCCTGTCCCCAGCAGCAGATGCCGTTGCTGGAAGTGCGTCAGGTGTGCGCCAGCTACGGGCATCAGCCGGTGCTGCATGACGTGTCGATGAGCTTGCATCGCGGCCAGACGTTGGCGGTGATCGGTGAGTCCGGCAGCGGCAAAAGCTCCACCGCACGCTTGATTACCGGGTTGCTGCCGGCTACGGCGGGGCAGGTGCTGTATGACGGTGAAGCGTTACCGGCGGACTTTCGTCGGCGCAGCAAGGAGCAGTTGCGACGGATCCAGATGATCTACCAGATCCCCGATACCGCGCTGAACCCGCGCCAGCGCATCGTCGACATCATTGGCCGGCCACTGACCTTCTACCTCGGCCTCAAGGGCAAGGCCATGCGCGCCCGAGTCGCCGAGTTGCTGGAGATGATCGAGCTGGACCCGGCCACCTTCATGGAGCGTCAGCCCCGTGAGCTGTCCGGCGGCCAGAAGCAACGTATCTGCATCGCTCGCGCCCTGGCGGCCGACCCACAATTGATCATCTGCGACGAAGTGACCTCGGCCCTGGATCAGTTAGTGGCCGAAGGCGTGCTGAAACTGCTCAACCGCATTCAGCAGCAGTTGGGCGTGGGCTACCTGTTTATCACCCATGACGTGGCCACGGTGCGCGCCATTGCCGACGAAGTGGTGGTGATGCAGCGGGGCAGGGTGGTGGACCAGGGCAGCCGCAGCGCGATCTTCACCCCGCCGTATCAGGACTACACCGGCCTGCTGTTTTCATCGGAGCCGGAAATGGACCCCGACTGGCTCGACCATTTGCTGGCCGAACGGGCCGCGCTTACTTCTTGAGGAGTTTTTATGAAGGTGTTGATTGTCCACGCCCATCCCGAGCCGCAGTCGTTTACCGCGGCCTTGCGTGACCAGGCCACGGCTACCCTGCAAGCGCAGGGGCATGAGGTACAGGTCAGTGATTTGTACGCGATGCACTGGAATCCCGTAGCCAGCGCCTCGGACTTCACCTCGCGGGAGAACCCCGACTACCTGGTGTATGCCCTGGAGCAGCGCCTGGGGGTGAAAAGCCAATCCATCGCGGCGGATATCCGGCAGGAGTTGGACAAGCTGCTGTGGGCCGATCTGCTGATCCTCAACTTCCCGATCTTCTGGTTCTCGGCGCCCGCGATGCTCAAGGGCTGGATTGACCGGGTGCTGGTGTCGGGCGTGTGCTACGGCGGCAAGCGGTTTTATGATCAGGGCGGGCTCGCCGGCAAGAAAGCGCTGGTCACGGTCACCCTTGGCGGGCGCGAGCATATGTTTGGCGAGGGTGCGATTCACGGGCCGTTGGAGGACATGCTGCGGCCGATCCTGCGTGGCACGCTGGCGTATGTCGGGTTTGAGGTGCTGGAGCCGTTTGTGGCGTGGCATGTGCCGTATATCAGCGCCGAGGCCCGGCAGACTTTCCTGCACAGTTACCAGCAGCGATTGGAAGGGCTGGCGGATGACCAGCCGTTGGTGTTTCCGAAGTTGGCGCAGTTTGATGAGGCTCTTTATCCACTTTAGTCAAGTGAATGAAGATCCAGTGTGGGAGCGGGCTTGCTCGCGAAAGCGGTGCGCCAGTTGATGCATGTGCAGGCTGAACCACCGCATTCGCGAGCAAGCCCGCTCCCACATTTGGTCTTCATTTGTCAGGCGCGATTGTGTGCCCGCAGCCGCTCCGCAGCGCTGCGCAGCAGCTGTTCCGTGCCGTCCCAGCCCAGGCAGCCATCGGTGATCGACACGCCGTATTTCATCGAAGGGCTCAACGGCTGGCAGCCTTCAAACAGGTGGCTTTCGATCATCATGCCGATCAGCGAGGTGTCGCCCTGCAGGCGCTGTTCCAGCACGTCGTTGAACACCGCCGGTTGGCGCAGCGGGTCTTTGCCGCTGTTGGCGTGGCTGCAGTCGACCATGATCCGCGGCGCGACTTTGCTCTTGGCAAGGTCGGCGTGAACCTGGGCCACGCTCTGGCGATCATAGTTCGGCCCACGATGGCCGCCGCGCAACACGAGGTGAGTGTCGGGGTTGCCCGGGGTCTGGATGATCGCCGGATGGCCCTGGCTGTCGACACCGAAGTGACGGTGCGGGTGAGCGGCGGAGCGCATGGCGTCACAGGCGATGGCCACGCCGCCGTCGGTGCCGTTCTTGAAGCCCACGGGCATGCCGAGGCCGCTGGCCATTTCGCGATGAATCTGCGATTCGGTGGTGCGCGCGCCAATGGCGACCCAGCTCAGCAGGTCATCGAAGTAGCCGGCAGCCATCGGTTGCAGCAGCTCGGTGGCCACCGGCAGGCCCAGGCGCAGCATTTCCCGCATCAGTTCCCGGGACAGGGTCAGGCCCGCGGCCATGTCGTCGCTGCCATCCAGGCGTGGGTCGTAGGCCAGGCCTTTCCAGCCGATGGTGGTGCGGGGTTTTTCGACGTAGGCGCGGATCACCAGCAGCATCTGGTCACTGACTTCATGGGCCAGTTTTTTCAGGTTGCGTGCGTATTCCATGGCCGATTCCGGGTCGTGGATCGAGCACGGGCCGACGATCACCAGCAGGCGTGAGTCTTCACCCTGGAGGATGGCGCGCACGGCTTGGCGATGGGCGTGGATCTGTTCGTTGAGGAATGGGCTCAGGGGCAGTTGGTGCTTGAGCTCAAGGGCACTGGGCAAACGCTGGGTCAGCGCTTCATTGGCGCAGGACAGGGTGGAAACAGGCAGAGCGGCGATCGAGGCGTTCATATTCGGGCTTCCTGGGCAAGCGGCGGGCTGTTCCCGCACGCTCTGCCCTACTGGGGTGTTCGACAATTGGCCGTATTGGCTACGTGTGCTGGCTTGCCACCAATAGGTGACCGATCGGAGGCGGCAGGCTGTCCCGAACGGAGCTTGCTAAATCGCCAGGCGGTGGAGGTGTCGTAGCGGTAATAGGTGGCGTAGTTCATGTCGTGAGTCCTTTAAGTGTTCGGTGTGTGGCAAAAATAATAAGGGCTGAAAAAACAAAACCCCCGGTCGGGGAGCCGACCGGGGGTTAGATTTCTCTGGTAGGCGACCCCTTGAGTAGTGGGCGCCGATTTCAGGTATCAGGCGCGCCAGTGGCTAAACCAATACCCAAAATAAAAGCTGACCAGTGCGCTCAAACCGCTCACGCGGGCAGCCACGACCGAGCGCTGGACGCTGGCAGCAGGGCAAACCTGAATGTGGGTGAGTTGCAACATGGTGTGTCTCCAAATGATGGGGGGGAGCTTAACTGAGGCGAGCGGGTGGATTCAATCAGTAATTTCTATTGAGTGTGGGTACTTACGGCTATGACCCAAGTGTCGATATGCTGCACGGACTTCACGATGATTGCCTGGATGCGACCATGATTGCCTTCACGATTGCTGCTGCCCAATCCATCTCCATTGCCGGCGACGTGCCCGGAAATATCGCGCGTCACTTGGCATTCATGCGCACGGCGGCAGAGCATGGTGTGCAATTGCTGGTGTTTCCGGAACTGTCGCTGACGGGGTACGAACCAGCGTTGGCCGCCGAATTGGCGATTGCGCCTGACGATGAAGTAGTGGCGCCGCTGCGGGAGATGGCCCGTGAGTTGCGCATCACCGCCGTGGTGGGCATGCCGATTCGCCTGGGGGCCGGCAGTGAGGTGTTGATCGGCGCGCTGGTGCTGGGGCCGGATGGTTCGGTGGCGGTCTATACCAAGCAGCATCTGCATCCCGGTGAAGAAGCGGCCTTTGCTGCAGGGCAGGGCGGGGCCGCCCTTGAATGGGGTAACGACCGGATTGCCCTGGCGGTATGTGCAGACTTCTCCCACCCCAGCCACCCACGGCAGGCAGCCGAAGCCGGGGCGAATATCTACGTTGCGGGTGTGCTGATCAGCGAAGGTGGCTACGCTCCCGATACGACGTTGCTACAAGGCTACGCCGCCGAGCACCAAATGCTGGTGCTGATGGCCAATCACGGTGGCCCGACCGGTGGCTGGACCTGCGCCGGACGCAGTGCGATCTGGGGCGCTGACGGCACTTTGATCGCAGTCGCCCCTGGTGTGGGCGATTCGTTGGTGATTGCACGTCGCAGCAGCGCTGGCCAATGGCGCGGGGAACAGGTGGCGATTTAGGAGGCGCAGGCACATGGCGTTTCAACTACAGGCTGCAACCAGCCAGCACCTGGCCTTCGCCCGAACCCTGACCCATCAGGCCATGGGCAACTATTATCGCCAATACGACTTGTCCTGGTCCGATGCCGGGTTCGATAGCGCCTGGGCGGGTCGGGAAAACTGGTTGATCTGTCGCGATACCCAGGTGCTGGGTTTCATCAGTCTGAGTCGTGACCCCAAAGCGTTGTATATCCGCGAATTGCACATCCTTGAGGCGTTTCGTCATCAAGGGGCTGGCGGCTGGGTTATCGAGCAGATGGTGTACAAGGCGCGCGCGGAAGGGCTGGGTCTTTTACGGTTGACCGTTTTCAAGACCAACCCGGCGCGACGGCTGTATCAACGCAAGGGCCTGGAAATCGTAGATGCGGAGGATTGCTTCTGGCGCATGGAGCGCAATTGCCGGCCGTGATCAGGTGTGAGTACTGCCAATTTTGGGAAAACAGGCACTTGGTTTTAATAAGCGCATACTGACTTCAAGAAATGACTTCCTGATCTTGCCTTACGGTTTCGTCCTCAACCGGGATGATCCCGTCCTTCATGCCTAACAGGACCGCGACCTTGTGGGCTTCTCCCCGCCGTCCCTTTTTGCGCCCAGCGAGCACTTGATAAGTGGTTGCCGGGTCCACGCCATGTTCCCGGGCGAACGCTTGAACAGACTTACCTTGATGTTCCAGCCAAGCCTTGGCTTGTGCAGCAGTGCGAATACCGGGCATAGTTCAAAACCGTTCAAGTTTGTGTAAAACGAGATGAGTGTGTCACCTCTTGGGGTGTGCCAAATAGGATCATACATCCAAATGAGTGGAATCGGTTTCCGGTTAAGGCAAGAAAGAGAGCGACTTGGCCTGTCGCAGAAAACTTTTGGTGAAATAGGAGGTGTAGAAGCTAACGCACAGGGGAAATACGAAAATGGCGGCCGTGCGCCCAAGGCCGATTACTTGTCCCGCGTGGCAGAAAAAGGTGTCGATATCCTGTACGTGTTGACCGGCACGCCGACGCCGACCCAACTGGAAAATCTGAGCCAAATCGAAGAAAAAGTGCTGGGCAACTACCGTGCGATGTTCAAGGAAGACCAGGATGCAATCCATCGCCTGACCTCTACCCTGGCCGAGCATTCACTCTCCACCAATGGAAAAAACCGGTCATCGGCCCCGGATTCCTGACCTTTTACCCAGGAAATTGAGCCGCCCGCCACTCGGCGGCGGCCCGTTGTGCATTGAAACTCTATATATATGACGCTTGCAGCTAGGTCTGCGCCGTGGTTTTTTGCTAAGGTGTTCAGCAACCTATAAGACCATATCGCGAGGTGTCTGCTTGATTAGGGTGCTAGTAGTCGATGACCATGATCTCGTTCGTACAGGCATTACACGAATGCTGGCTGACATCGATGGCCTGCAAGTAGTCGGCCAGGCCGAGTCAGGGGAGGAATCCCTGATCAAGGCCCGGGAGTTGAAGCCCGATGTGGTTTTGATGGACGTCAAGATGCCCGGGATCGGCGGTCTTGGCGCCACTACAAAGTTGTTGCGCAGCCATCCGGATATCAAAGTCGTGGTAGTGACCGTGTGCGAGGAAGATCCTTTTCCTACACGGCTTCTACAGGCGGGCGCTGCCGGCTATCTGACAAAGGGCGCGGGATTGGCCGAGATGGTCCAGGCTATCCGCCTGGTATTCGCCGGCCAACGCTACATCAGCCCGCAGATTGCCCAGCAGTTGGCGATCAAGTCGTTCCAGCCCACCAGCGACTCGCCGTTCGATGCGCTGTCGGAGCGGGAAATCCAGATCGCCTTGATGATTGTCGGCTGTCAAAAAGTCCAGTCGATCTCCGACAAGCTGTGCCTGTCGCCGAAAACCGTGAACACCTATCGTTATCGGATTTTCGAAAAGCTTTCCATCAGCAGTGATGTTGAATTGACCCTGCTGGCGGTACGCCACGGCATGGTAGACGCCAGCGCCTGAAATGACAGCCTCTGAAATTAAAGTGCTGTTCGATCCGAGTGCGTTCCTTGCAACCTGCAGTGGCCGTCCTGGCGTGTATCGCATGTTCGACAGCGAAGCGCGCCTGCTCTACGTCGGTAAAGCCAAGAATCTGAAAAGCCGCCTGGCGAGTTACTTCCGCAAGACGGGCCTGGCGCCGAAGACCGCGGCGCTGGTGGCGCGTATCGCCCAGGTGGAAACCACCATCACCGCCAATGAAACCGAGGCGCTGCTGCTTGAGCAGACGCTGATCAAGGAATGGCGGCCGCCCTACAACATCCTGCTGCGTGACGATAAGTCCTACCCGTACGTGTTTCTCTCGGACGGCGACTTTCCGCGCCTGAGCATCCATCGCGGTGCCAAGAAGCAGAAGGGCAAGTACTTCGGGCCTTACCCCAGCGCCGGCGCCATCCGCGAAAGCCTGAGCCTGCTGCAAAAGGCGTTTTTCGTGCGCCAGTGCGAAGACAGTTTCTACAAGAACCGCAACCGCCCGTGCCTGCAGTACCAGATCAAGCGCTGCAAGGCGCCGTGCGTGGGCCTGGTTGAGCCTGCGGAATATGCCGAGGACGTGCGTCACTCGGTGATGTTCCTCGAAGGCCGCAGCAATGCCCTGGCCGATGAGCTGTCCGGCGCCATGGAGCAAGCGGCCAGCACCCTGGATTTTGAGCGCGCCGCAGAGCTACGCGACCAGATCTCCCTGCTGCGTCGCGTACAGGACCAGCAGAGCATGGAAGGCGGCACCGGCGACGTCGACGTCATCGCCGCCTTCGTCAACCCGGGCGGCGCCTGTGTGCACCTGATCAGCGTGCGCGGCGGCCGGGTGCTGGGCAGCAAGAACTTCTTCCCCCAGACCGGTATAGAAGAGGAGGTCGCCGAAGTCATGGCGGCGTTCCTCGGCCAGTACTACGTCAGCAGCCCCGAGCGCGACCTGCCGAGCGAACTGATCGTCAACGTGGTGCACGAGGACTTCCCGGCGCTGATCGAAGCGATTCACGAACTGCGTGGCCGCGAGCTGGACATCAGCCACCGCGTGCGCGGCACCCGTGCGCGCTGGCAGCAGTTGGCCGTGACCAACGCCGAACAGGCCCTGGGCGCACGCCTGGCCAACCGCCAGCACGTCGCCGCGCGGTTTGACGCCCTGGCCGAAGTGCTCAAGCTCGACGAGCCGCCCCAGCGCCTGGAGTGCTACGACATCAGCCACTCCAGCGGCGAGGCTACCGTGGCTTCCTGCGTGGTGTTCGGGCCGGAAGGGCCGATCAAGTCCGATTACCGGCGCTACAACATCGAAGGCGTCACCCCGGGCGATGACTACGCCGCCATGCACCAGGCCCTGACCCGCCGCTTCAGCAAACTGAAGGACGGCGAGGGCAAGCTGCCGGACATCCTGCTGGTGGATGGTGGCAAGGGCCAACTGTCCATGGCCCGCGACGTGCTCAACGAACTGGCGGTACCCGACCTGATCCTGCTCGGCGTGGCCAAGGGTGCCACCCGCAAGGCCGGTTTTGAAACCTTGTACTTGAATGATGCAGCCCATGAGTTCACCTTGAAGGGCGACTCCCCGGCGCTGCACCTTATCCAGCAGATCCGCGACGAAGCCCACCGTTTCGCCATCACCGGCCACCGTGCCCGACGTGGCAAAACCCGGCGTACCTCAACCCTGGAAGGGGTGGCAGGGGTCGGGCCGACACGGCGGCGGGACTTGTTAAAACATTTTGGTGGCTTGCAGGAGCTGTCCCGTGCCAGCATCGAAGAAATAGCCAAAGCTCCCGGTATCAGTAAAAAGCTCGCAGAGTTGATTTATGCAAATCTGCACAGCGAGTAGAATGCCTTCTCACCTCGTAGCCAGTTGTGCCGATGAATATCCCTAATCTGATCACCGTACTACGCGTCCTGCTCATACCGATTTTCATATTGCTGTTTTACCTGCCGTACGAATGGAGCTACATGGCATCCAGTTCGGTGTTTGCCTTCGCAGCCGCCACCGACTGGCTGGACGGTTACCTGGCCCGTCGCCTGGAACAGAGCACGCCGTTTGGCGCGTTCCTGGACCCGGTGGCCGACAAACTGATGGTAGCGGTCGCCCTGGTGCTGCTGGTGCAGGAACACGGCAACCTGTGGCTGACGTTGCCGGCGGCCGTGATTATCGGTCGCGAGATCGTGGTCTCCGCCCTGCGGGAGTGGATGGCCGAAATCGGCGCCCGAGCCCACGTGGCCGTGTCCAACATGGGCAAATGGAAAACCGCGGCGCAGATGCTTGCCCTGGTGATCCTGCTGGCCAACCCGTCGGATTTCTCCTTCTGGGTATTGCTGGGCTATGCCTTGCTGCTGATCGCTGCGGGCCTGACCTTGTGGTCCATGCTGCAATATTTGCGCGCCGCCTGGCCGCATCTGCGCACCGAGGTTGAAAAGAAATAAAACTTTTTTGAATCAAGGGGTTGACGGGTGATGAGGATTCTATAGAATGCGCATCACCAAGACGCGGGAATAGCTCAGTTGGTAGAGCACGACCTTGCCAAGGTCGGGGTCGCGAGTTCGAGTCTCGTTTCCCGCTCCAAACACAAAGAAAAAGCCACTCAATAGAGTGGCTTTTTTTTGCCTGGGATTTAAGGAATAGACGCTTCGGCGTCTTTTTTCGTTTCTACGCAAAACTACTGAAATCCGTCTCCAGCCACTTTTTTAAGTACTTTTTTGAGTACATGGAATACGGGCAGTGGGCACAGCGGTTTTTGGGCGGAGCACCCCGGTCCGGCATCGTATACATCTCCTCGACCCGAAGCACATGCCGCATTCCCGCCACCCGAAACAACAACGCCGGCAAGTGCCGGCGCTGTGTGCGGTTCAGGCATTACCCTCAGCGAAATGCCGGCACCACGAGCTTGATAAACAGCTCAAGGGATTTTTTCTTCTCCGCGTGGGGCAAGCTGTTATCACACCAGAAGCTGAACTCGTCCACACCCAGCTCCTGGTAGTACTGGATGCGCGGGATGATTTCTTCAGGCGTGCCAATCATTGCGGTCTTGTGCAGGCTTTCCAGTTCAAACTCCGGACGCCCGGCGAATTTTTCTTCCGGGCTCGGGTCAAGGAAGCCGTTGACCGGTACGGTCTTGTTGCCGAACCAGGCATCAAAGGTGCGATAGAATCGGGCGATTGCCTTGGCCCCGACTTTCCAGCCGTCAGGGTCGTCTACCGCGTGCACGTGGGTGTGACGCAACACCATCAGTTGTGGGCGTGGCACATCCGGGTTGTTGTCCAGGGCAGCCTGGAATTTATTTTTCAGGTCGAGGACTTCTTCGTCGCCCTTCATCAACGGCGTGACCATCACGTTGCAGCCATTAGCTACCGCAAAGTTATGCGAGTCCGGGTCGCGTGCGGCAATCCACATCGGCGGGTTGGGCTGCTGGATCGGCTTGGGCACGCTGGTGGAGGTGGGGAACTTCCAGATGTCGCCGTCATGGGCATAGTCGCCTTTCCACAACGCACGTACCACCGGCACCATCTCGCGCAGCGCCTGGCCGCCGGATGAGGCGGGCATGCCGCCGGCCATGCGGTCGAACTCCACCTGGTAGGCACCACGGGCCAGGCCGACTTCCATGCGTCCGTTACTGATCACGTCGAGCAGCGCGCATTCGCCTGCCACCCGCAGTGGGTGCCAGAACGGCGCGATGATGGTACCGGCGCCCAGGTGAATGGTGGTGGTTTTGGCCGCGAGGTAAGCCAGCAGCGGCATCGGGCTGGGCGAGATGGTGTATTCCATGGCGTGGTGTTCGCCAATCCAGACGGTGCTGAAACCACCGGCTTCCGCCATCAGGGTCAGTTCGGTCAAGTCTTCGAACAACTGGCGATGGCTGACACTTTCATCCCAGCGTTCCATGTGCACGAACAGGGAAAATTTCATGACGCTTACCTCGGATCTATTGTGATCGGCCTGTCGACTGCGGGCCCTTAGGTGCTCTCGCCAATGTGAAGCTTGCCAGTGATGAAGGCTATTCGGCGGATTGATTGTTGGTATACCATAATACGGAATATCTGCAAAACTTTTCTCTCCAGCGGTCGCACATTCACTTCACAAGGAAGGCGAGCTAGATGAACATAAAACAAAAATTGATCCTGGCCTTTGCGGTGATCGCCAGCCTGCCAGTCATTCTGGTGGCAGTGATGATCATCCTCAACGTGCGCCATGAGGCACGGGACGGCTTTATCGACGGCAGCGAACGCGAGATTCGCCAAGTCGACAATGCCATGCAATTGTTTTTTGAAGGTATCAGTCAGAACGTCGCCTACCTGGCGGCGCATCCGCAGTTGCAAAGTATCAACGGCGATGTGAAACGCTATCTGGCCAGCGACGCCGCCCAAGTCGCACTCGGCGAGCGCGATCAGCAGTTGTTCAAGCTGTTCGAGGGCCTGGCCAAGAGTCATTCGGCCTACACCTACCTGTCACTGGGTACTGAAGATGGCGGCTATGTATTCTGGCCGGGTGACCCGAAGCTGGCGAGCTACGACCCGCGCACCCGGCCCTGGTACAAGACGGCCATGGCGCAACCGGGCAAGACCCTGCGCACCGAGGCGTATTACTGGGCCGCCGATGACGTGGTGCTGGTCAGTACGGTGCGAAGCTTCAATGACCGCCAGGGCAACGCGAGCGGGGTGGTGAACATCGATGTTTCCCTCAAGCAACTGACCGACCTGGTCAAACAGATCAAGCTGGGTGACAGCGGCTACCTGATGTTGATGGAAGCCAATAACACCGTGTTGGTGGACCCGAATGACCCGTCTCACAACTTCAAGAAACTTAGTGAGTTGGGCGAGGGTTACCGGCAGTTGAGCGAGGCTGGGCAGGGCCTGGTGCAGGTCGAGTTGGCAGGCGAGCGCTACATGGCGTTTGTCTGGCCGTCCAGGGCATTGGGCTGGCGGTTTGTCGGGGTGGTGCGGGAAAGTGAAGTGATGGCCGGCGCGGCGCGCCTGACCTGGCTGATCGCGGCGATCGCCCTGGTGTGTGCCGTGTTGTTTGCAGTGGTGGGCGCCTGGTTTGCCGGGCTGATCGTCAAGCCGATTCGTGGTGTGGCCAGCGGCCTGGAAGGCATCGCCCAGGGCGAAGGAGACCTGACGGCGCGTCTGCCGGTAAAAGGGCGAGACGAGACGGCACAACTGGCCGGCTGGTTCAACCAGTTCCTCGAAGCGATCCGCACGCTGATCCAGCGCATCGGCCAGGCGGCCGGGCAGATCCACAGCAGTTCGGGGAGTGCCATGGAGGTCTCGGTGGAAATGGCTGAGGTCGCCTCACGCCAACGGGAGGCCGTGGACATGGTGTCCACCGCGTTTCATGAGATGGTCGCCACCTCCAATGAAGTCGCGCGCTCCTGCAGCCAAGCCGCCGACTCTGCCGACAACGGACAGCGCCAGGCGCACACCGGCCAGCAGCAGATCGACGCAGCAGTGAGCAGCGTAGGGCGGCTGAGTGAGGAAATCGGCCACTCCGCCCAGTCCATGGAGCAACTGGAAAAAGACAGCAACGACATCCAGTCGATACTCGGCACCATCCGCTCCATCGCCGAACAGACCAACCTGCTGGCGCTGAACGCTGCCATCGAAGCCGCCCGAGCCGGTGAACAGGGGCGTGGTTTTGCCGTGGTGGCAGACGAAGTGCGGGCCCTGGCCAAGCGTACTTCGGACTCCACCGGCGAGATCGACGGGCTGCTGGGCAACCTCGCCCGGCGTACCCATCAGATGGGTAAACAAATGCATGCCAGCCTGGAGGTGTCCCAGGAAACGGTGGTGTCGATCAACGACGCACGGGCCAGTTTTGGGTTGATTCGCGAGTCGGTGGACGTGATCCGCGACATGAATACGCAAATCGCAACGGCTGCCGAAGAGCAGCACCAGGTGGCTGAAGACATCAATCGGCACATCAGCCAGATTCACGGGGATGCACAGTTGGTGGCGAGCCTGGCTGATTCCACGCGCCAGGATGCGCAGCAATTGACGACGTTGTCTCAGACGTTGAATCAGTTGGTCAGCCGCTTCCGCACCTGACCGGTGGGCGCCCGGGCTGCCGGGCGCCTGCAACGGTAACGATCAGGCAATGGCGGGCAGGGCGCCCATCTTGCCGTGGCAATACACCAGTGGCCCGGCGTTCTGCCGGGGCACGATCAGGTTCTTCACCGCACCGACCATGATTGCATGGTCACCGCCTTCATACTCACGCCACAACTCGCACTCGATCACCGCCGTGGCATTGGCGAGGATCGGGTTGCCCAGTTCACTCAACGTCCATTCGATGCCCTGCGCCTTGTCTTTGCCCTTGCGCGCAAAAGCATAGGCTTCGCTTTGCTGCCCACCGGACAGCACATGAATGGCAAAGCGCTGGTTCTTGATCAGCACCGGATAGGAGTCGGAACTGTAGTTGGGGCAGAACAGCACCAGGGCCGGCTCCATGGACAACGAGCTGAACGCACTGGCGGTAAGTCCGACTATCTGCCCGTCATCATCGAGCGTGGTGATCACGGTGACTCCGGACGGAAACGAACCCATCACTTGTTTGTAGATGGCGGCATCGATCATGGGACGGTCCTCGTAGGGTGAAGCGGATTTTATAGATTTGTAGGTCTGATGGTATACCGTAATACAATCTAATCAAGGGCTTTTTCAGGCGGCCGATGAACGTTGACCTTTGGTCTTATAGCCAATGAATACGGGGGTTAGCCCGCTGAATGAAGAGGGGCCGTGTGGCACAATAGCGGATCAGATGCGTGCCAGGACTACGGATCAGTCTTGTGAAAATGTTGGAATACCATAATATGGTGTTCGTATGGGGGTGGCCAGAGAGCTCCCCCGGTTTGGCGTCAAACAACTATAAGATCAGACAAACGCGAGTTCATTTCCATGCCCCAGATGTCCCGGCAAGATCCCCTGATCGAGAATCACACGGTCGATTACGTCCCCCTCGCGGAGCGCCATGGAAAGGCCCGCGACCTGTTCACCCTATGGTTCAGCACTAACATTGCACCGCTGCCCATCGTCACCGGCGCTATGGTGACTCAGGTGTTCCATCTCAACCTGGTGTGGGGGCTGCTGGCGATTGCTCTCGGGCACATGCTCGGCGGTATTGTCATTGCCCTCGCGTCGGCCCAGGGCCCGCGCATGGGCATCCCGCAGATGGTGCAGAGCCGGGGTCAGTTCGGGCGCTACGGAGCGCTGCTGATCGTTTTCTTCGCGGCCCTGATCTACATTGGCTTTTTCATCTCCAACATTGTGCTGGCGGGCAAGTCCATCGTCGGCATCGTGCCGTCGGTACCGGTGCCGGCCAGCATCCTGATCGGCGCGCTCAGCGCCACGGCCATTGGCGTGATCGGCTATCGCTTTATCCATACCCTGAACCGCATCGGCACCTGGGTGATGGGCAGCGCATTGCTGGCGGGTTTCCTCTACATTTTTTCCCACGACCTGCCGGCAGACTTCCTCACCCGTGGCGGCTTCAATCCGGCCGGCTGGCTGGCGACGGTGTCGTTGGGAGTGATCTGGCAGATCAGCTTCTCCCCCTATACCAGCGATTATTCGCGCTACCTGCCGGCTGATATCGGCATCACCCGACCCTTTGTCGCCACCTACCTGGGGGCCACTCTCGGCACCATTTTGTCGTTCTCCTTTGGCTTGGTCGCCGCCCTGGCGACACCCGAAGGCACTGAGGCGATGGTCGCGGTCAAGCAAGCCACCGGCTGGCTGGGGTCGATCCTGATGGTGCTGTTTCTGCTCAATATCATCAGCCACAACGCCCTGAATCTGTATGGTGCGGTGCTGTCGATCATCACCTCGATCCAGACCTTCGCCAGCCAGTGGACACCCGGCATCAAAGTGCGTGTGGTGCTGTCCAGCGTGGTGCTGGCCGGATGCTGCGTGGTGGCATTGGGCGCGTCGGCGGACTTCATCTCGCAATTTATCGGCCTGATCCTTGCGCTGCTATTGGTGCTGGTGCCGTGGGCGTCGATCAACCTGATCGATTTCTACATCATCAAGCGTGGCGCCTATGACATTGCGTCGATCTTTCAGGCGGACGGCGGGGTTTACGGACGCTTTAACCTGCATGCGATCGTGGCGTATTTCATCGGCATCATCGTGCAACTGCCGTTTGCCAATACGTCGCTGTACGTGGGGCCATGGGCCAATCTGGTAGAGGGCGCAGACCTGTCGTGGCTGGTGGGGTTGTTGGTGACGTGTCCGCTGTATTACTGCCTGGCGACGCGCGAGCATAGCCGGAAGATGAGGACGGTAAAGTTGGGCTATACCGACTGATCATCGAATGAACTGAAATGCCCGGCCAATGCCGGGCATTTTTTTATCTGCAGTTAAGGCCTGCCGATGCAGCCGTATCCTTGTAGCAAGCTGGCTTGATGATCAATGACATCCGGCCAGGTCCAATGTTAGCAGGCAAAAAAAGGCCGCCACAACCCGACGTTGTGGCGGCCCAAGGGTGACTCAATGGGCGCCGGCGGCCTTGTTCAGATCGCTTTCAGCCCATGCGGTATAGACGCAAGCATCCGCCGTGGCCCAGCGCACGCGCACCGGGTCGCCGGCCTTGAGTGGCATGCCCGCAGCAGACAACGCCTTGACTGTCATCGAGGTGCCGCCAAGGGTTTTTACGGTGCAGGTCTGGCTTTCGCCGAGGAACAGCACCTCGCCTACAATCGCTGACACCTCATTCCAACCCGCCGCCAATGCCTGCTCGGTAGCTTGCTCGACACTCAGCGCCAAGGCTTTTTCCGGGCGTACCATCAACAGCACCTCCTGCTCGGTTTGCAAGCCGCTGGTCAGGCGGATCGACAGCGATTGGCCTTCAAACGATGCCACCGCATTCCCCTGCGCCTTGAGCTTGAGGAAGTTGGAGTTACCGAGGAACGAGGCTACAAACGCATTTGGCGGGTTCTGGTACAGGTCGTAGCCACTGCCCAGGCCGACAATCTTGCCGTGGCTGAAAATCGCGATGCGCTGGGACAGGCGCATGGCTTCTTCCTGGTCGTGGGTTACGTAGACGATGGTGATGCCCAGGCGCCGATGTAATTGGCGCAGTTCGTCCTGCAGGTCTTCACGCAGTTTTTTGTCGAGGGCGCCGAGGGGTTCGTCCATCAGCAGGATGCGCGGCTCGTACACCAGCGCCCGCGCGATGGCGACGCGTTGCTGCTGGCCGCCGGAGAGTTGCGAAGGGCGGCGATGGGCAAATTGCTCAAGCTGCACCAGCTTGAGCATGGCGTCGACGCGCTTCTCGCGCTCGGCGCTGGCCAGTTTGCGAATCGCCAGGGGGAAGGCGATGTTGTCGCGCACCGACAAATGCGGGAACAGCGAGTAACGTTGGAACACCATGCCGATGTCGCGTTTGTGCGGCGGCACATTGACCAGGGATTGGCCGCTCACCAGGATCTCGCCGCTGCTTGGCGTTTCAAAGCCTGCGAGCATCGACAGGGTGGTGCTTTTGCCAGAGCCGCTGGAGCCGAGGAAGGTCAGGAATTCGCCGTCCTTGATGTCCAGCGAGATGTTATCCACGGCGGCAAATTCACCGTAGTACTTGTTCAGGTTGCGCAAGCTGACCAGGGGTTGGCCATGGTTTTGCGCGGTATCTTGGATCACTGCACTCATGTCTTGCTCCTGGGCGCTCAAGCGCGGGTTTCTGTGCGCCGGCGAAGGGCGGCGGCGATGACCATGACGAGCACCGAGAGGCCGATCAGCAACGTCGAGGCGACGGCAATCACAGGCGTCAGGTCCTGGCGCAGGGTGGTCCACATTTTTACGGGAAGGGTTTGCAGGGTCGGGCTGGCCATCATCACGCTGAGCACCACTTCGTCCCATGAGACGAGAAAGGCGAACAACGCGCCGGCCACCATTCCCGGGCGAATCGCCGGGAATGTCACCTTGAATAAGGCCTGCAGGCGCGATGCGCCGCAGATCACCGCCGCATCTTCAATCGATTGGTCGAACAGCTTGAGCGAGTTGATGATCGAGATAATGGTGAACGGCAGCGCGACAATCACATGGCTCACTACAAAGGCGAACATCGTGCCGGTATAGCCGAGCTTGAGGAACAGTGCGTACACCGCCACCGCGATGATCACCAACGGCACGATCATCGGCAGGGTGAACAGGCCGTAGAGCAACTCGCGGCCAGGAAATCGCCCACGCACCAGGGCAAATGCGGTGGGCAGGCCCAGCGCCACGGCGAACACGGTGGTCAGTACCGCAACCTTGAGGCTCGCTACCGCCGCGTTCATCCAGTCGGCATTGGAGAAGAACTGGCCGTACCATTTCAGCGTCCAGCCCGGTGGCGGGAACACCAGCCATTGGGATGAGCCGAACGACAGCAACACGATGAACACGATCGGCAACAGCAAGAACAGGCCAATCATGCCGGTGGTGGTGTAGAGGCCCAGGCGCATCCTGCGGCTCATGGCATTGGAAGTCAGGAGCATGACGGCTTACCTCGCGTTGCTGGCGCCAACCGGGGATTCCGGCTGAAGCTTCAGGTAGAAGTAGAACAGCACCAGCGTGATAAAGATCAGCAATGCGGCGCCGGCACTCGCCAGGCCCCAGTTGAGGAACGACTGCACCTGCTGGATGATGAACTCAGGCAGCATCATATTCTGCGCGCCGCCGAGCAGCGCCGGGGTGACGTAGTAACCGAGGGACATCACAAACACCATCAAGCCGCCGGAAAACAACCCCGGTC
Source organism: Pseudomonas sp. IPO3774 (assembly GCF_013386835.1). Classification (NCBI taxonomy): domain Bacteria; kingdom Pseudomonadati; phylum Pseudomonadota; class Gammaproteobacteria; order Pseudomonadales; family Pseudomonadaceae; genus Pseudomonas; species Pseudomonas sp. IPO3774. Next base: position 55,631 of record NZ_JACAQY010000016.1, read on the forward strand.
GGCACAGCGGCAGGAACACCCGGAAGAAGTTGGTCCAAGGGCTGGCACCGCAGATGGAGCCGGCCTGCAGGATCATCGGGTCGATGGCCTGCATGGTTGCCTGCAATGGCAGCACAATGAACGGGATCATGATGTAGCTCATACCGATCACCACGCCGGTCAGGTTGTGCACCATCTCCAGCGGCTGGTCGATGATGCCCATCGCCATCAGTGCCTTGTTGATCACCCCGGAGGCTTGCAGCAATACCAGCCATGAATAGGTGCGGGCGAGCAGGCTGGTCCACATCGATAGCAGCACGATGTTCAGGATCCAGCGCCCCCAGCCGCGTGGTACCAGGGTAATCACCCAGGCCAGCGGGAAGCCCAGCAACAGGCTGAACAGGGTCACCAGGCCGGCCACCGAAAAGGTATTGAGCAGTACCCGGGCGTATGCCGAGTTAGCGAACAGTTGCTCATAGTTGCCAAGGCCCGGTACGGGCTCCAGCACGCCGCGCAGCAACAGGCCGATCAGCGGCGCGAGGAAGAACAGGCCGAGGAACAGCAGCGCCGGGATCAGGTTGCTCGACCCCCGCCAGCGCTGCGCCAGGGATGGCGCACCTGGTTTGCAGGAAACTGCGCCAGCAACGCCGAGGGCGCTCCCGGTCGGCGTGGTTGCCGTCATTTTCATTTGACTAGCCATTCATTCCACCGTGTCGCAATGGCCGGACCGTTCTTGGCCCAGTAGGCGAAATCGAGGGTGATCTGGTCCTTGGCATACGCCGTCGGCAGGTTGGGCGCCAGCACTGAGTCCAGGCGCTGCACACTGTCGATGTTCACCGGTGCATAAGCGGTCAGGTTAGAGAAGTCGGCCTGGCCCTTGGCGCTGCTGGCACTGGCCAGGAACTTCATCGCCGCGCCTTTGTTTTTGCTGCCTTTAGGCACGACCAGGATGTCCGCCATCACCAGATTCTGTTTCCAGCTTACGCCTACGGGTGCGCCATCTTCCTGCAGGGCATGAATGCGGCCGTTCCAGAACTGACCCATGCTGACTTCGCCCGAGGCCAGCAGTTGCTGGGACTGTGCGCCGCCGCCCCACCAGACGATGTCTTTCTTGATGGTGTCGAGTTTCTTGAAGGCGCGGTCCAGGTCCAGGGGGTAGAGCTTGTCGGCGGGAACGCCGTCAGCCAGCAGCGCCAGTTCGAGTACGCCAGGGCTTGGCCATTTGTAGAGGGCACGTTTGCCGGGGTAGGTTTTGGTGTCGAACAGCGCGGCCCAGTCCTGTGGCTTGCCAGCGCCGAGCTTGCCCTCGTTGTAGCCGAGTACGAAGGAGAAGAAAAACGAGCCGACGCCATGGTCGGAGACAAACCGCGGGTCGATCTTGTCGCGCTGGATCACCGAAAAATCCAGGGGTTCGAGCAGCCCTTCAGCGGCGGCGCGCAAGGCGAAGTCAGCCTCCACGTCTACCACGTCCCACTGCACGTTGCCGCTCTCGACCATGGCCTTGAGCTTGCCATAGTCGGTGGGACCGTCCTGCACCACAGTGATCCCGCTGGCCTTGCTGAAAGGATCGGCCCACGCCTGCTTTTGCGCATCCTGGGTGCTACCGCCCCAGCTCACGAAATTGACGCTTTCGGCCGCCAGGGCCGCGTGAGTGGCCGTGGCCAGCAAACCCGCGAACAGCATCGCGGTTGCACGTTTGTTCAACACCATTTTCACGCCCTCATTTGTTTTGTTATTGAGCGGGCCTGGTAATGCCCGCCTATCGGGAGCAGTAGGTCTCTCGAAGCCGCTATTGCGAAGCCTCAAAAGTCGACCGTACCAAGGCTTGTTACTGGCGCTATCCCTGGCATGCGCACTTGGCAAAAGTACTCGGTCGATGGAATATCATATTATGGTATTCCAAGCTTTGTGCAAGCACTTTGCCTTACCGGTTATCCGTCATTCGGTGAACGGAATGCTTTCCACCACCTCCAGGTCGTAGCCTGTCAGCCCGGCGTATTTCAGCGGAGGGCCAAGGTGGCGCAGCTTGCAGACGCCAAGGTCCTGCAATATCTGCGCGCCGGTGCCGACTTCCGAATAGATCCGCGACTGCGAACGGCTGAACTGGCGCGGCGTCTGGGTCAACTGCGGGACGCGTTCGAGCAGGGCCTGGGAGGATTCATGATTGGCCAGCACCACCACCACGCCGCTGCCTTCTGCGGCGACGCGTTGCAGGGCGGCCCATAAGGTCCAGTTGGAGGGGCCGCTATACTCGGCGCCCACCAGGTCGCGCAGCGGGTCGATCACGTGCACGCGCACCAGGGCGGGCGTGTCGCGGTGTAACTGCCCCATGACCATCGCCATGTGCACGCCGCCATCAATGCGGTCCTCAAAGGTGATCAGGCGGAACGTGCCGTGCACTGTGGGCAGGTCGCGCTCGCCGATGCGCACTACGGTGCGCTCGGTACTGAGGCGGTAGTGGATCAGATCGGCGATGGTGCCGATCTTGATCCCATGCTTGTGCGCGAACACCTCAAGGTCAGGGCGACGTGCCATGGTGCCGTCATCGTTCATCACTTCGACGATCACCGAGGCTGGTGTGTGCCCGGCCAGGCGCGCCAGGTCGCAACCGGCTTCGGTGTGCCCGGCGCGCGTCAACACGCCGCCATCCTTGGCGCGCAACGGGAAAATATGCCCCGGTTGCACGATGTCGGCCGGCCCCGCATCGGCATTCACGGCCGCGGCCACCGTGCGCGCCCGGTCGGCGGCGGAGATGCCGGTGGTCACGCCGGTGGCGGCTTCGATGGACACGGTAAACGCGGTGCTGAACACGCTGCCATTGCTCGGCACCATCTGCTGCAGGCCGAGGCGCTGGCAGTGTTCGTCGGTGAGGGTCAGGCAAATCAGGCCACGCGCTTCCCGGGCCATGAAGCTGATAGTCTCGGCGGTGCAGCACACCGCGGGCAGCAACAGGTCGCCTTCGTTCTCCCGATCCTCGTCGTCCACCAGGAGCACCATTTTGCCTTGGCGGTAGTCTTCGATGATGTCTGCGATGTTGTTGAAAGACATGGTGGCTGCTCGATTTATTGGTTGTATGTATTATGGTATACCACAAAACCAAGCAAGAGGATGTCACGATGAAGGCTTACTGGATTGCCCATGTAAATGTGTCCGATGCAGAGCAGTACACGCAGTACACCCAGCGCGCGCCTGCGGCCTTCGCGAAGTTTGGCGGGCGCTTCCTGGCCAGGGGCGGGCGCAGCGCCGCGATGGAAGGCGGGCCTGCCAGGCAACGTAATGTGGTGATCGAGTTCGACAGCTACGAGCAGGCGCTGGCCTGTTATGAGTCTGCGGAGTATCAGGAGGCAAAGGCGCGTCGTGAAGGGGCGGGCGAGGCGCAGATCATCATCGTGGAAGGGCTGGTGCCTTAGGGGTATCAGGCATACATCACATTTTTGATCCGTGTCGGGTCTGACGATCAGCGGATGAAGTGAATCTTGCCGCTGTCGTCGTTACCGATGTAGATGCCATACACCCCAGCCTGGCGTTCCTCGATATAACGCTCGAGGATCTGCCGGATCGCCGGGTAGTAGATGCTGTCCCAGGGAATGTCCTCGGGCGCGAAGAACTTGTAGTCGAGGGTCTCCGGCCCGAACTGGCCGGTGATCTGCAGCGCGATGGCGCGGAAGATGATGTACACCTCGCTGATCTTCGGCACGCTGAAAATCGAGTAGGGCGAGAGGATCTCCGCGCGTACGCCGCTTTCTTCCCAGACTTCGCGTAGTGCGGCCTGTTCAGTGGTTTCGCCACCTTCCATGAAGCCGGCCGGCAGCGTCCAGGTGCCAGGACGCGGCGGGATGGCCCGCTGGCAAAGCAGATATTTGCCGTCCTGCTCGATGATGCAGCCGGCGATAATCTTCGGGTTGATGTAGTGGATGTAGCCGCAGCCCCGGCACATCAGGCGCTCATGGGTATCACCCGGTGGCAGCTGGTGACCGAGGTCACTGCTGCCACATGTCGGGCAAAAACTGGGGCTGGGCATGGTCAGTGACCTATGCGCGGTTCTTTGAGGGCGATGGGCAGTGTGATCTCGGGGATCTTGCCGGTCTCTTCCTGCTTGCGCTTGAGGTAATCCAGGGCCACGGCGGCGGCGGCGCGCACGTGGTCGACACAGGCCTGGTGGGCGGCGAGCGGGTCGCCGCTCTTGATCGCCTGGACCATACGCTCCATTTCCTGGTTGCTGGTACCGCGACGGTTTTCCTGGGATACCGAGGTCGCGCGCAAGTAGCTGATACGTGCCTGCAACTGACGCAGTTGGGTGGCCGCCACGTGGTTGCCGGAGCCTTCGAGCAACACGTCGTAGAATCCTTGTACCGAATCAATGACCTGTTGCAGCTCACCGTCCTTGAGGGCCTTGCGGTTTTCCTCGAGGGCTTTTTCCAGTGCCTTGATGTCCTTGGCCTTGGCGCGCAGGGTGAACAACTGCACGATCAAGCCTTCGAGCACGCAACGCAGTTCATAGATGTCGACGGCATCGGCCAGGGTGATGATCGCCACTTGCGGGCCCTTGGCATCGGCGTACTCCACCAGGCCTTCGGACTCCAGGTGGCGCAAGGCTTCGCGCACCGAGGTGCGGCTGACGCCGAGGCGGTCGCAAAGGTCGCGTTCCACCAGGCGGTCACCCGGCAGCAGTTGGAAGTTCATGATGGCGCTGCGCAGTTTTGCCAGCACGATTTCGCGCAGGGTGACCGGGTTGTGATTGACCTTGAAGCTGTCGTCGAGTGGCAGGCGTTTCATGGGGGCTGCTCTGAATGTTGCGGTTAACTGGAGGCCTCGGCGTCGGTTTCGGCGAAGGCTTCACGGGCCAGTCGGAAACTGTCCACGGCGGCGGGAACCCCGCAATAAATGCCGACCTGAAGCAGAATTTCGCGTATTTGTTCACGACTCAGCCCGTTACGCAAGGCGCCGCGCACGTGCAGCTTGAGTTCATGGGGCCGATTGAGGGCCGAAATCATCGCCAAGTTTATCATGCTGCGTTCTTTAAGCGACAAACCCTCACGGCCCCACACATGGCCCCAGCAGTATTCGGTGACCATCTCCTGCAGGGGGCGAGTGAAGTCGTCGGCGTTCTCGATCGAACGTTGCACATAGGCTTCGCCCAGCACTTGCGTACGGATTTTCAGGCCCCGTTGGTACTTGTCGTCGCTCATCAATCAGCTCCTCAGGCCAGGGTGGGCAGCGGGCCCAGCTTGCCCTTGTGGTAGATCATCGGTGTGACCGGTTGCTCGGGCAGGATCAGGTTTTTCACCGCTCCGACGATGATCGCGTGATCGCCACCGTCGTATTCGCGCCACAACTCGCACTCGATGATCGCCGTGGCCTTGGCCAGCAGCGGATTGCCCAGTTCGCTCAAGTGCCACTCGATGCCCTTGGCCTTTTCCTTCCCCTTGCTGGCAAAGGCATAGGCTTCGGCGGTCTGGTCGGCGGACAGCAAATGAATCGCAAAGCGCTTGCTGTCGCGCAGGATCGGATAGGTGTCCGATGCATAGTTGGGGCAGAACAGGACCAGTGCCGGGTCGATCGACAGCGCACTGAATGCGCTGGCGGTGATGCCGACGATGCCGCCATCCGGGTCGAGGGTAGTGACGACCGTCACCCCGGACGGGAATGAACTCATGACGTCTTTGTAAATGCCGGGTTCGATCATGGTCGGGGTCTCTTAACGCATCACAAAAGGATCAGGCATGGGCGCCTGGGAAAGGTTGATCCACACCGTCTTCAGCTCGGTGTAAGCCAGTACCGAATCGATGCCACTTTCACGTCCATAGCCGCTGTTCTTGAAGCCGCCAATGGGCGCCATGGCCGAGACGGCGCGGTAGGTGTTGACCCAGATAATCCCCGAACGCACGTCGCGGGCCAGGCGGTGGGCACGACCGAGGTCGCGGGTCCAGATGCCGGCGGCGAGGCCGAACTGAGAGTCGTTGGCGATGGCCAGGGCTTCGGCTTCGTCCTTGAAACGGATGACCGAGGCCACCGGGCCGAACACTTCTTCCTGCATGATCTTCATCGAGTTGCGGTCGCACTCGAACAGGGTCGGCTCATAGAACCAGCCTTCGCCCAGGTTCTGCGGACGCTTGCCACCGGTACGCAGGCGCGCACCTTCAGCGATGGCATCCGCCACCAGGCCTTCGACCACGGCCAGTTGCTGTGCGGTGGCCATGGGGCCCATTTCACTGGCGTCGTCCTGCGGGTTGCCGATGCGAATGCGTTTGGCGCGCTCTACCAGGCGCTCGACGAATTCGTCGTAGATTTCATCCTGCACCAGCAGGCGCGAGCCAGACACACAGCTTTGCCCCGACGCCGCGTATATCCCGGCAATCGCACCATTGATGGCGCTGTCGAGGTCGGCATCGGCAAAGATGATGTTCGGTGACTTGCCGCCCAGTTCCAGCGACAGCTTGGCGAAGTTCTCGGCGCTGCTGCGTACTACGTGCCGCGCCGTGGCTGCGCCGCCGGTAAAGGCGATCTTGCGCACCAAAGGGTGGCGGGTGAGGGCGGCGCCGGTGCTTGGGCCGTAGCCAGTCACCACATTGACCACGCCCGGCGGAATGCCAGCCTCCAGGGCCAGGCGCGCCAGTTCGAGGATGGTCGCCGAGGCGTGCTCCGACGGTTTGATCACGATGGTATTACCCGCTGCCAGGGCCGGCGCGAGTTTGATCGCGGTCAAGTACAGCGGGCTGTTCCATGGAATGATCGCGGCCACCACGCCCATGGCTTCGTGCACGGTGTAGGCGAAGAGGTCCGGCTTGTCCAGCGGCAGGGTGCCGCCCTCAAGCTTGTCGGCCAGGCCTGCCGTGTAATGGAAGAACTCCGGCAGGTAACTGACCTGACCGCGTGTCTCGCGGATCAGCTTGCCATTGTCGCGGCTTTCGAGCTGTGCCAGTTGTTCCTTGTTTTCGGCAATCAAATCTCCCAGGCGGCGCAGCAGTTTGCCCCGCGCGGTAGCGGTGAGGCCACGCCAGGCCGGGCTGTCGAAGGCGCTTTGCGCGGCCTGCACGGCGCGCTCCACATCCGTCTCGTCGGCGTCGGGCAGTTGCGCCCAGGGTTCGGCCAGGGCCGGGTTGAGGCTGTCGAAAGTCTTGCCGGACAGGGCATCGACCCATTCACCGCCGATGCACATCTGGAAGCGTGCGAGTGTCATGCAACGATCCCCTTTATTGGATTTTTTTGGGTGTACACCGTGTCAAGAAAGCCCAGCAGCAGTTGGTTGACCAGCCGCGGCGATTCCACTGGCATCATATGCCGTTGCTCGGCCAGCACTGCAACCGTCGCACCGGGAATGCGATCGGCCAGTTGCCGGGCCATCTCCGGGGTCGAGCCCGGGTCGAGTTCACCGGTGGCGACCAGGGTCGGCGCGCGCAAACCCTTGAGGTCGTCGGCGCGGTACATGTCCTGGGTCGCGAACAGCTCGTACGTGGTGAGGTAGCCCTGGGGGTCGTTGCCCGCCAGGGTTTCACGCAGCGCAGCGATCTGCGCCGGGTTGGCTGCCTGGTACTCGCGGCTGAACCAGCGTGACAGCGCGGCTTCGGCATTCGCATCCGGGCCATGCTCGGCGGCCTGGGCAGTGCGTGCGATCACCCCGGCACGCTGTTCGGCGCTGCGGTTGAACACACTGTTGAGCACCACCAGGCCTTGCAGGCGTTCGGGGTAATGCAAGGCAAACGCCCGCGCAACCAGGCCGCCCATGGAAAACCCGATCACCGTTGCCTGAGGCAGTTGCAGGTGGTCGAGCAGTTCCAGCAATTGGTCGGCATACCCCAGCAGCGGGGTGCCGGCAGCCGGGCGCGGGCTGGCGCCATGGCCCAGCATGTCATAGGTGATCACGCGATAATTCGTGGCCAGGCCAACGACTTGCCCGCCCCACATTTCTTTATTCAGGCCCACGCCGTGGATCAAAACCACAGGCTGGCCTTGGCCGGTCGCCAGATAACTGGTGCCAGCCGGGGTGCGATCAGCGGTGAGCTGAATCATGGAGCGCTCCTGCATGTTTTTTGTTTGGGTGACCGGTCTTGCTTACTGGGCTTTCTCGGCTGCCAGCTCTTCCAGGTCGATGTAACGGTTGCCGATGCGTGGGTGCAGGCGGCCGCCGTCGGCGCACCCAAGGACCACCACGATCTCGTCGGCACGCGGGGAATCTTCTATCTGCATTTCCAAGGTGATGTAGTGCGAGCGCAGCCCTTCGTCATCCTTGTGCATCATCGGGATTTGAATCGATGTGCCCGGGCCACCGCGCTTGTTGGTAAAACTCAGGTAGCTCTTGGCCTTGACCGCTTCGCGGTAGTGGTTGCCAAAGCGCAGGGTATGGATGATTGCCGAGGCGTGTTCGATTTCACCGTCGGCACCGACCACGGCGGCCTTGCCATAGGCTTCGATGTTGTCTGCACCACCGATAATGCCAATCAGGCGCTCCACCATCAGTGCGCCGAGATCCGAGCAGTTGGCACGGATTTCCGGTTTCAGGTCTTCGACAAAACCGCGACCCAGCCACGGGTTTTTCAGGACGACAGCCAGGCCCACCATAGTCACTGGCGTGTCGGAGGCCTTGCCGCCTTCAATAAAGGTTTCTTCTACATAGCTGACGATCTTGCGGATTTCAAAACTCATGGCTGCTCCACCTGGGTGCTGATTGGTTTGTGTATGATGGTATACCATAATACCGCAAGCGCAAGAGCTGCAAGCAAACTGAAGATGGGTTCGCGCGATAAAAGGTCGAGCGGATGGCTTTTTCTGATCTTGAGATCCCAGTGGCTCTTATGCAGGGCGGGGCCCCAGGACGGCTTTCAATCCCAAGAACAGGTCTATCAGGGGATAACGTTGCAGCTATTAGAGTTTTCTGCGAACGAGGCTAATCTTTGAAAACGTCACTAAAAGGTGTGCCAAGCATGTCAACTGAATCGAAATGCCCTTTCAACCACGCTGCGGGTGGCGGCACCACGAACCGAGACTGGTGGCCCCAGCAACTGAATCTGAAGATCCTGCATCAGCATTCCTCCCTCAGCGACCCTATGGGTGAGGGCTTCGATTACGCCAAGGCGTTCCAGAGCCTTGACTTTGAAGCGGTCAAGCAGGATTTGCGCGATGTCATGACGCAATCCCAGGACTGGTGGCCGGCGGACTTTGGCCATTACGGCCCGCTGTTCATTCGCATGGCCTGGCACAGCGCCGGGACCTACCGTACCGCCGACGGTCGCGGCGGTGCCGGTTCCGGTCAGCAGCGCTTTGCACCGCTCAACAGCTGGCCTGACAACGTCAGCCTGGATAAGGCCCGTCGCCTGATCTGGCCGGTCAAGCAAAAGTACGGCCGGCGGATTTCCTGGGCCGATTTGATCGTACTCACCGGTAACGTTGCGCTGGAGTCGATGGGGTTCAAGACCTTCGGGTTCTCCGGCGGTCGCCCGGATGTCTGGGAGCCGGACGAGGACGTTTACTGGGGCGCCGAGACCACGTGGCTGGGGGGAGAAGAGCGTTACGGCGTGCAAAAGAAAATGCAGCAGCCGGGTGATGGTCCGTTGGTGGCTGAACCGCAGAACCATGGCAACGAAGAAAGCCGCACCGGGGGCGGTGAGCGCAACCTGGAAAATCCCCTCGCCGCTGTGCAGATGGGCTTGATCTACGTGAACCCGGAAGGGCCTGAAGGTGTTCCGGATCCGGTCGCCTCGGCGAAGGATATCCGTGAAACCTTCGGTCGCATGGCGATGAATGACGAAGAGACCGTAGCCCTGATCGCCGGCGGTCACGCCTTCGGCAAGACCCACGGCGCAGGTCCGGCGGATAACGTCGGCCCGGAACCGGAAGCGGCTGGCCTGGAAGAGCAGGGGCTGGGCTGGAAAAACAGCTTCGGCAGCGGCAAGGGCGGTGACACCATCACCAGCGGGCTGGAGGTGACCTGGACTTCGACGCCGACAAGATGGAGCAATGAGTACCTCGAAAACCTCTTCGGCTTTGAATGGGAACTGACCAGGAGCCCGGCGGGCGCCCACCAGTGGACGCCGAAGAACGGTGCTGGCGCCGGCAAGGTTCCGGATGCCCATGACGCCGGCAGGCGGCATGCGCCGAGCATGCTGACCTCGGACCTGGCGCTGCGCTTCGATCCGGCGTACGAGCAGATCTCCCGACGTTTCCTGGCCAACCCGGACCAACTGGCAGACGCCTTTGCCCGTGCCTGGTTCAAGCTTACCCACCGCGACATGGGCCCGCTTGCGCGTTATCTCGGCCCGGAAACCCCCGCGGAAGAGTTGCTGTGGCAGGACCCGATTCCTGCGGTCGATCATCCACTGGTGGATGAGCAGGATGTGGCGGCGCTCAAGCAAAAGATTCTCGCCGCCGGGCTAACGGCCTCGCAGCTGGTTTCGACGGCATGGGCAGCGGCGTCCACCTTCCGCGGCTCCGATAAACGCGGGGGAGCCAATGGCGGGCGCCTGCGCCTGGCTCCGCAGAAGGACTGGGCGGTCAACCAGCCTGAGCAACTGTCGGGCGTACTGAAGCGTCTCGAAGCTATTCAGGGCGACTTCAATGCCGCACAGACGGGAGGCAAAAGGATTTCCCTGGCCGATCTGATCGTGCTGGCGGGCAATGTGGGGGTTGAGCGGGCGGCCCAAAATGCCGGCCGCCAGACCACGGTGCCTTTCACGGCAGGGCGCACGGATGCTTCCCAGGAGCAGACGGATGTCGAGTCGTTCGGTTTCCTTGAACCGGTCGCCGATGGCTTTCGCAACTACCAGAAGGGGCACTACAAGGTGTCGGCCGAAGCGTTGCTGATCGACAAGGCGCAACTGCTGACATTGACCGCACCCGAAATGACGGTGCTGTTGGGCGGACTGCGGGTCTTGGGTATCAATGTCGGGGAAAGCAAGCACGGGGTGTTCACCGAGCGCCCGGGAACCCTGACCAATGACTTCTTCAGGAACCTGCTGGACATGGGCGTTGAATGGAAGCCAGTCACCGGCACCCACGATACCTTTGAGGCGCATGACCGCAAGACCGGTGCCGTCAAGTGGACTGGCACCCGGGTCGACCTGGTGTTCGGTTCGCATGCCCAGTTGAGGGCGCTGTCCGAGGTCTATGGCAGTGCCGACGCCGAGGAAAAATTCGTCGAGGACTTCGTGGCGGCCTGGACCAAGGTGATGAATCTGGATCGCTTTGAACTGGCCTGACACTGGCGCCTTACGTTTACAGGCCCACGCTGTGGGCCTGTTCGCTAGCGGCCTGGGCTTATCCAGGTTTCCAGGTCCGTTGCGGTCATGGGCTTTGCTATCAGGTAGCCCTGCGCTTCGGAACATCCCCACTGTATCAAGAGGTCGAGGATTTCCTGGTTCTCTACGCCTTCGGCAACGACTCGGTAGCCGAGCCCTTTCGCCAGGCCTATCAGGGTTTTAACCAACTGCTTGTCATTTTGATTGCTGCCCAGCCCGCTGATCAATGATTGATCCAGCTTGACGGTAGTGGCCGGCAGTTCCTTCAGGTACGCCCAGTTACTGTAGCCCGTGCCGAAATCATCAACCGCGACCTCTATGCCAATCTGCCGAACGCGCTGCAGTTGCCGGATGACTTCCTCAGGGTTGGTCATCAACATGCTTTCCGTAAACTCAAGTTCAAAGTCGGCAGGGTCAAGGTCATGCCGGTGAAGCTCATCAATCATCGCGTCCACGAACTCGGAGCTTTCCAGATCGCTGACGGTAATGTTCATCGCTATTCGCAGGCGCACGCCTTGTGCTTTCCAGGCTGCGGCTTGCCGGATGATTGCGTTGAGCACCCATAATCCAACGGACGGTATCAACGCGGTTTTTTCGGCCAGGGGGATGAACTCGGCAGGGCTGATGGGGCCAAGCAACGGATGGTTCCAGCGTAGCAATGCCTCTACTGAATCACAGCTTCCCGAGGGCAGTTTGACTTTGGGCTGATACACCAGGCTGAACTGTTTGTCGCAGCTGACCGCTTCCGGCAACGAACTCAGCAACATGAACGCGCGTTGTTGAGCTGCATCAAACTGGGGTTCATAAAGAGACCAGCCCAGCTTGCGGTCACGTGCCTCATCTGCCGCACTCACCAGCAGGCGCAGCCAGTCTTGCTGGCCGGAGTGGTGAATGGGCAGCACGCCAATCCCGACTTGCATGAGGATGGGGATGCCGTGGCATTCAACAGGCTTTTTGAAGTCCTTGAGAATACTTTCGCAGATGTGCTCGGTGGTTTGATTCTCCTCAAGGATGAAGCCAAACCGCGTCGGGCTGATTTTGTAAAGCAGGCACTGCGCGGGTAACAGGTTTTGCAGGCGAGATTTGATCGCCAGAACCAGGTCTCCGGCAAAGCTGTAGCCCAGGGCCTTTACAATATCGTTGAGAAACTTTGGCGAGATAATGTCAACTGCGTACACATGGCACGCGTTTTCAAGCTTAAGCGCTTGACGTATATCTTCCTCAAGCCTGAGTCGATTGAATAGCCCCGTCGGTTGGTCTACGAAGTTGCGGGACCGCATGCCCTGTATGCGCATCATGACCAGCTCGGCAAAGTCGTTGAGCATTGCACTGTCACGCTCGCTCATGGGAGGGCGGGGGACAGTATCAATGATGCAGAGACTTCCCAGGGTAAAGCCATCCTCCGTGATCAATGGCGCGCCCGCGTAATAACGAATATGCGGCGGCCCCGTGACCAGGGGATTGTCTTTGAAGCGGGCATCCAGCGTTGCGTCCGACACCTCCAGCAGGGCGTTGTCCAGGGTAGAGTAGGCGCAAAAAGACACTTCTCGCGGTGTCTGCGTTTCTGTAATTCCCACCCGTGCCCTGAACCATTGCCGGTGTTTATCGACAATTGAAATCAGTGCGATGGGGGCGTTGTAATAGGCAGACGCCATCTCGACGATCTTTTCAAATACATCATCACTATCGCTGTCGGTTGGACAAAATTTCGCGACCTCTTTTAGCCGTTCAATTTCATTCGGCGGAATAGGAGCGCCTTCGCCCATGACAATCCTCAAAGTGGTTATGTTCGTACAACAAGGTATCAGACAGTGCCATCATTATGATGTTGTTTTTCTATTCATCAGATAGCTCAAGGGTATGGCGTCCGGGTGATCTCTTCCTGCGTATCTCCCTAATTCTTGCGCCCTGCGGATGAATGTACGCGCGGGGCAGCGAAGTGGATGCACGGCATTAAAAATTTTTCCCGCATTTCCGCACTTCTAGTTCACCCGGGGCGCCGCCTTGATGGCCATGTACGCATCCTTGATGGGCTCAAAACCATATTTCTCTTCCAGCCGTTTCACGATGAAGTGCCCCCGCGCCATGTCCTGGTAGAAGTGGGTGAACAGCGTATTGATCGTCGCCCCGGTAAAGGCGCCCATCACCGGAACGGCCTGGGCTGCGAACTTGCTGGAAATGGTAAAGCCAAAACGTGTCGCGACTTTATCGATGAGGATCGCCAGCCATTTCCCGGCTTGGCCCGGGGACAAGCTGCTGATGGCCTTGGAGCCCTGCTTGGCGGCGATCCCCGCCAGTTCCTTGGACAGTTGTTGCATGGCCTGGGTGGTGAAGCTGCGGGTCATGTAGTAACCGGTCTCCGTTGCATCGTCGGCCTGGCTGGTGCCACCCATGGCAAACACCTCGATGCAGGCTTGTTTGGTCGAAAAGTCGCCCAGGTCGAAACCCTCGCTGCGCGCCACGTCGGCGACCGCGCGCATCATGATGGTGGTGGAGATCGGCAGCTCGATAAACAGCGCCGCGAAACCGAAGGCCCCGCCGATGGCGCCCGAGGTGGCCGCAAAAGCCTTGTGCAGCCGGGTCGAGGCCGGTTTTTTCGGACTGTTGTCCAGGCTTTTCAGCGCCGCGCCGGCGGATGAATGCAGCGCTGCCGCCACCGCGCCATTGATCCGTTTGGAAACCACCCCCGGCAATGCCTTTACCGCGCTTTCAATCGGGGAGCCGATCATGCCGGACAGCCTGGCCGTCAGGGAGGGTGACTCCAGCAAACCGACGGCCCGCTTGAGATCCTGATAGTCCTCGGGATTGTCGCTGATGCTCACAGGCGTCTCCTTGAAATTTTTCCGGCTTTGATAAAACAAAGACCCGCGAAGAGGGCCATCGTGCCGTCACGCTTTACCCATTCTTTACCTGCGCGGGTGCTGCGTTCGCCGGCGGGTCGGTTAGGCTGCCAGTTACCTTGAACTGAACGGCGGTGTGAATCGAATGAACCTTCAACCTCGGTACTGGCTGGCGGTGAGCGCCCTGGTGGGCGGCCTGGGATTGATTGCGGGGTGTGCGGGCGATCCGCCAAACCCGCGGGCCGAATTCAGCGAGCGGGTCAACAAGGAACTGAGCACCGCGTATCAACCGTCCCATTATGAAACGTCCGGCTGGGGCGCGACCTGGCAGCTCGACAAGCAATCGGTGAACGTTGCGTGGCTGGCACCGGTGACCCATGAGCGCCTGCCGCTGATTATCTACTTGCCGGGTTTGGGTGAGCCGGCCTCGGGCGGGGTGGCGTGGCGCAAGGCTTGGGCGCAGGCCGGTTATGCGGTGCTGTCGGTTCAGGAGCCCGCCCATGATCAGTCGATCTTTGCCTCGCAGCAGGCGGTATATGGCGACTTTCGCGGGATGGCGAGCAGTCATTACTCCGCCGCCGCCCTGCGTGACAGGCTGTCGACCTTGCAGAAAGTCCTGAGCGAAGTTCGGGCACGGGCCGCCAAAGGCGACGCGCAACTGGCGGCCATCGACTGGAACCAGGTGGTGGTGGCCGGCTTTGATTTTGGCGCGCAGACCGCTGAGGCACTCGCCGGGGCGCTGGAGCCCGGGGCCACCCCGGGTGTCGGGCTTCAACCCAAGGCGGTGTTGCTGCTCAGCCCTTATGTGGACGCCGATGCCCGGCCGGACGTGTTCGCCCGGATAACGGCGCCCGTGCTGTCGATGACCGGCCAGCAGGATGAAGACCCGTTCAACTGGGTCAGCTCTTACCGTCAGCGAGAGGTGTTGGGCGAGTCGGTGACAGCGGCGGGCAGTGTTCAGCTGGAGTTGAACAGTGCGACGCACAAGACCTTGTCCGGGAGCGAGCTGTTCAGCCGGCCGGCGAAAAGGGCCGACAAGGGCAGTGCTTCGTCTGGCGACGCGCCCAAGGGGCGGGGGCACAAGCACGGCGCCAAACCTGGCGGCGGCGGCCCGATGGCGGGCGAACCGGCGCCGGACCCCAAGCAGGTGGCCGCGATTCAGGCCATGGGTGTGGCGTTCCTGGATAGCCGGGTCAAACACAATCCCGCCGCCACCGAATGGTTGCAACAGGGCGCGTCAACCTGGCTGGGTGAGGCGGGACGGTTGAAATAATGGCGGCGGGCTTCCCCCCGCCAAGCGTGATGTATAAGTTTCTCAAACGTCATCAACCATCTTTTTCCGGCGTGATACGCTAGCCTTACTTTTGAATTGGCACTGGTCGTTCCCGCGTATACGGCGACAGTGAGGAGTGAACATGTCGAAAATTTCCCACCAGGATCTACGGCGCTCGTTTCGCGAGCTGCTGGCCTCCCAACACTGCTTTCACACCGCCTCGGTGTTCGACCCGATGTCCGCCAGGATCGCTGCAGACCTGGGCTTCGAAGTCGGCATCCTGGGAGGCTCGGTGGCGTCATTACAGGTCCTGGCTGCACCGGACTTCGCGCTGATTACCCTGAGTGAGTTCGTCGAGCAGGCCACCCGCATCGGCCGGGTGGCGCAGCTTCCGGTGATCGCCGACGCCGACCACGGCTACGGAAATGCACTGAACGTGATGCGCACCGTCCAGGAACTGGAGCGTGCTGGCGTCTCGGCGCTGACCATTGAAGATACCCTGCTGCCCGCGCAGTTCGGGCGCAAATCCACCGACCTCATCAGCACGGAAGAGGGCGTGGGCAAGGTCAAGGCGGCCCTGGAGGCCCGGGTCGATCCGCAGCTTTCGATCATCGCGCGGACCAACGCCGCCGTGCTGCCGGTGGAGGACGTTATCCATCGCACCAAGGCGTATCAAGAGGCTGGCGCAGACGGCATCTGCATGGTGGGTGTCCGTGACTTCGACCACCTTGAACAGATCGCCGAAGGCCTGACGGTGCCGTTGATGCTGGTGACCTACGCCAACCCGCATCTCAATGACAACGAACGCCTGGCCAAACTGGGTGTGCGGATTGTGGTTGCCGGGCACGGCGCGTACTTCGCCTCGATCAAGGCCACCTACGACAGCCTTCGCGAACAGCGCAACCTGACGCGCAGCACGTCAAACCTGACCGCCAGCGAACTGACCCACACCTACACGTTCCCCGACACCTACGTGAGCTGGGCCAAAGAGTTCATGGATGTTCAAGAGTGACATGACCCTGCAGGAGCGAGCTTGATCGCTCCTGCAGAAGCTCTAAGCTAATTCCATAAAATTATTTATTTTATTTTTTATAGATCAATATCATCTAACTGAGTTGACCCTTGGAGAGCCGGAGTCCGCGCTGTTCAAGTCTTATCCGCTCAGGAATCTATAAAAATGAACACGCTGAAACTGGCCCGCAACCTCCTCTCGGCCGTGGGCCTCGCTGTCCTCTCCCTAAGCGCTCAATCCGCTGACCTCACCATCGGCTACATCAACGGCATCGACCCGATCAAACGCGCCATCGCCGATGGCGAATATGAAAAAGGTATCGGCCAGAAGATCGATTGGCGCAGATTCGACGCGGGCCCGGCCGTCCTGGCCGCCATGGCTTCCGGTGATGTGCAGATCGGCAACCTGGGTTCCAGCCCGTTGGCCGCGGCGGCTTCGCGAAACATGCCGCTGGTGGCGTTCATTGTCAGCGCGCAGATTCGCAGTTCCGAGGCCCTGGTGGTTCGCGACGGCAGCGGGATCAAGACCCCTGATGACCTGATCGGCAAAACCATCGCCGTGCCCTTTGTGTCGACCTCCCATTACAGCCTGCTGGGCGCGCTGAAGCACTGGAACCTGGACCCGCGCAAAGTCAACATCGTCAACCTGACACCGGCACAAATCACCGCCGCCTGGGCCCGCGGCGATATCGACGGGGCGTTTACCTGGTCGCCTGCCCTGGGTGAAATCCGTAAGACCGGCAAGATCCTCACGGATGCTGCCGAAGTTTCCAACTGGGGCGCCCCGACCTTTGAGGTGTGGGTAGCGCGCAAGGATTTCGCTGAAAAGAATCCGAAGGTCGTTGCCGATTTTGCCAGGGTCAGCCTGGCGGCGATTGCCGATTACGCCGCGCATAAAAAAGACTGGACCGCTGATTCTGCCCCCGTGAAGAGCATCGCCCGACTCACAGGCGCCAACGCTGCGGACATTCCCGAGCTGCTCGAAGGCTCGTCGTTCCCGACGGCCGCCGAACAAAAAAGCGCGCAATACCTCGCCGGTGGCACCGCCAGGGAAATCGGCAAGACCGCCGAATTTCTGAAAGAGCAGGGAAAAATCGAAAAGGTCCTGCCTGACTATTCCGCCTTCGTCAGCGACAAGTTCATCGGAGAATAATCATGGGCCTGACGCTTCATCCCCTTGGCCCTACCATCGGCGCCGAGGTTGAGGGGCTGGATATGGCCCTGCCTCTGACGGATCAACAACACGACTGGGTGGAGCAAGCACTGCTGCAGCACCAGGTGTTGTTCTTCCGTAACCAGGCCATTACCCCCGGGCAGCACGTGGCATTTGCCGCGCGGTTTGGTGATTTGCACCGGCATCCGATTTACCCGCACGTTGACCGGCACCCGGAATTGCTGCTGATCGACACCGCCGTGACCGATGTCCGCGACAACGCCATCTGGCACACCGATGTGACCTTCCTCGCCGCACCGGCGATGGGCTCCGTGTTGGCGGCCAGGCAAGTGCCTGCGTTCGGCGGGGATACGTTGTGGGCCAATGGCGTGGCTGCGTTTGAAGGGTTATCGGCCCCCGTCAGGCAACTGCTCGACGGCCTGACCGCCACCCACGAATTGACCAAATCATTTCCCACCGAGCGCTTCGGCAGCACGCCCGAAGCATTGGCGCGCTACGAAAAAGCCCGGAAGGATCACCCGCCGCTGTCACACCCGGTGGTCAGGACGCATCCTGCCACCGGGCGCAAGGCGTTGTTTGTGAATGAAGGCTTTACTACGCGGATCAATGAGCTTGAGGTGGCGGAAAGTGATGCGTTGCTGCGGTTATTGTTCAGCCACGTGAGCCGTCCGGAATTCACCGTGCGTTGGCGATGGAAGGCGAATGATGTAGCGTTCTGGGATAACCGCATTACCCAGCATTACGCGATTGATGATTACCGACCGCAAAGGCGGGTGATGCACCGCGCGACGATGTTGGGTGACGTGCCTTTTTGATGGAGGATCGGTCGATGGACTTGCCCTTGGTGATCAACCCTGACGACTATCTGGAAACCGAGTTCGGCAGGGAATTCACGCCTGAACGAAATCGACAGGCATGGCAGCTCGCGTATGCGCGGTTGAGGCACGAGCTGTCACAGGCGGCAAAGGGCACTCATGTGTACGTGGTCATGGGCGTGCAGGGGGCGGGCAAGTCTCGCTGGGTGGCGGAAAACCTTGAGCGATTGGGGCACGGCGCAATCGTCTTCGATGCTGCTTTGCCGGCGCGGCGTCATCGGGAGGAGCTGCTGTCCATCGCGAGGGACTATGCAGTCCCGGTGGTCGGCGTCCTGGTGAGCGCACCGCTGGAGCTGGCGTTATCGCGGAATGCCCAACGCAATGCCGACAAAAAGGTGCCGGAGGACGCGCTGAAAAGCGTGTTCAGCATGCTCGAGCCACCCAGTGAAGACGAAGGATTCGTGTGGGTGCAAACCATTGAACAGCAGGCGCCGCTGCCCACAACCCTGCAAACTGACCGGATGACCCTGGTTGCGCCTGATGTGGCGCTCGCTGAAAAACTCGCCGATGCCTTGAACGCCAGCTACGCGCTGCACCGCCGGTTTCTCGTGTGGAGCAAGCCGCACTGGACGCTGGAGGACACGCAGGAAAGCCTGCAGCGCGCGGCAAAAGACTTCGATGCGCCTGTCGGGGAGAAACGGTATTTCCTGTTATCTCGCGACGATCCCCAGGCATTGGTGGGCTGTATCGGCCTGCTGCCGCTGGCCGATGAGATTCACAGCTACGAAGTTGGCTATTGGGGCAATCAGGCACACGCCGGTCATGGGCTGATGAGGGAGGCATTGACCGCTCTGGTTTCGCAGTTGAGCGGGCACACACTGCGCCTGACCACTTCTTCGGCGAACATATCCAGTCAACGACTGGCTGAGGCAACGGGGTTTGAATGGGTGGAAACCCTTCAAGGCGCGCGGCGCTGCGAGTACTTCGGCGTACGCGATACGCTGGTTTACCGCCGGACCGCGCGCTGACCCTAAAGGTACTCACACTCCCCACGCAGCAGCGAAAGCTGAACCAGGTCTTGATGAGCTGCGTTCCAGTAACCCGCCTGCCTCAATGTTCCTTCACGCACGAACCCGGCTTTCTCAAGCAGGTTCAGTGACCGGGCGTTGTCAGGATGAACCAGCGCTTCGATCCTGTTGAGTTCCATGTGCTGGAACGCCCATCGAAGGGCGGCGTAAACCGCTTCCTTCATGAGCCCCTGTCCCTGTGCCGATTGCGCCATCTCAAACCCGATGGCGCAACTGCGCCACGTACGATTCCATTTGAAGAAACCACAGGTGCCGATCAGCTTTGCCGTGGCTATGTCCTCAATCCCCCAGCGAATCCCCGGATTGGCTGAGGTGCGCCAACTGGCAAACAGTTCGATCAATTGCTCCGCTTGATGAGGCGCGGTGATTGGGTCGGCACCGAACCACTTCATTGCTTCAGCGTCGCTATGAATCGCAAACAACCCCACCGCATCCTCCTGTGTAAGTTCTCTGAGGGTCAGGCGTTCGGTTTTGAGAGTCGGAAAATCGGACACTGCGGGCGTCACCTTTTGGAAAAAGATTCGCTAAGGTGTGTCGTGCGGAATAAAAAATCAATCTGTTCAGTGGTGACGCAGGGCGTCACGGGATACGAACACACGCTCCTGATCAACTGGGATCAACTGGGATCAACTGAGATCAACTGTGGGAGCTGTCGAGCCCCAGCGAGGCTGCGATGCAGGCGCCGCGGTCTGGCAGGTACGGCGCGGTGATCCCATCGCAGCCTCGCAGTGGCTCGACAGCTCCCACATTGGTCTCAGCACTCACTCCTCGCGTTTCACCACCAACGTCAAGATGTCATAACTGGCCACCAGCTCACCCAGCTGGTTGGTCACCTCCACATCCCACGCCACCACGCCTTGCGGAATGCCCTGGGGGCTCTTCTTGCCCTGGTCGATCTTGCGCTTGCAGGTCAGCCGCGCCTGGATGGTGTCGCCAATGCCCACCGGGTTGATAAACCGCAGGGTGTCCAGCCCGTAGTTCGCCAGCACCGGCCCCGGTGCCGGAGACACAAACAGCCCGGCCGCCGCCGACAGCACAAAGTAACCATGGGCAATGCGTTTGCCGAATTGCGATTCCTTGGCGGCGATGTCATCGAAGTGCATGTAGAAGTGATCGCCCGACAGGCAGCCGAAGTTCACCAGGTCGGCCTCGGTGACGGTGCGGCGGTGGGTCAGCAGCGATTCGCCAATCTGCAGGTCCTGGAAGAAGCGGCGGAACGGGTGCACTTCGGTCTCGATGACCTTGGCGCCGCGTACGTACTCGCCGGTGACCGCCGCCAGCATGGTCGGTGAGCCCTGTACTGCTGCGCGTTGCAGGTAGTGTTTCACGGCGCGCAAGCCGCCGAGTTCTTCGCCGCCACCGGCGCGGCCCGGGCCGCCGTGCTTGAGTTGCGGCAGGGGCGAGCCGTGGCCGGTGGATTCGGCGGCGGATTCGCGGTCGAGCACCAGCAGGCGGCCGTGCCACGCGGCAGCCACCGGGATGGCTTTGGCAGCGATCTGCGGGTCTTTGGTGATCAGGCTCGCGACGAGGCTGCCTTTGCCGCGTGCGGCCAGGGCCAGGGCTTCGTCGAGGTCGTCGTAGGCCATCAGCGTGCTGACCGGGCCGAAGGCCTCGATGTCGTGGGCGCCGCCTTCCGCATGCGGGTCGCGGGCTTGCAGCAGGGTCGGGGCGAAGAACGCGCCCTGGCTGACGTTTTCACCGCGGGGTTCAAAGCCGTCGCGGGCGCCGAACAGCATGTCGCTGCTCTGCAGCAGGCTTTCCAGGCGTTCGGCCACGTCTTTCTGCTGGTCGTGGGAGGCCAGTGCGCCCATGCGCACGCCTTCCACCGACGGGTCGCCCACCACGACTTTTTTCAGGCGGTCCCGCAGGCGGGTGGCGACGGCGTCGATATGTTTGGCCGGCACGATGGCGCGGCGAATGGCGGTGCATTTCTGCCCGGCCTTGGTGGTCATTTCCCGGGCGACTTCCTTGATGAACAGCTCGAACTCTTCGTCGTCCGGGCTTACGTCCGGGGCGAGGATCGCGCAGTTCAGCGAGTCGGCCTCGGCGTTGAACGGCACCGAGTTGCGGATCAGGTTCGGGTTGACCCGCAGCTTGGCGGCGGTGTCGGCTGAGCCGGTGAAGGTCACCACGTCCTGGCCTTGCAGGCGGTCGAGCAGGTCGCCGGTGCTGCCGATCACCAGTTGCAGGCTGCCGGGTGGCAGCAGGCCGGATTCGTCCATCAGGCGCACCACGGCTTCGGTCAGGTAGCTGGTGGCGCTGGCCGGCTTGACGATGCATGGCATGCCCGCCAGGAAACTCGGGGCGAATTTTTCCAGCATGCCCCAGATCGGGAAGTTGAACGCGTTGATGTGCACCACCAGGCCGCCACGAGGCACCAGGATATGGGTGCCGGCAAAGCTGCCGAGCTTGCTCAGCTGCATCGCCGGGCCTTCGTGGACGATATTGCCCGACGGCAATTCCCGCGAGCCCAGGCTGGCGTAGGTGAACAGCGTGCTGTTGCCGCCTTCGATATCGATCCAGCTGTCGGCACGGGTCGCGCCGCTGTGGTGGGAGAGGGCGTAGAGCTGTTCCTTGCGCTCGCTCAGGTACAGCGCGATGGCCTTGAGGCGCTGGGCCCGCTGCTGGAAATCCAGGGCCATCAGCCCGCTGACTCCCTGGCGGCGCCCGTGTTCGATGGCTTCGGCGAAGTCCGGGCGCTCCTCGTGAGTGCGTGCCAGCTCGTGGCCGTCAATGGCGCTGCGCAGCACCTGGGCGCCGTGTTGGCCGATCCAGCGGCCAGCGATAAAACTTTGCAGGGTAGGGGCGTGAGACATCACGATTCCTCCGGGTTGGAAAATGAGAGTTAGTGTTTGCTGGCGCCTGCGGCACCAATGCCCGTCATGGAGCGAATGAACTGCGCCAGGTAACGCCCGCGTTCAACGGCAGCGCGGGGCGAGCGGTCGGTGACGGAAAAGACCCAGGCGCTGAAAAACGCCAGGCTCATGGAAAACAGGGCAGGGTTGGAATAGGGGAACAGCGCCTTGTCGTAATGCAGTACGTTGACCCACACCGCCGGGCTCAGCACCAGCAGCACGATGGCCGAGACCAGTCCCGCCAGGCTGCCGGTCACCGCGCCACGGGTGGTCAGGCCCTTCCAGTACATCGAGAGGAACAGCACCGGGAAATTCACCGAGGCGGCGATTGCCAGTACCAGGCCGGACAGGAACGCGATGTTCTGCGACTCAAACAGCAGGCCGAGGATGATCGCCAGCACGCCGATGCACAGCGTGGCGATGCGCGACACGCGGATTTCCTGCTGCTCGCTGGCCTGGCCCTTGCGGATCACGCAGGCATACAGGTCGTGGGACACCGCCGACGCGCCGGACAACGCCAGCCCGGCGACCACGGCCAGGATGGTCGCGAAGGCCACCGCCGAAATGAACCCGAGGAACAGGTTGCCGCCCACGGCCTGTGCCAGGTGCACGGCGATCATGTTGCCGCCGCCGATGATCGCGCCGTTGGCATCCCGGAAGCTTGGGTCAGTACCCACCATGACGATGGCGCCGAAGCCGACGATGATCAGCAGCAGGTAGAAGTAGCCAATGAAACCGGTGGCGTAGAACACGCTCTTGCGCGCTTCCTTGGCGTCGCTGACGGTAAAGAAGCGCATCAGGATATGCGGCAACCCGGCGGTGCCGAACATCATGCCCAGCCCCAGGGAAATCGCATCGATCGGGTTCGACAGCAAGCCGCCCGGCGCCATGATCGCGCTGCCCTTGGCGTGCACGGCGGTGGCCCCGGCGAACATCGCCTCGGTGCTGAAACCAAAGTGCTTGAGCACCATGAATGCCATGAAGGTGGTGCCGAACAGCAACATCACCGCCTTGATGATCTGCACCCAGGTGGTGGCGAGCATGCCGCCGAAGGTCACGTAGAACACCATCAGCACGCCCACCAGCATCACCGCGTACAGGTAGTCGATGCCGAACAGCAGCTCGATCAGCTTGCCGGCGCCCACCATCTGCGCCACCAGGTACATCAGCGCCACGGTCAGGGTGCCGAAGGCCGAGGTCAGGCGCACCGGGGTCTGCTCCAGGCGGTAGGACACCACATCGGCAAACGTGTACTTGCCCAGGTTGCGCAGGCGCTCGGCGATCAGGAACAGGATGATTGGCCAGCCGGCCAACACGCCCAGGGCGTAGAGCAGGCCGTCATAACCGTTGAGGAACATCATCGCCGAGATGCCGAGGAATGACGCCGCCGAGATCATGTCGCCGGCAATCGCCAGGCCATTCTGGAAGCCGCTCATGCCGCCGCCGGCGGTGTAGAAGTCGCTGGCGGAACGGGTGCGCAGGGCGGCCCAGCGAGTCACGCCGAGGGTGAACAGCACGAACACCAGGAACATGCCGATGGCGTTCCAGTTCAGTGGCCGGGATGCGCCGTCGGCGGCGACTGCAAGGTCCGTGGCCAATGCCAGCGGCAGGAGAAACCACGCTACCAGCCGGCTCATGCTGTGCACTCCTGCTTGAGTTTGTCGTTCAGCGGGTCGATCACATGGTTGGCGCGGTACACATAAAAGCCGGTCAGCGCGAACGCCAGCAGCACAATCACCACACCCACCAGCATGCCCACGGTGGTCACGCCGCCGCTCAACGACTGCCCGAGGGTAGCCGGGGAGAACGCCACCAACAGCACAAACCCGAAATAGATCACCAGCATGATCAGCGACAGCGACCAGTACAGGTTCTGTTTGCGGCGTACCAACTGGATGAAATCGGGATGTCGACGGATGCGCTCGATATCGTCGGGGGTCATGGTGGTGTGCTCCTTTTTATTGTTGTTGTGGTTAAACCTGCGTCCTGTAGGAGCGAGCTTGCTCGCGAAAAACCTGAGGGCGCCGCGTTGATTCAGGCTACCCGCGTCATCGTTAACGATCTTCGCGAGCAAGCTCGCTCCTACAGGGGAGCGGTGTGTCCTTAAAGCTGATCGAAATCCAGTACCACCTTGTCGCTGACCGGGAATGCCTGGCACGACAGCACATAGCCGGCGGCCACTTCGTAGTCTTCGAGGGCGTGGTTGCTGTCCATCTCCACTTCGCCTTCGATGACTTTGCATTTGCAGGTGGAGCACACGCCGGCCTTGCACGAATACGGCAGCTCGGCGCCCTGGGCATTGCCCGCGTCGAGGATGCTCTGAGTGTTGCGGGGCAGGTCGAAGGCAAGGGCGCGGCCATCGCTGATCACCGTGATCTGGCTGACCGCCGCATCCACTTGCCGCGCCGCTTCGCGGGCCTCGCGCTTGTGCTGGCTGCCGGCGGCGGCGAACAGTTCGAAATGGATGCGCTCCGGCGCCATGCCCTTGGCCTTGAGGCTGTCGCGCACGGTCTCGGTCATCTCCTGCGGGCCGCAGATAAAGGCCGCGTCGAGGGCTTTTACGTCGAGCCAGCGGGAGAACAGTTGCTCGCACTTCTCGGCATTGATGCGGCCGTTGTAAAGGTCGACATCCTGCTGCTCGCGGCTGAACACGAAGATCAGGTTCAGGCGCTGCAGGTAGCGGTTCTTCAGGTCTTCCAGCTGTTCGCGAAACAGCGCACCGGAGCTGGAACGGTTGCCGTACAGCAGCGTCACGCGGCTGTGGGGCTCGGTTTGCAGGGTGGTCTTGATGATCGACAGGATCGGCGTGATACCGCTGCCGGCCGCCACTGCCAGGTAATGGCCGTGGCGAGCCGGATCAAGGTCCACATGAAAATGCCCGGCGGGCGGCATCACTTCCAGGCTGTGCCCGACCTTGAGCTGTTCATTGGCAAAGGCGGAGAACCGTCCACCGGCCACGCGCTTGATGGCGATGCGCAGTTCACCGTCATTGACCCCGGTGCAGATCGAATAGGAACGGCGCACTTCCTCGCCATCCAGCTGGGTGCGCATCACCAGGTGCTGGCCCTGGGTGAAGTGGAAGCTGTCTTGCAGATGCTGCGGAATCTCGAAGGCGATGGACACCGCATCACGGGTCTCGTTGCGCACATCCTTGATGGTCAGGCTGTGAAATTTGCTCATTGTTGTTCTCCAACCAAGCGGGCCGCAGGCCCCTCAGATGCACTTGAAATAGTCGAACGGTTCCAGGCAATCGCGGCAGCGGTGCAGCGCCTTGCAGGCGGTGGAGCCGAATTCGCTGAGCACTTCGGTGTGGGTGCTGCCGCATTGCGGGCAAGCAATCACCGGGCTTTCTCCCAGCAGGCTGCGTTTGCTGCTACTGCCTTGGGGCGGTGCGATGCCGTAGGCCCGCAGGCGTTCGCGGCCGCTGCTGGTGATCCAGTCGGTGGTCCAGGCCGGGGTCAGCTTGCGTTCCAGTTGCGGCGCGCGGAAACCTGCCAGCTCCAATGCATCGCGGATGTCGCCCTCGATCACTTCGGTGGCGGGGCAGCCGGAGTAGGTCGGCGTGACCACCACATGCAAGTGGCCGGCCTGCCAGTCCAGGTCGCGCACTATGCCCAGGTCGACCACGCTCACCACCGGCACTTCCGGGTCCATGACCTGCGCCAGGGTGGCCCACGCGGCAGCCAGGTCGGTGGGTTGCGCCGGGCGTGCGCCCTGGTCGCTGGCGATCAGCTCACCAGGTTGCATCGGGGTACGCTCGGGGCAAAAACTGCATTTCCGCCAACAAAATTCCCAGGTGCTCGCTGTGCAAACCGCGGCGTGCATCCAGGTAGAAATAGCTCGCAGCAGGCGGCAGGGGCAGGGTGGCGCTGGTAAAGATTTCGCTGACCTGGGTTTGCCACGCTGCGGCAACCTGAGCGGCGTCCGGCGTAATGCCGGCGGCGTGCAGGCGCTGTTCACTGTCGTCGGCGCCGGTCAGTTCCACGGTGAACCGCCACAGCTCGGGGATCGCCGCGAGCATGCGTTTATGGCTTTCCTCGGTGCCGTCTCCCAGGCGCTCCACCCACTCGCCGGAGCGGCGCAGGTGATAGGTGACTTCCTTCACCGCCTTGGCCGCGATGCCGGCGATGCGTTCGTCGCTGGATTGGGCCAGGCCGCTCAACACCGGCAAGTGCCAGGCGTCATACAGGAATTGCTTGAGGATGGTCACCGCGTAGTCGCCGTTGGGTTGTTCCACCAGCAGCAGGTTGCGATAGGCCCGCTCATCCCGGCGGAAGGCCAGGTGATCGGCGTCGCGCCCGTCGTCCAGCAGCTCGGCGGCGTATTCCAGCCAGTTGCGCGCCTGGCCCACCAGGTCGAGGCCGACGTTCATCAGTGCCAGGTCTTCTTCCAGCGCCGGCGCATGGCCGCACCACTGGCACAGGCGCTGGCCCTGGATCAGGGCGCTGTCGCCGAGGCGCAGCAGGTATTCGATCAGATCGGTTTCAGGGTTCATGGTCGACCTCACATATGCCCGACTTCGGCCGGCAACTCGTAGAAGCTGGCGTGGCGGTAGACCTTGTCATCGGCCGGGTCGAACAGCGGGTCTTTCTCGTCCGGCGACGAGGCGGTGATCAGCGCGGAAGGCACTACCCACAGGCTCACGCCTTCACTGCGGCGGGTGTACAGCTCCCGGGCGTTTTCGATGGCCATGGTGGTGTCGGCGGCATGCACGCTGCCCACATGCTTGTGATTCAGGCCGTGCTTGCTGCGCACGAAGACTTCAAACAGGGTCCATTCAGACATAGCGGTGACTCCACATCAGGTGGCCGATCAGGCGGCGTTCTTGTTCTGTTTTTTACGGGCGTGGGCGACGGCGGCTTCGCGTACCCAGGCACCGTCTTCAATCGCCTTGCGGCGGGTGGCGACGCGTTCCTGGTTGCACGGGCCGTTGCCCTTGAGCACTTCGTAGAACTCGCTCCACTGGATCTCGCCGAAATCGTAATGGCCGCGTTCGGCGTTCCACTTCAGGTCCGGGTCGGGGCAGGTGCAGCCCAGCAGCTCCAGCTGCGGGATGGTCTGGTCGATGAAGCGCTGGCGCAGTTCGTCGTTGCTCTGGCGCTTGATTTTCCAGGCCATGGACTGGGCGCTGTTGGGGGAGTGTTCGTCGCTGGGGCCGAACATCATCAGCGATGGCCACCAGAGGCGGTTGATCGCGTCCTGGACCATGTCTTTTTGCGCCTGGGTGCCCTGGCGCATCATGGTCAGCAGCAGTTCGTAGCCCTGGCGCTGGTGAAAGCTTTCTTCCTTGCAGATGCGCACCATGGCCCGGGAGTAGGGGCCGTAGGAGGTGCGCTGCAGTACCACCTGGTTGACGATGGCGGCGCCGTCTACCAGCCAGCCTACTGCGCCCATGTCGGCCCAGTTCAGGGTGGGGTAGTTGAAGATGCTGGAGTACTTGGCCTTGCCGCTGTGGAGCTTGGCGATTTCTTCGTCGCGGTCGGCGCCCAGGGTTTCCATGGCGCTGTAGAGATACAGGCCGTGGCCGGCTTCGTCCTGGATCTTGGCCATCAGTTGCAGCTTGCGTTTGAGGGTGGGGGCGCGGGTGACCCAGTTGCCCTCGGGCAGCATGCCGACGATTTCCGAGTGGGCGTGTTGGGAGATCTGGCGGATCAGGGTTTGACGGTAGGCGTCGGGCATCCAGTTCTTGGCTTCGATCTTGATCTCGGCGTCGATTTTTTCCTGGAAAGCGCGTTCCTGGTCGGACATCTCGGAGAGGTCCTTGATGCGCTTTACTCCGGTTTCTACAAGCTGTGCGTACATGGGGGGTCTCCCGCCTTGTGTTTTGTCGTAGGCATGGAGGACTTTATAAGCGATACGGAAATTAATATCAAACACAAAATATGGTGTCGTTATTTGATTTTGTATCGCTTTGCGGGAAGGGAGCAGATATCTGTCGCTACGGTAACGGCGGCATAGGGTTCCCGGTCATCGTGGTAAGCAGGGCCAGTAGGCAAAAAACAGGGCCGCTTTATGTGGGAGCGGGCTTGCTCGCGAAGAACCTGAGTGCGCCGCGTTGAATCAGGATGCCCGCGTCATCGTTAACGACCTTCGCGAGCAAGCCCGCTCCCACATTTGAACCGTGTGCGCCTTTGATTTTGCTGGTGCTCTACCCCCACCCCAAAAAACGAGCAAAAAAAAGCCCCGCAAATGCGGGGCCAAAAAGGTGCAGCAGTCATGCCTTAGGGCGACGATCCATCACATGGCAAGCCTTGCCCTCAGACCGCTTGATCGAATGCAGCGGCTGCAAAACGATGCGCGAGCTGATCCCGATATACGTCTTGATGTGCTTGCTCAGTTCGCTGGAGACGGCTTTCTGTTGTTCGTCATTGAGGTGCTGATGCTCAGCCTTGAGCTCCACATGTACATCCACACTGTCCAGGTTGCCATTACGATACAGATGTATCTCATAACACTCTGAAAGCTGTTTTATTTTAAGCACCTGTTCCTCGATCTGCGTGGGAAACACATTAACCCCGCGAATGATCAGCATGTCATCACTGCGCCCGGTGATCTTGTCGATCCGCCGCATCGGCCGCGCAGTCCCCGGCAGCAACCGCGTCAAATCCCGGGTGCGGTAGCGAATCATCGGCAGCGCCTCCTTGCTCAAGGAGGTAAACACCAGTTCTCCCATCTGCCCGTCCGGCAGCACCTCACCCGTCACCGGGTCGATGATCTCCGGGTAGAAGTGATCCTCCCAAATGGTCGGGCCATCCTTGGTTTCCGCACACTCCATGGCCACCCCGGGCCCCATGATTTCCGACAGCCCATAAATATCCAGCGCCGTAATCCCCAGTCGCGCCTCGATTGCACTGCGCAGCTCGGCAGTCCACGGCTCGGCCCCAAAGATCCCCAGTCGCAACGCCAGCTTCTGTGGATCAATGCCCTGGCGCTCGATTTCATCGGCAATGTTCAGCATGTACGAGGGCGTGACCATGATGATGTCCGGCTGGAAATCCTTGATCAGTTGCACCTGTTTTTCCGTCTGCCCGCCGGACATCGGAATCACCGTACAACCCAGTCGTTCCGCGCCGTAGTGGGCACCAAGGCCGCCGGTGAACAGCCCGTAGCCATAGGAAATATGCACCTTGTCGCCACGCCGCCCACCGGCCGCGCGGATCGAGCGGGCCACCACGTTGGCCCAGGTGTCGATGTCGTTCTGGGTGTAACCCACCACCGTCGGCTTGCCGGTAGTGCCGCTGGACGCATGCAGGCGCACCACCTCGTTCATCGGCACGGCAAACATGCCGTAGGGGTAACTGTCCCGCAGGTCGCCCTTGGTGGTGAACGGGAACCTGGCCAGGTCGTCCAGGGACTTGATGTCATCCGGGTGCACCCCCAGCGCGTCGAAGCGCTGACGGTACAGCGGCACATTCTGGTAGGCGTGGCGCAGGCTCCAGCGCAGGCGCTCCAGTTGATGGGCGCGCAGTTCGTCGACGCTGGCGGTTTCCAGCGGGTCCAGCACAGGGTTAAGCACGGCGTTTGGAATAGGCATGTTCATGAGTTCACTCGAATTATTTTTGTGTATCAGCCCACCGCACACCGTGGGCTTTGAGTGCATGCCCCAAGGATACCGCTAGGCTCCCCGGGAATCGCGAATCTTTAGTCGGACAGGCGCTCGATGATCAGCGCGATGCCTTGGCCCACGCCGATGCACATGGTGCACAGGGCGTAGCGGCCGCCACGTTCCTCCAATTCATGCAGGGCGGTAGTTACCAGCCGTGCGCCGCTCATCCCCAGTGGATGGCCGAGGGCGATGGCGCCGCCGTTGGGGTTCACCCGTGGGTCGTTGTCCCCCAGGCCCAGCTCGCGCAGCACCGCCAGGCCCTGGGCGGCGAAGGCTTCGTTGAGCTCTATCACGTCCATGTCCGCCAGGCTCAGGTTGGCCAGTTCCAGCACCTTGCGGGTCGCCGGCACCGGGCCGATGCCCATGATGCGCGGTTCCACGCCGGCGGTGGCCATCGCCACCACCCGGCCGCGGGCGACCAGGCCGTGACGCTTGGCAACTTCCGCGCTGGCCAGCAGCAGGGCGCAGGCGCCGTCGTTGACCCCGGATGCATTGCCGGCGGTGATGCTGCCACCCTCGCGGAATGGCGTGCCGAGTTTCTGCAGTTGTTCAAGGGTGGTGTCGCCGCGGGGGTGTTCGTCGTGTTCCACCACCTTGGCCGGGCCTTTGCGCTGGGGGATTTCCACCGCGACGATTTCCCTGGCCAGGCGCCCGCTGGCCTGGGCGGCGGCTGCACGTTGCTGGCTGCGCAGGGCAAACGCGTCCTGGTCGGCGCGGGAGATATTGAACTGCTCGGCGACGTTTTCAGCGGTCTCCGGCATTGAGTCGATCCCGTAGGCCTTTTTCATCAGCGGGTTGACGAAGCGCCAGCCAATGGTGGTGTCGTATAGCTGCGCATCGCGGGAAAACGCCTGTTCGGCCTTGCCCATTACCAGCGGCGCACGGGACATCGACTCCACGCCGCCTACCAACATCAAGCCGGCCTCGCCACAGCGAATCGCCCGGGCCGCGCTGCCGATGGCGTCCAGCCCCGAGCCGCACAAACGGTTGAGGGTGGTGCCCGGCACGCTCACCGGCAGCCCGGCCAGCAGCGCCGACATGCGCGCCACGTTGCGGTTGTCTTCGCCGGCCTGGTTGGCGCAGCCGTAGATCACATCGTCGACGCTGCCCCAGTCCACTTGCGGGTGGCGGCGCAGCAGTTCGCGCAGCGGCACCGCTCCGAGGTCGTCGGCGCGCACGCTGCTCAAGGCGCCGGCGTAGCGGCCGATCGGGGTGCGGACTGCGTCGATGATCAAGGCGTCATTCATTCGGATTCTCCTGCGCCAGCACCGTGCCGCGCACTTTGTAGGATTTGCCATGGAACAGCGCAATCAGCTGGCCCAGTTGGTTTTCGATACGGACGTCGTAGTTGCCGGTGCGACCCGAGCGGCTTTGCTCGCGACAATCGGCACTCAAGGTGTCGCCCAGGTGGGCCGGGGCGATGTAGTCGATGCTGCAGCCCAGCGCCACGGTGGCGTCGTTGTAGCTGTTGCAGGCCAGGGCGAATGCCGAGTCCGCCAGCGCAAACAGGTAGCCGCCGTGGCAGGTGCCGTGGCCCTGGATCATGTCGGCGCGCACGCTCATGCCCAGTCGTGCGCAACCCGGCTCCACCGAGAGCAGGCGCATGCCCATGCCCTGGCTGGCGGCATCGCGGCTGAACATGGCCTGGGCGCACTGGTTGGCCAGGTTCATGGCTTCATGGTTGGTCATGTGGTGCGCTCCTCTCAGCGGCCCTTGAAGCTTGGGCTGCGTTTTTCCATGAAGGCGGCGACGCCTTCGCGGTAATCCTCGCTGCGCCCGGCCAGGCGTTGCAGGTCGCGCTCCAGCTCCAGTTGTTGGTCAAAGCTGTTGCTCAGGCTGGCGTTCAGGCTGCGCTTGATCAGCGCCAGGCCGTAGGTCGGTTGCATGGCCAGGTGGCGGGCCAGGGTCAGGGCTTCGTTGCGCAAGTCGGCGTCGTCCACGCAGCGGTAGATCAGGCCCCATTGCTCGGCCTGCTCGGCGCTCAGGCGGTTGCCCAGCAGGGCCAGCGCCTTGGCGCGGGCCATGCCCACCAGGCGCGGCAGGGTCCAGGTGCCGCCGGAATCGGGGATCAGGCCGATCTTGCAGAAGGCTTGGATGAAGTTCGCCGAGCGTGCTGCCAGCACCAGGTCGCAGGCCAGCGGGATGTTCGCGCCGGCACCGGCCGCCACGCCGTTGACCGCGCAGATCACCGGCAAAGGCAGGTCGCGCAGTTGGCGGATCAGCGGGTTGTAGAACTTCTCGATGGATTCGCCCAGGTCCGGCACCGCGCTGCCGGGTGCCACGTTGCGGTCGCTGAGGTCTTGCCCGGCGCAAAAGCCGCGGCCTTCACCGGTGAGCAGCAGCACGCGCACGTCGGGGTTTTCCTGGACTTGCTTCAACGCTTGCTGGACTTCGCCGTGCATCTGCGTGTTGAAGCTGTTGAGCTGTTCGGGGCGATTGAGGCTGAGCAGGGCGACGCCGGCCTCGATGGAAAACAGGATGTGTTCGAAGTTCATGGTCGTGAGGCCCTCACGGTGCACGCTCGGCGGTCAGCCGGCTCATTATTGGATCGGCGTGGTCAGCCGGTTTTGCCGGAGTATAGCTTTAACGTGATACATAAATGCAACGATAAAATTGATTTGGTGTGTCTTGTTTTGAGTTTGATGAAAATGAACTGCTCGCTGTGCTGGTCGGTAAATACCTGATAAATCCCCTATTTTATTGGCTTTACGTCGATTATCAGCGGCACCGTATCAAGCCACGGCGACACATGATTCAAGCGATACGCTTTTTCAGCTTTGTGCTTGTAAAAATGATGTGATACAAAATAAGCCAAGATCGGCATCGCTTTGCGAATACGCCATAAAAGGAATCCCCATGACTTGCTACAGCCTCGACGGCCTGACCCCGGTGGTCGACCCCACGGCCTACGTCCATCCCTCGGCGGTACTGATCGGCGACGTGATCATCGGCCCCCATTGCTATGTAGGGCCGCTGGCGAGTTTGCGCGGCGACTTCGGGCGCATCGTCCTCGAAGAAGGCGCCAACCTGCAGGACACCTGTGTGATGCACGGCTTCCCGGACAGCGACACGGTGGTCGAGCGCAACGGCCATATCGGCCACGGCGCCGTGCTGCACGGTTGCCGGATCGGCACCGATGCGCTGGTGGGCATGAATGCGGTGGTGATGGACAACGCCCGTATCGGCGCTCGCTCATTCGTCTCGGCGGCGGCGTTCGTCAAAGCCGGTTTCGAGTGCCCTGAGCAGTCGTTGGTGATGGGCGCGCCGGCCAGCGTCAAGCGCAGCCTCAGTGATGAAGAGGTGCACTGGAAACAAACCGGCACCCGTGAATACCAGCGCCTGGCTCAGCGTTGCCTGGAGCAGATGCAGGAATGCGCACCCCTGAGCGCACCGGAAGCTGATCGCCCACGCATCAGCGACAGCGGCCTGCGGCCCAAGGGCAGATGAATCGCCTGCATCCCGACGCCGCTAAAAACGGTATATTTTCTCTTTTTGCCTCGGTACGCCCATGTCGTCACTGACACCCCTGAACCAACTGATTACCCGCTTCCAGGAGCAGACGCCGATTCGCGCCAGTTCCTTGATCATCACCTTGTACGGGGACGCCATCGAACCCCACGGCGGGACGGTGTGGCTGGGCAGCCTGATCCAGTTGCTCGAACCCATCGGCATCAATGAACGGCTGATCCGCACCTCGATCTTTCGCCTGACCAAGGAAGGCTGGCTGACCGCCGAAAAAGTCGGGCGCCGCAGCTACTACAGCCTGACCGGTGCCGGGCGTCGGCGTTTCGACAAGGCCTTCAAGCGGGTCTACAGCTCCAGCGTGCCGGCATGGGATGGCTCGTGGTGCCTGGTGATGCTCACGCAGTTGACCCAGGACAAGCGCAAACAAGTGCGTGAAGAGCTGGAGTGGCAAGGTTTTGGTGCGATTGCCCCGACCGTGCTGGCCTGCCCACGCAGCGACCGCGCCGACGTCAACGCCACCTTGCTCGACCTCGGCGCCCAGGAAGACACCATCGTCTTCGAAACCACCGCCCAGGATGTACTGGCCTCCAAGGCCCTGCGGGTGCAGGTGCGCGAGAGCTGGAACATCGAGGAGCTGGCGGCCCATTACAGCGAGTTCATCCAACTGTTCCGACCGCTCTGGCAAGCGCTTCGCGAGCAGGAACAGCTACAGCCTGCGGATTGTTTCCTGGCACGGGTCCTGCTTATCCATGAGTACCGCAAACTGCTGCTGCGCGACCCGCAATTGCCCGATGAATTGCTTCCCGGCGATTGGGAAGGCCGCGCCGCCCGCCAGTTGTGCCGCAATATTTACCGGTTGATCTACGCCAAGGCCGAGGAATGGCTGAACAGCGCGCTGGAAACTGCCGACGGCCCGTTGCCGGACGTTGGCGAAAGCTTTTACCGGCGGTTCGGAGGCCTGAAATAAGGAGCGACGCTGTTCAGGAGAACGGGTGGAGTAATGTGGCGTAGAGAATAAAAATAAGCCTGCGTGAGGCCTGAACATGATGTCTTCAATTGCACAGCGCTGTGATGGGTTCGACCAATGGATCCATCAGATCAATCAGATCTGTGGCGCATTCGATGGGCAGATCCTGGGGGATGGTTTTTCCGGGCAGATCCGCGAGTACCAGAGCGGCGCGCTGAAACTCAGCTTTGTCGACGCCTGCCAGGCGCGGCTGTTTCGTACCTCCAGCCAAATCGCGGCGGGCGAGGGCGGCAAGTACTTTGCCGTGTTCCAGCTCGACGGCACGGCCGGCATGGCCCAGGGTGACAGCAAGGCGCTGTTGCGCGCCGGCGACATTACCCTGATCGATGCGGCGCACCCCAGCGACTTCACCTACAGCGAGAATTCGCGGCAGTTGTCGTTGATCCTGCCGTCGTACCTGGTGGAGCAGACCTTGCGTTTCAACCCGGTCAAATGCGGGCACCGGATCGAGGCGGCGTCGCCGATGGCGATGCTGTCCCGGCAGCTGATTCTGGAGGCCACCCGGCAAGACAACCTGACCTTGCAGGAAAGCGAGGCGACGCTGGAGGCGATCATCAACCTGCTGCGCCCGGCGATCAGCCAGGCGGGCGAGGGCAGCGACGCCCATGAGCGAGTGTTCCGCAAGACGCTGGAGTGCATTGACCAGCACATTCGCTCCGAAGAGCTGTGCCCCGAGTGGCTGGCGCGGGAGGTGGGGATGTCGGTGCGCGGGCTGTACCGGATCTTTGCCCGCAAGGGCCTGGTGGTGGCGCGGTACATCAAGAACCGACGGCTGGATTTGTGTGCTGAATCCCTGCGCCAATCCAGGGTGGAGGAAAAGCTTTCGGTGCTGGGGTACTCGTGGGGGTTTTCGGATTCGAGTTATTTTTCGACGGCGTTCAAGTCACGGTTCGGCATTGCGCCAGGTGAGTACCGCAAACAACACGCCTGATCAGGGGATACGCCGATCAAAAATGTGGGAGCGGGCTTGCTCGCGAATGCGGTGTTTCAGTTGATGCATTGGGTGACTGACACACCGCATTCGCGAGCAAGCCCGCTCCCACATTTGGATCGCGTTTCGTTCAGTTGGGCATTCCATCTTCAATCGCAATCCCTTGCGCCCGCATTTCCTTGATCAACCCCGCCCTTGTGCCCGGCAGATTGAGCATCGCTTTGTGCCGTAACTCAGTCACTTCCGCAGCGCTATAGGGCTTGTAATCCACCGGCGTACTCTTGCCCGCCATCCCGTCCGGGCGCATCAGCCAGTTCAGCAAATCCGCCAGTTGCCCATCGTTCAGCGCCGACTGCGACATCCCCGGCACCCGTACCAAAAACTCCCGCCCGCCTGGCACCTTCAGAAAGTTGCCGACAAACCCGGTCATCCTCGGTGTGTCGTTCGCCGCCGAGCCCATGCCGCTGCCCAGATGGCAGCCGGCACACTGCAGCTGATAGTTGGTCGCCACGCTGTACCCGGCCTGGGCGATCGGCGTTTGCGGCGACTCATTGCCCGGTGCGTGCTTCTGGTTTGGATTGGGAATGGCCCGAGCCTGGGCGAGCGGGGTGGCGAAGACACACATCAAGCTCAGCAAAAACAACGTACGCATGACAAGCCTCTTGCACTGACCTGTGGCGAGGGCGCTTGCTCCCGTTGGGCTGTGCTGCGGCCCCAAGATCTCTGGGAGCGCTTCGCACTCCAACGGGAGCAACCCTCGCCACAAGGGTGAGTTAAACCGCGACGCCGCGAATGATCGAGACCGTGCAGTGGTAGATGTGGGATTTGGCCGCCAGGCACCAGTTCACATCGTTGTTGTTGAACGGCCGGTACGCCGGTTCCTCACTGTCGTTACGCGTGCACGCGCACTGGGCGCAGCTTTGCTTACCGCAGCAGTCGTTATAGGAAATGATGTAGTCCTTGCCATCCGCCGGGTTGCGGCAGGTGCCGATCCAGGTCACCTGGGACGCCTCGGTGCCCGGTGGGCAGGAGGTCACCGAGCCGCCACAGCAACTGCACAGGAAACCGTCGATGGAGCAGTAGCGCCAGTAGTCGCAACTGTTCGGGTCGCCCGGGTCACCGGCTTTCGGGTTATCGGCAGCCAGCGCCTTGCTGGTGCGGTCCAGGGGCAGCAGCAGGGGCAACGCGGCGCCTGCGACCATCAGCGAACCCATACGGGCCAACAGTTTGCGTCGCGACGTGGTGTCGGCCAGGCGACGGGTCGAGCGCTCGAATAACAGATCCAGCAATTTCATGAGAGTCTCCCTGCCTTAATCAGTGGCTATGGCCGTGGCTGTGGTCGTGGGGCTGCGGCTGGCTGTTGAGGTATTCCTGCAGCGTCGCGCTTTTCAGGTGTTCGACTTCGAACAGGCTGTCCAGGTGCTCGCGGGAATTGACCAGGCCCTTGGCGCGCAAGGTGCCGCTCTTGTCGATCAGCGCGGCATACGGCAGCTTGCCGATCTGGTAGGTCATGCCGACTTCCGGGCCGACCACGTAGGTGACGTCGTCCAGCTTGTGTTCGGTGATCAGCGCGTGCTGGGCTTCCATGTCGCCGTCGCTGATAAACACCACATCGAGTCGGTCAGCCTGTTCCCTGGCGATGGACTTGATCGCCGGCAACAGGGATTTGCAGATCGGGCAGGTGGGCGAGAGGAAGAACAGCAACTGGTTCTTCTCACCGGCATAGCCGAAGTTCACCGGGCGGCCTTTACGGTCGGAAGCGGTGACTTGCGGGGCCGGCTCATTCACCGCCACGCCCTTGTCGACCATCAGTGCGCCGGCCGGGGCGATGCGCCCGTGCAGCACACCAATCTGGCGCACCAGGCCCATCACGGCAAACGCCAGCGCCAGCAGCAGTACCCACAGCAGTACGTTGGAAACAATAAGGCCTTCCATTGATCACCTACCAATCAGTTTGAGCAGAAGAGGGGAGTTCGCCAGCAGGCCATCGGCTGCGGCGTAAATCAGCAGCGCGACGGCGCTGGCGGCGACGGTGACGAAGCCGTCGAAAAAACCCAGGTCACGGGCAATCGGCAGCACGCTGGCCAGCAGGGCCACGGCCACCAGTGCGCCGTTGCGCAACAGCAGGATCGGCCGCAATGGCTGCGCCTGGTCGGGGCCTGCGCAGCCGCAGTCGATGTCCCGGCGGCCGCGCCACAGGTTGATGCCAATGGCGGCGGCGTACAGCGCAATCAGGCCGGCGGCGCCGAGGGCGGCCCAGGAACGGCTGGCCGGCACCAGCAGGGCAAAGGCAATCACCAGTTCCAGCACCGGGATTACCCGGGCGGCGGGGCGAGTCACTGCCTCTGGCAGCAACTGGTAATCGGCCAGTTGCCGGGCGAAGCGTGCCGGTGCGCGCAACTTGTGGGTCGCGGCACTGGCCAGCAACACCGCGATGGCGAGGGCGCTGGCAATGATGAAGATCGGGTCGATATGCATGGCCGAACCTCTTTAGTAGCTCATGATCTGGGTTGCGGTCTTCGCTACCTTGGCCATGCTACCGGTGAGTTTGTTGGTCTTGAGGTCGAAGATCTGCAAGCCGCCTTCGACGTCGGCGCCCAGCAACAGGGGCTTGTCGTCGCCGGTGGCCTGCATGCTCCAGACCGGGGTCGGGGCTTCCAGGGTGGCTATCTTCTTCATGGTCTTGAGGTCATAGGCCCAGATGATGGTGCTCGGGTCTTCCCACTTCATCGGCTCGTGGTTGTCGTGCATCAGCACGTACATGCGGTTGAGCTTTGGTGCCACGGCCATCAACTGCCAGCCACCCGGGGCCCAGCCGGTTTTCTTTTCCGCGTCGGTGGTGAGTGACCAGGACGGCAGGATTTTCGGCTCATCGCCGGAGAAATCTACCGGGCGGATGGTGCCGGTGGTGGTGGTGAAGTAGTAGGTGTCGCCCACGTTCACCGCGCGTTCGTTGAGCTTCTCGGCGTTGGGGTCGAAGAAGTGCGTGCGGTTGCGCGAGGTTTCCTGGCCCTGCTCGTTCAGCGTCACCACTTGCAGGCTGCCGTCGCCGCACAGGGAGGCGAAGCGGCGAGTGCCGACCGGGTAATTGAGTACGCAGCCCGGGATCGCGATTTCGGCGGTGACGGAGCGGGACTGGGTGTCGACCACGGTCACCGAGGTGGAGGGTGTGAAGTTGTAGACGTAGACGAAGCGGTCATCGCCGCTGGTCTTCAGCCCATAGCGCTGGGTCAGGGATTCGGCGCGTTTGTTCGGGATCAGCACTTCCCAGGCGGGCGACAGGCTGGAGCTGTCCCAGGCGGTGAGCACATCGGTGCGATCGCCCCGGGTGCCGCGGGAATAGTAGATGTCGGCGCTGTACAGGGTCTTCTGGTCGTGGCTCAGGGCCGAGGGCGCGGCGAAGCCGGTGGGGACCATGCCGAGGACGCGCTTCTTGTCGGGATCTACCACGGTGACGCGGCCGACCACGAAGCTTTCGAATTCGACGTCTACCACGAATGCGCGGTGGGCTTCCGGTGGAAAGGCCAGGGTGGTCTGGCCGATGGTGTCTGGCGGTAAATCCGCCTGGGCGCTGTTCAAGCCGAGTACAAGCAGGCCCAGACCCAGCGCTGACTGTACGTTGATCCTGTTGCTTCGCATTAGGGGCACTCCCTGAATTATTGTGTTTTGCTAATCGCGGGTGCTTTGGCAGATTCTTGCAAGTGGATTCTGCCTTGTGGGGCGATTGCAAGAATTGTTGTGTCTGCCAAGTGGTTGTGTGTCTGTGCCAATGGTTTGGGGTAGGGTGTATATCCGTTATTTTTGTTATGGCAGAAACGGGTTCCGCTCTTGCAGCGGCTCACTTTTGAACAGCTCCTACAGAAAAGCCGCTTCGCAAATGCCCCAATCTCACGGCCCCATCAAAGGCAACGAAAAACTGAACACCGCCCCACACGGCTCCAGATTCTGCGCCCAGATATCCCCCTGATGCCGACCAATGATGTTCTTGCACAACGCCAGCCCAATCCCGTTACCACCCACCTTCGACGAAAAGAACCCGTCAAAGATTTTCTCCCGCGCCACGGCCTGAATCCCGCGCCCACAATCCTCGACACTCAACCGCGCCACGTTTCCATCCCGGCAGGCATGCAACCGCAGCACCCGACGCTCCACGGGCAGCTCACTCATCTCTTCAATGGCATTGAACGCCAGGTTCAGAATCACCTGCCCAATCAGCACCCTCTCGCACTGCACCATCAGCGGTTGCGCGCTCGGGACGATCTCCAGCCGCACCTGACTCGGCTCGGCCCGCAGGCTGATGAAATATCGGGTTTCCTGCAGCAACTCATTGAGGTCCACCCACTCCGCGCTCTGCTCCAGCTTGACCACATAATCACGCACACTCTTGATGATCGTTGACGCATGCTCGACCTGCCGCACGGCACTTTGCAGCCCCCAGTTCACCCCCTGGTCGGCACTGTGGGTATCGCCCAGACGAATCAAAACCCCCTCGATAAAATTGCGCGTGGCCGCCAGTGGCTGGCTCAACTCATGAGCAATCGCCACCGCCATCTCGCCCATGGCGTTGTATCGGGCCAGGTATTCAAGCTGCTGTTCACTGACACGCCGGGCTTCCTCGGCGCGGATCAGGTCCCGCTTCACCTTGTCTTCCCGGGAAATATCACGGAACTGCACCATCAGCACGTCGCGCCCGTCCAGGTGCACCAGCGTCGCGACCGCTTCCGAAAGAATCTCCACCCCGGCCTTGGAGCGATAACACCACTCGATGGTGCGCTGGCCACTGCGGGCCGCGCGCTCAAGCCAACGCAAGCCGATGGAGCGCTTGTACTTCGGTGCGTCCCGGGTCATGTCCGGGGCCTTGAGCGGGATCAGTTCTTCCAGGGTAAACCCCAGCGCCGACAGCGCCGCGGTGTTGGCCCAGAGGATGTCCTTGCTCTGCGCATCGTGAAGGATGGTGCAGATCGGCATGGCTTCGATCAGGGTGTGGAAATCATTGTTATTGGGTAGGTACATCGCGTAGCCCTTGGCGGTGGAGGGGACGACTACGGTGGCAAGTTATACCGGTTTGCATCGGGGGGCACGCTCAGAAGTAATCGGGGGCGCACTAGGGGATTTCTTTAGCCGGTGGGCTGCACGCCCCAATAGTTGACGGTGGTCGGGCTTTTTACACTGGACCTATCAACGCCCGACACGGCGTCCATAACAACTACAACGGAGAAAGCCCATGCTGCGTTCGGCCCTCGTGCAACCAGACGCTTTACCCGACGTGCAGCCCACGCTGTTCCAGCAGGTGCTCGATGAAGTGCGCCAGCGCCGCGACGAGTTCGACGCCGGCTCCCACGTGCCACGGGACATGATCGAACGCTTCAAGCAGGTGGGCATCTACCGGGCGGCCACGCCCCGTTGTTTCGGCGGCGATGCCCTGGCCCCCGCAACGTTCTTGCAGATGATCGAGCGCATATCCGAAGCCGATGGCTCTGCCGGCTGGGTTGCCAGCTTCGGCAGCGCCGGGGTGTATCTTGCGGCCTTGCCCCAGGAAACCCTCGCCGAACTGTACGCCGACAGCCCCGACCTGGTGTTTGCCGGTGGCCTGTTCCCGTTGCAGCCGGCGGAAACCGTCGAGGGCGGCTGGCAGGTCAACGGCACCTGGAAGTTTGCCAGCGGCTGCAAAGGCGCCGACCTGCTGGGCGTGGGCATCGGTGCGGCGGGCGGCAAGCCACGCACTGCCGTGTTCAAGCCCGGCCAGGTTGAAATCATCGAAAACTGGGACGTGGTCGGCCTCAAGGGCACCGGCAGCCATGACCTGCGAGTTACCGACCAATACATCGACGAGCGCTGGACCTTCATCCGTGGCGGCGCCGCCACCATCGACGAGCCGCTGTTTCGTTATCCCTCGATTGCCTACGCCGCACAGGTGCTGGCGGTGGTCAACCTTGGCCTGGCCCGCGCGGCCCTCGATGAAATCAGCGCCATGGCCAGCGGCAGCGGCATCACCGGCGCACCGAAACTGGCGGACCGCGCCTACGTGCGCATCGAAATCGCCAAGGCCGAAGCCCGGCTGAGCGCCGCTCGGGGCTTTTTCTACGGCGCCACCGAACAAGTGTGGAACTCGATCCTCGCCGGCAACCCGGTCACGGCCGAGCAAACCAGCCTGTTGCGCCTGACCGCCATTCACGTGTCCCAGGCCGGCGCCGCCGTGGTGCAGAGCGCCTACAGCCTGGCGGGCACCACCGCGATCTACCTGCGCCACCCGCTGCAACGCTACCTGCGCGACGCCATGGTGGTGACCCAGCACGCCTTCCTCAGCGAAGGCCTGTACGACGGCGCGGGCTCGGTGTTCCTCGGCGTTCCTCCATTTCCTGGCTACATCTGACTTTCAAGGATCAACCCATGTCCCAAGCCACTCAAGAACCGCTGCGCGTCGTCTTCTGCATCGGCATCACCCAGAACTTTTTCGACCTGCCTACCGGCGAAGGCCTGAGCGTGTGGAAAGGCTTCAGCCAGATGATGGGCGACCTCGGCGCCATGCCGGGCATCAACGTGCTGGGGGCGATGGATGACGACCGCTTGATGGTCGGCCCGTCGACCACCTCGCCGTGGACCGTCTACATCATGGCCGACGTCGACTGCCACCAGTCGGTGATCGACGCCTGCAACCTGTTCCGTACCACGCCGGTGGGTGAATACAGCCTGTGGCGCTACGCCAAGGTCGAAGCACGGATCGGCCGCCCGCTGACCATTCCCGAAGCGGCCAGGGTGTGAGCCATGGACCTGTTGCAGCGTGTTGAAACCCTTGAAGGGGAGAGCCAGGTAAGGCGCTTGATGGCGCGCTACATGGACCTGTGCGACGTGCCCCGGGCGGCGACCAACGTTCGCGAGTTGGCCGAGCTGTTCACCGTGGATGCGGTGTGGGAAGGCATTGGCACAAGTACCGCGCAGACCTTCGGCCAGCATCGGGGGCGCGACGCGGTGGCGGCGTTTGTCGGCAGCTACCTGCCACCGTCGGAACACTTTGCGCTGAACCTGCATTACCTCACCAGTGAGTCGATCCAGGTAGACGGCAGCGCGGCTGCAGGGCAGTGGATCATGCAACAGATTTCCACCTACGCCGACCAGCGCAGCGAGTTGTTCGGCACGCGGCTGGCCATCGATTTTCGCCGTGTCGACGGCACCTGGCTGATCGCGCATTTCCGTACGCAGCGCCTGTTCAATAGCATGTTGGGGGTGAACCCATGAGTACCTTCGTCAGCGAATTTTTACTCGGTGGCAGCGGCCGACGCGTGGCCATCAAGGATTCCATCGACATCGCCGGGTATCCGACCCGCTCGGGCAGTCGTGCCTTTGCCGATGCTCCGCCAGCGACGCGGCATGCGCACGTGGTGCAGGCGGTCCTGGATGCCGGCTGGCAGATCGTCGGCAAGACCAGCCTGCATGAACTGGCATTTGGCGTCACCGGCATCAACGACTGGAGCGGTACGCCCGTCAATCCCCAGGCGCCAGACCGCGTGCCGGGCGGCTCCTCCAGCGGTTCGGCCGCGGCGGTTGCGGCGGGCCTGGCGGATATCGCCATTGGTACCGACACCGGCGGCTCGGTGCGGGTGCCGGCGGCGTGCTGCGGGATTGCCGGGTTGAAACCGACCTATGGCCGAGTCAGCCGCATTGGCGCGCAACCGGCGGTATCCAGCCTCGATTGCGTCGGGCCGTTTGCCGCGAACATGCAGGACCTGATTGCCGCGATGCAGGTGATTTGCCCGGGTTTCCAGGCACAGGCGGCGCCGTCCGGCAGCGTGCCGGTGGGCTTTCTGGATGTGGCCTGTGAGCCATGGCTGAAGGCGAGCCTGATGGCTGCCGTCGACGCGGCCGGCTGGCGTCAGCAGCGTCTGCATCTGGACGACTTTGACACGGCGTTCGGCGCCGGCCTTACGGTGATTAACGTCGAAAACTGGGCAGCCTTCGGTCACCTCACCGGCAAGGGCCTGATCGGTGCGGATGTCGAACAACGCTTGTTGGCTGCCAGCCGCACCAGCGCTGCTGATTTGGCCGAAGCCGAAGTCGTGCGCACCCGCTTCAGTCATCAGGTGGACGCCGCGCTCGAAGAATTCTCCGTGTTGCTGCTGCCGACGATGCCGGACCTGCCGCCGACCCTGGCCGAAGCCCGCAACGGCAGCCAGGCCGTGGCCCGCATGACGCCATTGGTGCGGCCATTCAACCTCAGCGGCCACCCGGCGTTGACGGTGCCGGTGACCCTGGCCGACAGCGGGCTGAAGGTCGGGCTACAGATTGTCGGCCGTAAGGGCCAGGACGAATGGGTGTGTGCCCTCGGCGCACAACTGCAGCAGAGCATCACGGTTCGCCAATAAGAACAACGCCTTGAGGAGGGCTCCATGAGTACCCATGAATACCGGCTGATTGCCAAATCGAAAAGCCTCGACGAGTTGGTCAAGCACGATCGCGTCGACGTCTCGCTGTACAACGACCCGGCGCTGTTCGAGGCCGAACTGGAAAAGATCTTCTACCGCACCTGGGTCTGGGTCGCCCATGAAAGCGAAGTGCGCAACAGCGGCGACTTCAAGACCGCGACCATTGGCCGGCGCCCGGTGATTGTGGTGCGCGACAAGAAAGGCGCGATCAACGTGCTGGAAAACCGCTGCCGCCACCGTGGCGCCACGGTTTGCGAGAAGCACAAGGGCAACGCCACCGGCTTCACCTGCCCGTATCACAGCTGGTCCTATGGTTTGGACGGCAAGCTGCGGGCGCTGCCTTACCCGGACGGCTACGAAGGCATCCTGGAAAAGTCCGAGTTACCCCTGACCAGCCTGCGGGTGGACAGCTACGCCGGGATGGTATTCGCCAGCTACAACGACGATATCGAACCGTTGGCCGACTTTCTCGGCGGCGCCAAACACTGGATGGACCTGTTCATGAAGCAGGGCGCCGGCTACCCGATCAAGACCCAGGGCGAACACAAGTTCAGCTTCAAGGGCAACTGGAAGATCCAGCTGGAAAACACCACCGACGGCTACCACTTCCCGATCGTGCACAAGTCGTTCATGTCGTCGGTGGACGCCGAGACCTCGGAAATGCTCTCGTTCATGACCGACGAGCAGGCCGTCACCCATTCCCTGGGCAATGGCCACAGCGTGATGGTGATGGTGCCCGAGCATGTCGACCTGGACCACGACGACGGTACCGAGCAATTGCAGGAGCGTTTCGCCCACGTCACCGAAGAACTGTCGAAAACCATGGAGCCGGCCCAGGTGCGACGCATCGTGCGCTCGCTGCACGGTGCCGGGTTCAACCTCAACCTGTTTCCCAATGTCGCCATGTCGATGTCGTTCTTCCGGGTGCTGCGCCCGGTGTCGGTCACCG
The DNA here is from genome assembly GCF_013386835.1 of Pseudomonas sp. IPO3774. NCBI lineage: Bacteria > Pseudomonadati > Pseudomonadota > Gammaproteobacteria > Pseudomonadales > Pseudomonadaceae > Pseudomonas > Pseudomonas sp. IPO3774. Next base: position 100,295 of record NZ_JACAQY010000016.1, read on the forward strand.
AGACCGAAATCCGCCACGTCGCCCTGGGCATGGAGGGCGGCCCACAGGTTGCCAACCGCGAGCGCCTGCGCATCCACGAACACTTCCAGGGCCCGTTCGGCTTTGGCAGCCCCGACGACGCCGAAGCCTGGGACCGGGTGCAACGCGGCTCGTATGCCGGCGTTGCCGCACCGATCCTGGTCAACCGTGGCCTGAACCGCGAAGTGCTGGCCGACAACGGCGACAAGGTATCCCACGCCACTGATGAAGGCGGCATGCGCGGGGCCTATGACATGTGGAAAAGGATGATGAGCCAATGAACACCCTGACTGGTTTTACCGCACCGCTGGCCCAGGCCATCGAATTCATCTGGCGTGAAGCCGAACTGCTGGACCACAAGGACTACGTGCAATGGGCCGCGTTGTGGAGCGAGAGCGGGCGCTACGTCGTGCCGATCGACCCGGACACCGAGGATTTTGAAGCCAACCTCAACTATGCCTATGACGATGCGCGCATGCGTGACCTGCGCATCGAACGGCTGACGGCGGGGTATTCACCGTCGGCGGTGGATGCGGCGAAAACCGTGCGCAGTGTGTCGCGATTCACCCTGGTGGAAGCGGCGGGCGAGGTGGTGGAGGTTAACTGTGCGCAGCTGCTGTACGCCTACAAGCGCGGAGTACACACGCCGTTTGTGGCCGACCTGAATTACCGCATCCGGTTCAGCGCCGGGGTCGCGACCCTGGAGCGCAAGGTGGTGCGGCTGATCAATTCCACCGACAGCCTGAGTGCACTCGGCTTTCTGTTGTAAGCACGATTCAAACAACGACACAAAACCAATGTGGGAGCG